>CAMDOT010000036.1 GCA_945903635.1 Rhizobium sp. Q54 | reverse complement strand
CGCGCATCCTGCGCGCCCTCATGAAAATGACTACTTCAGCCATTTGAGCTGATGCTCGCCATGCGGGCAGGGCAAACGACGACATTTCAGGCTCTCTCCGCATGGGCTAAGCTCGACGAAACACGAAATCGACAGGAGGCCAAAATGCTCGACCAACCCGATACCGAAGTGCCCGCCCTTACCCAAGGCGAGATCGATCGCCGCGTGTTCGAACTTTACGACGAATACTGCCACGGCGGCATGGACCGCCGCACCTTCCTGGCACGCGCCGCCGCGGTGACGGTGGGCGGCCTCGCCATGGCGCAGGCGCTGTTCCCGCGCTACGCTGATGCGCAGACGGTTTCCTTCACCGATCCCAAGATCAAGGCCAAGTACGTGACCTACCCGTCGCCGGGCGGCACGTCGGGCACCATGCGCGGCTACCTCGTGCAGCCCACGGGCGCCGGCCCGTTCCCGACGGTCCTCGTGGTCCACGAGAACCGCGGCCTCAACCCCTACATCGAGGACGTGGCGCGCCGCGCGGCGCTCGAAGGCTTCCTCGCGCTCGCGCCCGACGGCCTGTCGCCGGTCGGCGGCTATCCCGGCAACGACGACGACGGCCGCACGCTGCAGGCCGGCCTCGACCCGGCCAAGCTGCGCACCGACATGCTCAACAGCGCGCGCTACCTGAAGACGCTGCCGCTTTCCACCGGCAAGCTCGGCGTCACCGGCTTCTGCTGGGGCGGCGGCACCACCAACTTCCTGGCGGCCACGCTGGGCGCCGACATGAACGCGGGCGTACCGTTCTATGGTGCCGCGGCCGAGACCGCGTCGGTGCCCGCGATCCAGGCGCCGCTGCTGGTCCAGTACGCCCAGGACGACGAGCGCATCAACGCGATGTGGCCGGCGTTCGAGGCGGCGCTGAAGGCCGGCAACAAGAGCTACGAGATGTTCATCTATCCCGGCACCCAGCACGGCTTTCACAACAATTCGACGCCGCGCTACAACGAGGCCCAAGCCAAGATCGCCTGGGACCGCACCATCGCGTTCTTCAAGAAGAACCTGGCCTGAGGCCGGCGGACAGGGCGACGGGTCCTCGGACATCGCCCTGTCCGCCAGCGCGCTGATCCCGGCGCGCAGATATAAATAGCCAAAATCTGCACTGCCATCGCGAGTGGGGGGGTAACCCGTCGGTAGTGTATGTCGTGCGTGTCGATATTGGCGATGCAGGCGTAGGGTGATCGGCCGGCATTTCGTCGAGCAATTCGCCCCTGTCGCCGCCTTTCCCCTTGCAATGCGAGACCAAGTCCAGCCTACTAATTGCAGTCGGTTGTTTTGGGGCCTTTTTCGCGTTCGCATAAGTTGCACGCTGCCCGTTCTGCCGCTGATGGGGTCAAGTCGGGCTGATTTCGTGCGTGCTGATGTGGGGGCGATGCCGTGGCGTTAAATCTCGTGGTTCCCGGCCAGTTCACGGCCCCGGCTACCTGGCGGTACATCGTAGATCCCACGAGCATTGCAGATCTCGCTACCTTCACCACGATCACGGTCGATTCGGGCGGCCTGGACCCCCTGGAAGCCGAGGCGCAGATCGTCCTCCGCCTGGAAGGCGCGGGCGGCAAGCTGGACTTCTCTTCGCGGATCGGTGGTGCTCATTCCGTCCGTGTCGAAGACATTGGGCTCACGAGCAAAGTCGTGCTCACGGGCACGCTCGGCGATGATGTCCTCAATGGCTCGGCATTTGCCGACACGCTGAATGGCGGGGTCGGCGCGGACGCCATGACCGGCGGTGCGGGCAACGACACCTATTACGTCGACGATGCCGGCGACACCGTGACGGAGATCGCGGGAGGAGGCATCGACACGGTCCGGACAACCCTGTCGACCTACGCGCTCGGCACCCAAATCGACCGTGTGCTGTTCACCGGCCTGGGCAACTTCGTCGGGACCGGCAATGGGCTCGCCAACAGACTTACCGGCGGCGCCGGCACCGACACGCTGAGTGGCGAGGACGGTGACGATGTGCTGGACGGTCGGAGCGGCGCGGACGGCATGACCGGCGGCGCCGGCAACGACACCTACTACGTCGACGATACCGGCGACACCGTGACGGAAGGTGCCGACGGGGGCACCGACGCGGTCCAGACGACCCTCTCGACCTACACGCTCGCCTCCAATGTCGAACGTCTGGAGTTCACCGGATCGGGCAACTTCACCGGCACCGGCAACGCCCTTGCCAATATCCTCACCGGCGCCGCCGGCAACGACGCGCTGAACGGCGAAGACGGCAACGACAAGCTGGTCGGCGGGCTGGGCGACGACGCCATGACCGGCGGGGCCGGCAACGACACCTATTATGTCGACGATGCCGGCGACGGCGTGACGGAGATCGCGGACGGAGGCATCGACACGGTCCGAACGACCTTGTCGACCTACACGCTCACGTCCGAAGTCGAGCGGCTGGTGTTCACCGGGTCGGGCGCTTTCGCCGGCACCGGCAACGAGCTTGCCAATGTCCTCACCGGCGGCGCCGGCAACGACACGCTGAGCGGCAACGACGGCGACGATTCGCTGGAGGGCGGGACCGGGGCGGACGCCATGACCGGCGGGGCCGGCAACGACACCTATTATGTCGACGCTATCGGCGACACCGTGATGGAGATCGCGGGCGGAGGCATCGACACGGTCCGGACGACCCTGTCGAGCTACGCGCTCGGGTTTGAAGTCGACCGTCTTGTCTTCACCGGGTCGGGCAGCTTCGCCGGGACCGGCAACGGGCTTGCCAATGTCCTCACCGGTGGCGCCGGCGCCGACTCGCTGGATGGCGGGCTGGGCAACGATACGATCGTGGGCGCCCAGAACGACGCGCTGCTGGATGGCGGCGGCGGTACCGACACGCTGCGCGTGGGGGCTGCCTTCACCAGCACTGGCAACTTCCAGATCGTCAACATCGAGAAGGTGCAGCTCACCCAGGCGGTGACGCTGAGCCTTGCCAACCAGAGCGAAGGCTTCACCATCACCGGATCGTCCGGCGTCGACAGCATCACCGGCGGCGCGGGCAACGACAGGATCGTAGGCGACCTCGCCGACACGCTGCTGGACGGCGGGGCCGGGTTCGACACGCTGGCCGTGGCCGGCTCGGGCGTGACGCTCGATCTCACCAATTTCACCCAGGCGGCGAAGGTGACGGGGATCGAGGCGATCGACCTCACCGGCAAGGGCAACAACACGCTGGTGCTCGATCGGCTCGCGGTGCTGGCCGAAGTCGGCGCCGATGGCAACGGCGTGCATGTCCTGAAGGTCGACGGCAACGCGGGCGACACGGTGTCGTTTACCGAGGCCCAGTGGGCCAACGCCGGCGCGATCGTCGATGGGACGGTCACCTACGACCGCTACGTGAACGTGAGTGGCGACGCCGAGGTTCGGGTCGAGCAGGGCGTGACGGTGTCGTTCCCCGCAGTGTTCGACCTCACCTTCCTGAATCCGTCGCAGGGCTTCATCATCCAGGGCGACGAAGTGGACGGCCGGCCCAGCTGGGACCAAGCGGACGACCGGGCCGGCTGGAGTGTTTCGTCGGCGGGCGACGTCAACGGCGACGGCTTCGCCGACCTGATCGTGGGGGCCTGGAAGGGCGATGACGGCGACTACGACGCCGGCGAGGCCTATGTGGTGTTCGGCAAAGCGTCGGGGTTCGGCACTGTCGACGGCACGGGCCGCGCGGTGATGGATCTCTCCTTCCTCTTGCCGTCGCAGGGATTCTTGATTCTGGGCGACGCGAACTTCGACAATGCGGGTTTCAGCGTTTCGTCGGCGGGGAACGTGAACGGCGACGGCTTCGCCGACGTGATCGTGGGCGCGCGCGGGGGCAACGACGGCGGCAGCGATGCCGGCGAAGCCTATGTCGTTTTCGGCAAGGCGTCGGGGTTCGGTACGGTGGACGGCACGGGCCGGGCGGTGATCGACCTTGCCAATATCGCCTCGAGCTTCACGCCCGACAAAGGTTTCATCGTCCAGGGCGATACGGAGATCGACTTTGCCGGCTACAGCGTTTCGTCGGCCGGCGATGTCAACGGCGACGGCTTCGCCGACGTGATCGTGGGCGCGTTCGGTGGCGGCGATGGCGGCACCTTTGCCGGCGAGGCCTACGTGGTGTTCGGCAAGGCGTCGGGGTTCGGTACGGTGGACGGCACGGGCCGGGCGGTGATCGACCTCAGCAATGTCGGCTCGAGCTTCGCGCCGGACAAGGGTTTCCTGATCCAGGGCGACAGGGCAGTCGACCGTGCCGGCACGAGTGTTTCATTGGCGGGGGATGTCAACGGCGACGGCTTCGCCGACTTGATCGTGGGCGCGATGTATGGCGACGACGGTGGCAGCAATGCCGGCGAGGCCTATGTCGTGTTCGGTAAGGCGTCGGGCTTCGGCACGGTGAACGGCACGGGCCGGGCGGTGATCGATCTCACGGGGCTCTCCGTGGCTGACGGCTTCATCGTCCAGGGCGATACGGGAGGCGGCAACGCCGGCCGGAGCGTTTCGTCGGCAGGGGACGTGAACGGCGACGGCTTCGCCGACCTGATCGTTGGTGCGCCATTCACCCACGGCGGCGGCAGCGCAGCCGGCGCAGCCTATGTGGTGTTCGGCAAGGCGTCAGGGTTCGGCGCGGTGGACGGTACCGGCCGCGCGGTCATCGATCTGGCGAACGTCGGCTCGAGCTTTACGCCGGACACAGGCTTCATCATCCAGGGCGCCGATTCGTCAGACTTTGCCGGCTGGAGCGTTTCGTCGGCGGGCGACGTGAACGGCGACGGCTTCGCCGACCTGATCGTGGGCGCGCGAGGCAACGACGCCGGCGGCAACGACGCCGGCGAGGCCTATGTAGTGTTCGGCAAGGCGTCAGGGTTCGGCACGGTGAACGGCACGGGCCGTGCCGTGATCGACCTCGACGTACTTTCTGCTGAGGAAGGTTTCGCCGTCCAGGGTGACACGACGGACGATCGGGCGGGCTTTGATGTTTCGTCGGCGGGGGATGTGAACGGCGACGGCTTCGCCGACCTGCTCGTGGGCGCGCCGTATGGCGACGATGGCGGCGATCGGGCCGGCGAGACCTATGTGCTGTTCGGCGGCGCCCTCGGCGGGTCGATCGCGCCGGTGACCACAACCGGCACGACGGCGGCGGAGATCCTGGTGGGCGACGCCGGCAACGACACATTGTCGGGCGGCGGCGGGGCGGACGTGATCCGTGGCGGCGCCGGCGACGACACGATCTCGGTGGGTGATTCGACCTTCCGCAGCGTCGATGGCGGCGGCGGCAGCGATACGCTGCGGCTGGCGGCGAACATCACCAGCACCGGCGATACCCAGATTTCCAACGTCGAGCAGGTGGTTCTCACCCAGGCGGTGACGCTGAACCTCGCGAGCCAGACCGAAGGCTTCACCATCACCGGATCGTCCGGCGCCGACAGCATCGCCGGTGGGACGGCACCCAACTCGATCAGTGCCGGTACCGGCAACGACACGATCGGGGGCAGCCAACGCGATACGCTTCTGGACGGCGGTGCCGATACCGACACGCTGCAGGTGGGGGCGAATTTCACCGCCACCGGCAATGGCCAGATCGCCAACATCGAGAACGTGACGCTGACGGCGGCGGTGACTCTGAATCTCGCCAACCAGGCCGAGGGCTTCACCATCACCGGGTCGTCCGGCGCCGACAGCATCACCGGCGGTACTGGCGACGACACGATCGTTGGCGACATGGGCGACACGCTGCTCGACGGCGCCGCCGGGTTCGACACGCTGGCGCTGGCGGGTTCGGGTGTGACGCTCGATTTCACCGACCCGGCGCAGGCGGCGAAGGTGACGGGGATCGAGGCGATCGATCTCACGGGCACGGGCAACAACGCGCTGACGCTCGACCGGCTGGCGTTGCTGAACCAGGTCGCGGCGAACGAGGACGGCATGCATGTCCTCACGGTCGATGGCGATGCTGGCGACAGGGTGTCGTTTACCGAGGCGCCGTGGGCCAATGTTGGCAGCGTGGTCGATGGGGCGGTGACCTACGACCGCTACGTGAATGGCGATGCCGAGGTCCGGATCGAACAGGGCGTTGAGGTGTCGTTCCCGGCGCTGTTCGACCTCACTTTCCTGAAGCCGTCGCAGGGCTTCATCATCCAGGGCGACACGGCAGGCGATTGGGCTGGCTGGAGCGTTTCGTCGGCGGGTGACGTGAACGGCGACGGCTTCGCAGACATGATTGTCGGCGCACGGTATGGCGACGACGGCGGTACCAATGCCGGCGAGGCCTATGTGGTGTTCGGCAGGGCGTCGGGCTTCGGCACGGTCAACGGCACAGGCCGTGCGGTGATCGACCTGTCCAATGTCGGCTCGAGCTTCACGCCGGACAAGGGCTTCATCATCCAGGGCGGCGCGGCAAACGACTATGCCGGCTGGAGCGTTTCGTCGGTGGGCGACGTGAACGGCGACGGCTTCGCCGACCTGATCGTGGGCGCGCCATTGGATGGCGACGGCGGCGGCGGTGCCGGTGGGGCCTATGTGGTGTTCGGCAAGGCGTCGGGCTTCGGCGCGGCGGATGGCACGGGCCGGGCAGTGATCGTTCTTCCCAACGCCGGCTCGGGCTTCACGCCCGACGCAGGATTTGTCATTCAGGGCGATGTGTCGGGCGACTTCGCAGGCTTCAGCGTTTCGTCGGCGGGGGACGTGAACGGCGACGGCTTCGTCGACATGATCGTGGGCGCGCGAGGCGGCAGCGACGGTGGCAGCCAGGCCGGCGAGGCCTATGTGGTGTTCGGCACGGCCTCGGGGTTCGGCACGGTCAATGTCGTTACGGGTCACGCGGTGGTCGATCTAACGAACCTCGCCCCGGCGAACGGCTTCATCGTCCGGGGTGACTCGAGTTTCGATCGTGCCGGCTGGAGCGTTTCGTCGGCGGGGGACGTGAATGGCGACGGCCTCGCCGACGTGATCGTGGGCGCGCCAAGTGGCAGCGACGGTGGCAGCCAGGCCGGCGAGGCCTACGTGGTGTTCGGCACGGCATCGGGCTTCGGCGCGACGATAGCGGGCCGTGCGGTGATCGACCTCACGAATGTCGGCTCGAGCTTCACCTTCGACAAAGGCTTCATCATTCAGGGCGACGCAGCGAGCGATCAGGCGGGCCGGAGCGTTTCGTCGGCGGGGGATGTGAACGGTGATGGCTTCGCCGACCTGATCGTGGGCGCGCCGTATGGCGGCGACGGCGGCAGCCAGGCGGGCGAGGCCTATGTGGTGTTCGGCACGGCGTCGGGCTTCGGCACGGTGGACGGCACGGACCGCGCGGTGATCGACCTCACGACCCTTGCCTCGTCGGCCGGCTTCGTCATCCAGGGCGACACGGAGAATGATCGAACCGGCTGGAGCGTTTCCTCGGCAGGGGACGTGAATGGCGACGGCTTCGCCGACCTGATCGTCGGCGCACGGTTTGGCCACAACGGCGGCTACGGGGGCGGCGATGCTTATGTGGTGTTCGGCAAGGCCTCGGGCTTCGGCACGGTGGACATTACGGACCGGGCGGTGTTCGACCTCACAGGGTTCTCTGCGGCCGACGGCTTCATCATCAAGGGCGACACGGCGGGCGATAACATTGGCGCGAGTGTTTCCTCGGCGGGAGACATCAACGGCGACGGCTTCGCCGACCTGATCGTTGGCGCCTACCGTGGCAGCGACGGCGGCGGCAATGCCGGCGAGGCCTATGTGCTGTTCGGTGCCGCGTTCGGCGCCTCGGCGGCACCGGTGCTCCAGACCGGCACGTTGGCGGCCGAGATCCTGATGGGCGGTGCTGGCGACGACACGCTGTCGGGCGGTGGCGGAGCGGACGTGATCCGTGGCGGCGCCGGCGACGACACGATCTCGGTCGGCGATTCCACGTTTCGGAGCGTCGATGGCGGCGGCGGCAGCGACACGCTGAGCCTGGCGGTGAGCATCACCAGCACTGGCGATCCCCAGATTTCCAATATCGAGCAGGTGGTCCTCACCCAGGCAGTGACGCTGAATCTGGCTAACCAGACCGAAGGCTTCACCATCACCGGCTCGTCCGGTACCGACAGCATCACCGGTGGCACGGCGCCCAACTCGATCAGCGCCGGCGCCGGAAACGACACGATCGCGGGCACCCAGCGCGACAAGCTGTTGGACGGCGGCGCCGATGACGACACGCTGCAAGTGGGGGCGAACTTCACCAGCACCGGCAACGGCCAGATCGTCAATATCGAGAACGTGACGCTGACGGCAGCGGCGACGCTGAATCTCGCCAACCAGACCGAAGGCTTCGCCATCACCGGCTCGTCCGGCGCCGACAGCATCATCGGCGGTTCTGGCACCGACACGATTATGGGCGACATGGGCGACACGCTGCTGGACGGCGGCGCCGATACCGACACGCTGCAGGTGGGCGCGAATTTCACCAGCACCGGCAACGGCCAGGTCGTCAACGTCGAGAACGTGACACTAACGGCGGCGGCGACTTTGAACCTGTCGAATCAGACCGAGGGCTTCGCGATCGCCGGCTCGTCCGGCGCCGACAGCATCACCGGCGGGTCTGGCGACGACACGATCCTGGGTGATCTCGACGACACGCTGCTGGATGGCGGCGCCGGGACAGATGCGCTGATCCTGGCGGGTTCGGGCGTGACGCTCGACCTCACCGACCCCGCGCAGGCGGCGCGGGTGACTGGTTTCGAGGCGATCGATATTGCCGGCAGCGGCAACAACACGCTGATCCTCGATCGGTTCGCGGTTCTGGACGATGCCGAGGCGAACGAAGACGGCGTGCATGTCCTCACGATCGACGGCAACGCTGGCGACGCGGTGTCGTTCGCCGACGCGGCATGGGTCAACGCCGGCACGATCGTCGACGGCGCCGTCACCTATGACCGCTACGTGAGCGGCGATGCCGAGGTCCGGATCAAGCAGGACGTCGCGGTGTCGTTCCCCGCGGTGTTCGGCCTCGCCAACCTGAAACCGTCGCAGGGCTTCGTCATCCAGGGCGATGCGGCGGGCGACTATGCCGGCTGGAGCGTTTCGTCGGCGGGCGACGTGAACGGCGACGGTTTCGACGACGTGATCGTGGGCGCGCCGCGCGGCGACGACTCCTATGGGCTTTCAGGCGAGGCCTACGTCGTGTTCGGCAAGGCCTCCGGGTTCGGCACGGTGGATGGCACTGGCCGGTCGGTGATCGATCTCACGAGCCTGGCTCCCACGGACGGCTTCATCGTTCCGGGCCGAGGGGCGAACGATCAGGCGGGCCGCAGCGTCTCGTCGGCAGGCGACGTGAATGGCGACGGCTTTGCCGACCTGATCGTGGGTGCGCCGTATGCCGGCTCGAACGGTTCCGACAGCAGTTATGTGGTGTTCGGCAGGGCGTCGGGCTTCGGCACGGTGGACGGTACCGGACGCGCGGTGATCGACCTCACGAACCTGGCCTCGTCCGACGGCATCGTCCTCCAGGGCGATGGGCTCTACGACCGGGCCGGCTGGAGCGTGTCGTCGGCAGGGGACGTGAATGGCGACGGCTTCGCCGACCTGATCGTGGGCGCGCCGCGGGGCGATGACGGCGGCAGCGATGCCGGCGAAGCCTATGTGGTGTTCGGCAAGGCCGCGGGCTTCGGCACGGTCGACGGCGCCGGTCGTTCGGTGATCGACTTCACAAGCCTGGGCCCGGCCAGCGGCTTTGTCGTCCAGGGCGACTCGGCGGGCGATCTGGCCGGCTGGAGTGTTTCGTCGGCGGGAGACATCAACGGCGACGGCTTCGCCGATTTGATCGTGGGTGCTCCGTATGGTTCCGACGTCGGCGATCGTGCCGGCGAGGCTTATGTGGTGTTCGGCAAGGCGTCGGGTTTCGGCACGGTCGACGGCACCGGCCGGTCGGTGATCGACCTCACGGTTCTGGCGCCGGCCGCGGGCTTCGTCATCCAGGGCAGCGCGGCGTTCGATATGGCCGGCTGGAGCGTCTCGTCTGCGGGCGACGTGAACGGCGACGGCTTCGACGACCTGATCGTCGGTGCGAAGTATGGCTCCGATGGCGGCTTCTTCGCCGGTGAGGCCTATGTCGTGTTCGGCAAGGCCTCGGGCTTCGGCACGGTGGACGGCACCGGCCGTTCGGTGATCGACCTCGCGGCCGTGGCCCTGGCCGATGGATTCATCATTCAGGGCGACGCGGGCAACAACAGGGCCGGCTTCAGTGTTTCGGAGGCAGGCGACGTGAACGGCGACGGCTTCTCCGACCTGCTCGTGGGGGCGCCGTTCGCCAACGGCCAGGCCGGCCAGGCCTACGTCGTGTTCGGCAAGGAGTCGGGGTTCGGCACGGTCGACGGCGTGGGCCGCGCGGTGATCGACCTCACAGGGCTCGCCCCGTCGGACGGCTTCGCTGTCCTGGGCGACCAGGCGTCCGACCGCGCCGGCTACAGCGTTTCGGCGGCGGGCGACATGAACGGCGACGGTTTCGCCGACCTGATCGTGGGCGCACCGCGTGGCTATGATGGCGGCGCCTTTGCCGGCGAGGCCTATGTGGTGTTTGGCGGCGCCTTCGGCGGCTCGGCGGCGCCGGTGGCCCACACCGGCACGACGGGAGCGGAGATGCTGATCGGCGGGGTGGGCAACGACGTGCTGTCGGGCGGCGGCGGGGCGGATGTGCTCCGCGGCGGCGCCGGCGATGACATGCTCTCGGTCGGCGACCTTGCGTTCAGGAGCATCGACGGCGGCAGTGGCAGCGACACGCTGGTGCTGGGCGGGTCCGGGCAGAGCTTCGACTTCACGGCCTTGGCCGACACCAAGGTGACCAGCATCGAGACGATCGACATCACCGGCAGCGGCAACAACAGCCTGACCCTGGGCTTCGCCGACGTGGCGGCGATGACCGATGGCGACAATTTCATCTTCCCGGCGGCCAACTCGCATCATGCGCTGGTCGTGATGGGCAATGCCGGCGACACCCTCACGCTGCAGAACTACGACCCCGACGGGCCGGGCGGGGTCAATGCCGCCACCTGGACGCTGGTCGATGCCGATGTCGGCCTCGATGGTTCTCCCGCCGGTGCCTACGACCTCTACGACCTGGTCCGCGACGGCGCCGTCCTGGCCTCGATCGCGATGGACGCCGACATGCTCAAGGTCTGATCAAGTCGGCGGGGTGAGGGCGAGCAAGGCAGCCATGCAAAACCAGATTTGCAGGTTTGGCAGGAAAATGGTAAGAAATTAACTATCTTGGCGGAAGTGCGCTTCCGCCGCCCGTGAATTCATCCGGCCCGCCCGCGTCCTGTTCCCAGGCCGCTTCGGCGGGCTTTTTCATGTCCCCGTTCATGTCCAAGGAGTTGTTCATGTCCTCGATCGTTCGCCGCCGCCGGATCACCGCCGCTTCGCCCACGCCCGAAAAACTCGCGACATTCCTGCGTCACCTCGAGGAGAGCGGCTCGGTGAGCTTCGCCGCAGAGCGCACCGGCATCGGCCGCAACACCGTCTACGAGCGGCGCAAGGTCGATCCCGCGTTTGCACGTGGATGGGAGAAGGCGGCGGGGATGGCGGTCGAGACGCTGCGCGACATCGCCATCGCCCGCGCCCGTGACGGCACCGAGCGCGAGCTGTGGCGGCGCGGCAAGCGGGTGGGCGTGATCCGCGAGTACGACAACCGCCTGCTGATGTTCCTGCTGCGCGCGCTTCAGCCGGAGGTTTATGGCCGAAGTGGACGGTAGCGGACAAATCCGAACAACTTGAACACGAACAGAATCGAAGACGCGGTGGTGTCCTTTTTGACGTGCCGGAAAGGCCCATTCTATCGGCGTTTTCCCGGAGGCCGTTTCTGAAAAAACGTGATTTCGTACGATTCGGCGCGATTTGGTGTTCAAAAAAGCCGATTGCGCAGCACGGCTTGCACACCAATTCGACGCCGCGCTACAACGAGGCGAATGCCCAGATCGCCTGGGACCGCACCATCGCCTTCTTCAGGAAGAGCTGAACTGGAGCTGCTTTTAATGGATTCCAAGGAGACCGCCGCCGGCACGGGCGCATCGCCCGGCGCGATTCAGGCGCACTATGACGTGGGCAACGAGTTCTATCGGCTGTGGCTCGATGACTCGATGACCTACTCATCGGCGCTGTGGCGCGACGAGAACGACACCGCATCGCTGGCGGAAGCCCAGCAGCGCAAGCTCGACTGGCATCTGCAGAACTCCGGCGCCGACCGGGCGGACTCGCTGCTCGATATCGGCTGCGGCTGGGGCGCCATGCTGCGCGCCGCCGCCCGTAACAGGGCCGAGGGCGCGCCGCCGCGGGCGCGCGGCGTCGGCCTGACGCTGAGTGAAGCCCAAGCGCAACTTGCACGTAGCCTGACGGCAAGCGAGCCGGCGATGCCGCTGGAGTTCCGCCTCGAAAGCTGGGCCGATCACAAGCCGGCCGATCCGTACGGGGCCATCATCTCGGTCGGCGCTTTCGAGCATTTCACCAAGCCGGCGGACGATGCGGCCACCAAGATCGAGATCTACCGCGCCTTCTTCACGCGCTGTCGCGACATGCTGGCGCCCGATGGCCGCATGACGCTGCAGACGATCGCCTACGGCGACCCCCTGGACACGGTCGCCGCAGGGCCGTTGGTCGAGGACATTTTCCCTGAGTCGGAGCTGCCCCGGCTGCCGGAAATCATCCTCGCCGCCAACGGGCTCTTCGAGATCGAACTGTTTCGCAACGACCGCACCGACTACGGCCGGACCTGCGAGATCTGGGCCGCCAACCTGAAAGCCAAGCGCGACAAGGCGATCGAAATGGTCGGCAAGGACCAGACGCGGCGCTACGAGCGTTACCTCAAGTTCGCGGCCTGGGGTTTCTTCTCGCACCGCTTGCACCTTCTGCGCTTCCGAATGAAACGCCGCTAGATTTGGATACAGACTAACGAGGCATCGCTCGCAACATGAAAGCAGATCAACCGAACGGCGTCGGACAGAAGGGCCGATTCTATTTCACCAAGCACCTGTGGGTGCCCCAGGAACCTCTTGAGAAACTGAACCTCAAGATGTCGGACATGATTTTACGCAGCATGCCCAAGTTGCCGTTGAGCGGCGACAAGGCACTCGGCGCCTTTCCGGTCCTGGCCGGGCTCAAGGAGAGCCACGACAAGATCAAGGCCGACCTCCAGTATCTGCTCAGTCACCACGAAGACATTCCGGCGCTGCATGAGATCCATCCGCGCGACCTCTATGTGCCGGGACGCGCTTGGCGCACCTTCATCCTTAAGATCTATGGCCACGAGGTCGCGCAGAACACCGCGGCAGTGCCGGACACGATCGCGGCCATCAATCGCATTCCCGGCGTGCACTCGGCGCTGTTCAGCATCCTGGCCGGGCGCGCGGAAATCGAGCCGCACCGGGGCTCGGCGGCCGGCGTGATCCGCTTCCACTATCCGCTGATCGTGCCGGACGAACCGGAAAAGTGCTGGATCGAGATCGGGGGACACCACTTCTATTGGGAGGAGGGTGTGCCTCTCGTGTTCGACGACACGCGCGAGCACTGGGTCAAGAACCAGACCGACCAGACCCGCGTCGTGCTGATCATCGACTTCAATGCGAGGATGCCGTTCCCGGTGAATCTCTATACCGGCCTGCGCTACGAACTCGGCCGGCGGAGCGCCGAAGTGAAGACGGTTGCCGAACGCGCCGCGATCGGCGTGCCGCCACGGGTTGCCCAGGCCGAAATGGACCGGGCGGCCTAGCCACCAACGGCTCTCATGGAAACGCCTCCTCCCGCACGGTGCGGTGGTATATGATGGAAGCGTTACGAGAGGGAGGCCGCCCGCTTCGGCAGCTGGTGCGTCGCATCGCCGTATGCGTCGCTCAATTGGAAAGGCCAGACCATGCCATCACTCAAGCAAGCTGCTCTTGCCGTCATCGCAATCGCCCTGCTGCCGTCTGTCGTCCTGGCCCAGGACATTTCCGCCCGGTTCCGGCTCGCCCAGGCGCCCGGCAACATCCAGGGCTGCATTGCCTTCGATTCAACCCTGACCCGCGTGCACACCTTCACGCTCAGGAACGGCCAGGCCGAAGTGAAGGCGGCCGGCGGCCTGGACGACAAGATGAAGCTGGTGAGGCCGAACGTCTACGCGACGGTGCTCGCCCTGGGCGGCGCACATCTCGACGTCGTGGCCGATCTGGGAGCGACGCCGAAGACACTCACCGTCACGGAGAAGAACCGCGGCTGCAAATGGTTCGCCACGGCCGAATAGCCTGCGACCTCGCCGTCGACATCGATCGATGAGGCGTCTTGTTCTCCCGGCGTCGATGATCTCGCTGGCGGTAAGCGGCATTGCAGGCACCGCGCACGCCGACGAAAGCGGCGCCAGCTTCTGGCTGCTCGGCTCCTATGCCAGCCAGTCCGCCGTGCCGGCGCCGCTCGGCCTGTCGATCGACACGACCTACTACTCGGCGGGCGCCAGCGCCGGGCGCGGCGCCAACTTCACCAGGGGCGGGCGCATCGAGGCGGGGCTCGTCACCAACGCGAACTACATGATGGTGACGCCGAGCTATGCCTTCGAGACGCCGGTGCTGGGCGGCCAGTTCGGCTTCGGCACGACGGTGCTGTGGGGCAACTACAGCTCGACGGTGTCGGCCACGCTGATGGCGCCCTGGGGCGCCAGCGTGTCGGGCTCGAGCGGCGATTCCATGACGGCGTTCGGCGATGTCTTTCCCACCGCGACTCTGAAGTGGGTCTCGGGCGTCCACAATTTCATGGCGTATGGAACGGCCAACGTGCCGGTCGGCGGTTACGACATGAACCGGCAGGCGAGCGTCGGGCTGGGGCGCTGGGCGCTCGACGGCGGCGGTGGCTACACCTACTACAACGACGACACGGGCAACGAATTCTCGGCCGTCCTGGGCTTCACCTACAACTTCATGAATCCCTACACCGCCTATCAGAGCGGCGTCAGCATGCACCTCGAACTGTCGGCCTCGAAGTATCTGACGGAACGCTTCCTGGCCGGCGTCGTGGGCTATCTCTACCAGCAGATCACGCCAGACAGCGGGCCCGGCGCCACGCTGGGCCCGTTCATGGCGCGCGTCGCGGGCGTGGGGCCGCAGCTCGGCTACGATTTCAACTTTGGCGACACGTCCGCATCGCTCAGCGCCCGTGGCTATTACGAGTTCGCCGGCCAGAATCGGGCGCAGGGCTGGAACGCCTGGCTGACGCTCGTGGTCAACCTGGGCCAGCCCGGCCGCAAGGTAAGCACAGATCCCTGACCCGATCTCGCAGAGGAGTCGCCGCCATCCCGTACCTCAATCGTTTCCTCGACCCGGCCGAGAGCCTGGCCGAAGTGCTGTTCGGGCTGATCATGGTGCTGACCTGCACCCTGGGTGCCAGCCTGCTCGCCACCATCGACCGCGAGACGCTGCGCACGACTCTCCTCGCCGCACTTGGCTGCAACATCGCCTGGGGGATCATCGACGCCGCCCTCTATGTCATGGGCAAGGCCTTCGTCCGCAGCCGCAACCGCGGCCTCATGCAGGCGATCAGGTCGGCGCCCGACGATACCGCCGCCCTCGCGGTCGTCCGCGAGGCGCTGGAGCCGACAGTGGGATCGCACGGCCGGCACGAGGACCGGGAGCAGTTTTATCGCAGCCTGCACGGCATCGTCGCCAACGACGGGCCGAGGTCCGCCCTCGTCACGACGGACGACATTAAGAGTGCCGTCGCCGTGTTCGTGCTGGTGGTGATATCGGCCCTGCCGTCGGTGGTGCCGTTCTTCCTGATCGCCGATCCGCTGCTGGCGCTGCGCGTCGCCAACGCCGTGCAGGTCGCGATGCTGTTCGTCGTCGGCTTCTACTGGGCGCGCTCGATCGGCGCCAACGGCTGGCGCACCGGCCTCGTCCTGATGCTGTCGGGCACGCTGCTCGTGGGCATTGCCATCGTTCTCGGGGGCTGACGCGCCGGTGACTCCTTCTATTTCACCTTCGTCACGGGCCTCACCATCGGCTACGGCGATCTCGTGCCGCATCGTGCCATATCGCGGATTCTGGCGGCCGTGATCGGTCTCGCCGGCATCCTGTTGACCGGCCTCGTGGCGGCCGTGATCGTCCAGGCCCTGCAGGAGACGGCACGCGACGCCCGGACGCGGCGCTAGGCCGGAATCGCGAACACGGTGATCGCCATCACCAGGTAGACGGCGATGAGCTGCACACCGGTGAACCAGGTCGACTTGCCGTCGACGATCAGGACCGAGGCGATGAAGGTCGCCATCAACACCAGGAACACTTCTACGCCGGAAAAGGCGAGAGACATCGGGGCCGGCGCCATCACCAGGCTCAACAGCACCAGGAGCGGCGCCACGAACAGCGCGATCTGCGTGCTCGAACCGATGGCGATGCTGAGCGAGACTTCCATGCGGTTGCGCATCGCGAAGAGCACGGCCGTGCTGTGCTCGGCCGCATTGCCCACCACCGCGACCACGACCACGCCCACGAACAGGTTCGTGAGGCCGAGCGCGTGCGACGCCTGTTCGACCGTGCCGACCAGGATCTCGCTCATCCAGACGATCAGCAGCGTGACCACCGCCATGACGCCGATGGCGAGCGACAGCGTCCACGCCATGCCGTGCTCTTCGGTCGCCTCGGGCGGCGCATCGCCACGGAACAGGTCGGCGTGGGTACCGAGGATGAACACCAGGCTGAGCACGTAGACCGCCAGCAGGACCACCGAGACGACGACGCTGAAGCCCACCGACCGGCCGGCAAGCTCTTCCACGTCCGACGTGGCGAAGATCGACGGCACCAGGATGGCCAGCGCTGCCAGCGCCATCATGCCGACCTGCAGGCGCACGCCCACGGTGGCGAAGGTCTGGATCTTGTGGCGCATGCCGCCGGCCAGAAACGCGGCCCCCAGCACCAGCAGCAGGTTGCCGATGATCGAGCCGGTGAGCGACGCCTTCACCACGTCGAGCATGCCGGCGCGCAGCGCCACCAGGGCGATGATGAGTTCGGCGGCATTGCCCAGCGTCGCATTGAGGAGCCCGCCGATGCCTTCGCCGACGCGCGCCGCCAGCTTCTCGGTGGCAAGCCCCAGCAGGCCCGCCAACGGAATGATGGCGACGCAGGCCAGTATGAAGACCAGCAGGGGGTTGTCGGGCCGGCTGTGATGCATCCACGCGGCCACCGGAACGGCGAACAGCAGCCACGCCAACGGTGCTTCGGCCAGCACGCCACGCAATGTCCGCATCGTATCCTCCCCCCGGAGTGTCGCCGCGCTGGATCAGCCCCAGCTCAGGAAGACGCCGACGTCGCCGGGCATGCCGCCCGGGTAGTCGATGATCTCGTAGCGAATGTGATAGCCGCGCTCCTGGAGCTGGCGTTTCCAGAAATCGTAGATCTCCTTCGGGATGCCGGTGAGCGTCGTCTCCCACCCGGCTTCGCCCTGGTTGATGGCGCGGCCATTGTCCGTGCAGATCGTGTGCGGGAAGCGGAACACCTGCACCGACATCAGGCCGTTCTCGACCGCGTGTTCGATCAGGATGGAAGCCTTCTCCATGACCGCGTCGTCGCTGAGGCCGGAGGGCTTGGCGAGCCGTTCGAGCAGTTCGGCCTTGTGGCGCTCCTCCGCCTCCATGCGCTTCATCGCGGCCGAGGCCTTGGCGCCTTCGGCGAGCGCGATCTTTGCCTGCAGTTCCTTGACACTCAGCAGCTTGGCCATGGCCTGTCTCCCTGGTCCCTAGAACAACTCCTCGACGAAGCGGCGGCCCTCGAGCGTGACCTGGTCGTCGTACTTCTTCTTGTCGGAGCGCTTCGGCAGCTTCGCCTTGTCCTTGTCGATCCGCTTGTAGGGAATGCTCGCCAGGAGGTGCGAGATCGCGTTCAGCCGGCCGCGCCGCTTGTCGTCGGTGCGCACGATGTGCCACGGCGCGTCGTCGGTGTCGGTATGCTTCAGCATCAGGTCGCGCGCCCGGGAATAGTCGTACCAGCGGTCGTACGACTTGATATCCATCGGGCTGAGCTTCCACTGCCGCACCGGATCGTCGACGCGCGCCATGAAGCGCTTCGTCTGCTCCTTCTGGCCGACTTCCAGCCAGAGCTTCAGCAGCCGGATGCCGCCGCCCTGGATGAAGCGCTCGACGTTGGGGCAGAACTTCAGGAACTGCTCGTGCTGCTCCTTGGTGCAGAAGCCCATCACCGGTTCGACGCCGGCGCGATTGTACCAGCTGCGATCGAAGATCACGATTTCGCCGCCCGCCGGGAAGTGATGCATGTAGCGCTGGAGGTACATCGACGTCTTGTCGCGGTCCGTCGGCGCCGGCAGGGCAACCACGCGGAACACCCGGGGGCTGACGCGTGCCGTCATCGCCTTGATCAGCCCGCCCTTGCCGGCGGCGTCGCGCCCTTCGAGCACGATGATGATGCGCTCGCCCTTGGCCTTGACCCAGTCCTGGAGATGGCAGAGTTCGATCTGGAGCCTGGCGAGTTCCTTCTCGTAGACCTTGCGCTTCAGCTTGCCGTCGTCCGCCATGCGTGCCTCCGGGCTCTGAAGATCCGAGTATAGCCTTGTGAAGCCATTGCGAAACCGTAACTGTTCGTGGGGTACAAATATCGGTTGCGTCGGCAACGAAGGATGGACGTCGAATGGCCAAGCTGAAGATCGCGCTCGCCTGCCAGGGCGGCGGCAGCCAGACGGCTTTCACGGCCGGCGCGCTGAAGACTCTTTGCGAGGCCCAGGTCGGGCAGGAGTTCGACGTGGTCAGCATAAGCGGCACGTCGGGCGGCGCCGTCTGCGCCACGCTCCTCTGGTACTCCTATATGAAGGGCGAGCGGCCCTTCTGGGAACGCATGATGTCGTTCTGGAAGGAGAACACCGCCCAGGGCCCGGTCGAGCATGCCATCAACCAGTTCATCGTCGACTCGGTGCGCATGGTGAACTCGGGCATGATGCCGACCCTGCAGCTCAGCCCGTCGTCGCCCGCCATGCGGTCGATGATGGAGTTCATGACCAGCGGCCAGCGCAAGGGTTTTGGCGATTTCCGCGGCCTCCTCGAGGCCCATATCGATTTCAAGGAGATCGCCGAGTGGGGCCCGCGCGCCCACCGGCCGGTGCTGATGCTGGGCGCCGCCAACATCACCACCGGTGCGCTCGCCAAGTTCGTCTCCACCAAGGAGGCGATCCGGGTCGAGCACGTCCTCGCCTCCTGTGCCGTGCCCAGCATCTTCCCGGCGGTGCAGATCGGCCCGGACGCCTACTGGGACGGCCTCTTCTCCGACAATCCGCCGGTCGAGGAGCTGATCCGCCCGCGGTCCGTCGGTGATGACAACGTCCCCGACGAGATCTGGCTGATCAAGATCAACCCCACGGCGCGGCGCGCCATTCCCGTGAAGCCCGGCGAGATCATCGACCGGCGCAACCAGCTCGAGGGCAACATCTCGCTGTTCCAGCAGCTCGGCCATCTCGAGCTGCTGAACGACATGATTATGGCCGATGCCTTCCGGCCGGAATTCCTGGCGCGCTTCGACATCAAGGCGCCGGTGCGCATCCCCAGGTCGTTCCACACCGACGCCGACAAGCCCTACCACATCCCCTGCATAGAAATGCCGGCGGAGCTGCAGGACCTGCTCGACTACGAGGGCAAGATCGATCGCGGCTCGCACAACATCAACCGCCTGATCGCCGAGGGCGAGAAGGCGGCGGCGGTGTTCCTGCGCGACCGCGCCGCCGCCGTTGCCGCCTCGCCACTGGGACAGACAGCGGGGCAGGGACCGACAGCGGGGCAGGGGCAGGCGGCGGGCCAAGCGACCGAGTAGCCGACGTCGTAGCGGGCGTACACACGCTCGTTCGTCGACATCGCCCGCGTTCGTTGATGTCGGCAAGTCATTTTTATCGGCAACGTGCCAGGCGTTTGGGCGTTGAATCTGGATGACCCAGACACCGCGCACCCGACCTGCCTCCCAAAGCCCTGTCCCGATGAGCAAAGACCAGAAAGAAGATGACCGCCGGCATCAGGCCGCCCTCGCCGTCTCCACAAAGCAGATCGCCAAGGAGGCCGTTCGCGGCGGCCCCAAGAGCGTGAAGAAGGACAAGCGTCCCACGGGCCACGGCCAGAAAGGCTAGGCACCCAGAAAGGTTAGGCATATGGCGAATTGGCAGGCGACGTTGCTCAATTCGGTCCTCACCACGGGCAGCGTCCTTGTTTTCGCACGCGACCAGGTGGATGACGCAGAAACACCGAGAGTGCAGAGCGGCGACACCTTCTATGGCAGCGTGCCGGACGGCGATCCGTTCGGCGGCACGGTCATGGAGGTCAAGGGCGGCCACGGCCTCGTCGAGGTCAACCAGAAGCAGCATCGCATGCACAAGGTGCCGCCCCACGAAACACGCGGCGACGTCGCCATCGAGGGCCCTCACGAAACCTGGGTCGTCGACTGAAGCCGTCGATCGCAGGTTTCGAGCCCGCCCGTTCCGGCGTATCATCCCGCGATGCCAGCCCCCGCCCTCAGCCCTGCTGAGTTCGCCGCGTTGGTCGTGGCCGGTTACGTGGCACAGTTAAAAGCCGGCTCATGATGGATGGTAGACGGGCCTGATGCCCGAATCGCCGCCTGCTCTTTCAGCTGAGGACGACGGGATACCGCGAGCGGCCTTGACGCGTCGGCGGCGGCACCCAGGAAGGATACGGAATGTTTGACGACGTCGAGGGCCTGGACGACGAGATGAAATCCATCGCCGGTCTGATCGATCAGGTGCGGGGCAAGCTGGGCGATCGTTTTCTGCGCCTCGAGCTGGCCGACCACCTTGCGCCCAAGAGCACGCCCTTCCGAGTGCCCTCGGGACTGGGCGAGGCCATCGACAAGCGGATCGCCCCGGCGGGAATGGATGCACTGCATCTCTTCCGCGCCCTTCGGGACGTCAACAAGGACGTGCCCGACAACCCCGACAAGCTCGACACCCTGGTCGCGGCGATCGGGAAGCTGAAACAATCGCTGATCCCTCTGACGGCCGAGGTCGCCATCCAGGTCGGGTTCAGGTAGCTCAATGACACAGCGTGACGATATTCTCCCGACGACCGGCCCCCTCGATGAGGCCAGGTACTCGGCCGAGAAGAAGGTCGAAGTGCACGCGATGTTCGAGGCGATCCTCAATCGGCTCGACGAGATGCAGCGGCCGCCGGATCACTGGGAAGAGACCTGCCTGGTCCACGCTCTCAGCTTCATGGAAGCAGGACTCTTCGCCCGCGCGCGGATCGAGCTGGACAGCTGCACCATTCCAGCGGGCCAGCGTTCGAGCTGGCGGGAGAACCAGATGAAAAGGAACCCCCAGCGCTACACGGTGGCGCGGCTTCGCCTCAGGCTCGATGGCGTGAAGGCGGACCTTCGGTAGAGGCGCCTCAATCCTTCGGTGCTGCGTTTTCTTCGACCCGCCCGCAATGCCTTGTGAATGTTCACGAGGCATGAAAGCGCGCCTGAGGATTGAGGACCGAGTCCTTTCGGCATTCGCCCCTTAAACGCGAGAGATGACGGCTCGCTCGCCCAGTGCGGCGATCTCACCAACTGTCATTTTCAGGATCTTCTCCAGCACATCCCGCGTGTCTTCGCCCAGCGCCGGAACTCTGCCGTCGATCGCCACCGAACCGTCGGCGAACTGGAAGGGCGGATTGGGAACCAGGAAGCGGCCGGCGCCATCCTGCGCATAGGCCATGGTGCCTCGGGCGACGACCTGCGGGTCGGCAATCGCCTCCGACAGGGTGAGATAGCGCGAGCAGGGAACACCGGCCCGCATCAGGATGTCTTCGCACGCGCGGGCGGATTTCGTCCGTGTCCACTGCTCGATCTCGGCCATCAGAAGATCCCAGTTGGCGACACGGGTCTTGTGGTCGGCGAAGGGCGGTTCGGTCTTCCATTCGGGATGGCCCACCGCGTCGGCGAGTTGTTCGAAGTTGCGCTGGTTGACCGGCGCCACGATCACGAAGCCGTCGCGCGTCACCAGAGGGACGTAGAGGGGGCGGCGCGCATCGCCGGGGAACTGTGCCTCCTGGCATTCGAAGACCAGCAGGTTGATCATCGAGTCCATCAGCGCCACGTCGATGAACTGGCCATTGCCGTGGCGCAGCCGTCCGACCAGCGCCGTCTGGATGGCGCCGAAGGCGTAGACCGCTGCCAACACGTCGGCGACGAAGATGCCGGTTTTGGCCGGCCGGTCCTGGCCGTCCTGATACTTGAACTGGGTGTGATCGAAGCCGCTGGCGGCATGCACGACGGGCGCATAGGCAGGCTGGCCGGCGCGCGGTCCGGTCTGCCCGAAGCCGGAAACGGCGCAGTAGATCAGGTCGGGCTTGACCGCCGACAAGGCGGGATAGCCGAGGCCCAGCCGCTGCATGACGCCGGGCCGGTAGTTCTCGAGCACGATGTCGCTGGCGGCGACCAGGCGCTTCGCGACCTCCTGTCCTTCCGGTTTCTTGAGGTCTATCGCGAGACTTTTCTTGCCGCAGTTGAGGTGGCCGAAATAGGCACTGTGCTCGCCGCGCAAGGGCCGGCCGTTGCGCATGTGGTCGCCGCTCGGTTCTTCTACCTTGAAGACTTCGGCGCCGCAGTCCGCGAGCAGGCGGGAGCAGTAGGGCCCCGCGATCATGCTGGTGAAATCGACGACCCGGATGCCGGCGAGGGGCTTGGCGGCCGACTGACTCATGGACGACAGGCTCATGCCGGTCACATCGGCGTCAGTTGAAGCTCGTCGACGATTTTCTTGAAGTACACGGCTGAGTCGGCAATGTCTTTTTCGAACGCGATGGGTCCCCGATAGATGATCTCCATGAACAGCTCGGCAAATCGCTGCTTGATCAGCGGTTCCTCCAGCGCCTTCTTGAGGGCGGCAGCCATCGTCTCGCGCCGGTCGAGCGGCGTGTGCGCGGGCGCCAGCATGCCGAACCAGCCGTCTATCGAGTATCCCGGCACGAATTCGCCGATTGTCGGCACATCGGGCGCGAGCGACGTCCGCTTCGTCGTTGCCACGCCGAGGAGACGGATCTTGCCTGACTTGATGTAGGGATTGAGCGAATCGGTGGTCACGCTCACCTGCATCTTCACGTCGCCGCTCAGCAGCGCCCGGGTCACCTCGGCGGAGCCCTTGTAGGGCACGTTCAGCAACCTGATCTTCGCCAGCTTCTCCAGCAGCATTGCCGAGATGTGGCCACCCGAATTGATGCCCGAGTTGGCGCACTCGATGGCCTCGGTCTGGCTGCGGGCCCAAGCCAGGAACTCGGGCATGGTGTGGGCCGGCACGCTGTCGTTCACCATCAGGAAGTTTGGACCGTTGCCGATCATGGCGACGGCCGTGAAGTCCTTGACCGGGTCGTAGGTCGCCGCCTTCGACAACATCGGCAGGGCGACGAACCCGGAATTGTGGAACAACAAGGTATCTCCGTCCGGCGGGGCGGCCTGTACCAGCCTGGTGGCGATCAAGGCCGCAGCACCCGGTCGATTGTCGACCAGGACCCGGCAGCCAAGGATCTGGTCCATCGGCACGGCAAGCAGTCGGGCCATCGCGTCGGTCTGGCCGCCAGGGGCGTAAGGCACAACGATGCGGACGATCCGTTGCTGGGCTCGTGCCGATCGCGACAGGGTACTGATCGCCAGGCCCGCACCGGGAAGCGCTTTGAGTAGATTGCGGCGTCTCATTGGAGTCCTCCCTCAGTCTTCTTTCATTTGCTGCTCGAACCGATCGAACGTGTCCGACAGCTCCGTCAGCATTTCGTACACAACGTTCCGGACGGAGGTTTCGAACGTCATGTCGCCGACGATCTGGCCGACGTAGTAGGTCATGAAGTCCTTGTTGCGGGCCCGTTCGATGCGTGATCGCGCCTCGGCGACCAGCATCGACTGCAGGGGCATCGGCAGCGGCTTTGGGGCGCCCGGTGCCTCCCAGGCTTCGGTGAATTTGCTGCGCAGCATGCGGCATTGCTTGCCGGTCAGGACGCGACGTTGGACGGCATCCTCCGATTTCGCCTCGAAGAAGCGTTCCTTCATCTCGGGCGAGAGTTCGCTTTCGCGGGTGCCGAGCCAGATCGAGCCGCACCACACGCCCTCGGCGCCCAGTGCCAGCGCCGCTGCCATCTGGCGTCCGCGCCCGACGCCACCTGCCGCCAGGACGGGCAAGGGTGCCACGGCATCGACGACCTGCGGCCATAGCACCATCGAGGCGATGTTGCCGGTATGGGCGCCGGCCTCCATGCCCTGCGCGACCAGGATGTCCATGCCTGCCTGCTGCTGACGGAGCGCGTGGGCGACGCTGCCGACCAGGGCGCCGACCTTGATGCCGTGCGCGTGCAGGAGCTCGACCATGTCCGGGGGCGCAACGCCTAGCGCGCTGACCACCAGCTTGATTTGCGGGTGCTTCAGGGCGACCTCGATCAGCTCCATCCCGCCTTCGGCCGTCAGCCGAAAACCCGGCGACCCGAGATGGAGCTTTTCATGCTCATCTGACGGCAGCGGCGGAATGCCGGCGTCGGCCAGCAGCGTGTCGACGAACGCGATGTGCTCACGCGGCAGAACGAGATCGCGATCCGCCATGTCGCGGACCTTCTCCATCTTGTTGGGCAGCGCGAGATCCAGCCCATAGGGACGGCCATTGGTATGGTCGTCGATCCAGCGCAGTTCCTGTTCGAGCTGTTCGGGATCGAGGCGGGTCGTTCCCAACACACCCATGCCACCCGCCCGGGTCGCCTCGACGACCACGTCGCGGCAATGGGAGAAAGCAAAGATCGGCGCGTCGAGGCCGAACATCTCCGTCGTCTTGGTGCGCATGTCGAAGGCCCTCGCGGTCAGCGGCCGGTGAACTTGGGCTTTCTCTTCTCGGCGAAGGCCTTGGTCGCTTCGCGATGGTCTTCCATGTGCATCGTGGCGTGCTCGAGCGACATCGACGCGTCGAGGATCGTCTGCATGTTCTGCTTCAGCAGGCGATTAACTGAGAGCTTGGTCCAGCGGATCGCCCAGGTCGCGCCATCGGCCAGTTCCTGGGCGATCGCCGTGGCCTTGGGCAGCACTTCGTCGACCGGGACGGCATGGTTGACGAGCCCGATGCGCTCGGCCTCGGTGCCGTTGATCAGCGTGCCGCGCATCAGGTATTCCTTGGCCCGCGAGATGCCGACCAGGAGCGGCCATATCGCCGCCCCGCCGTCGCCGGCGACCAGGCCGATGCGGGCGTGCGGATCGCCGATACGGGCGGTCTGCGAGGCGACCGTCACGTCGCACAGCAGCGCGATGGTGGCGGCAAGGCCTATCGCGTCGCCCTGGATGGCGCAGACGATCGGCTTGTCGAGTTCGAGGAGGTTGAAGACCAGCCGCCGGCTGCGCGCCGGATCGTGCATCTCGCCTTCCTTGAGGAAATCGCCGCCCGGCCGGGCCGACATCGCCTTGACGTCGCCGCCGACACTGAAGAAGCGCCCTGAGCTCCGGAGCAGGATGGCGTTGACCGCGCGGTCCTCCGACAGGTCGAACCAGATGTGGCGGAGTTCGGCGATGAACTCTTGGTTCATCGCGTGATAGGCGTCGGGCCGGTTGAACGTGACCGTCGCCAGCCTGTTGGCGACCTCCACCTTGAGGCATTCGTAGTTCGAATAGTCGGTCATCGAGCGCCGCTCCCGGAAAGTATCTTGGTTTGCCGTCGGCTTTTCTTATAAAGGTCAGACCATAACTATCAAAGCCCCGTGGAGCCAGAAATTCCCCTATATGGCCCTTGATACAAATGGTCCGACCAATTAATTTCTGATCCCCGGGAAGGATTTGACCATGGATTCACACGTCGATTTTCCGAGCGACCAGGAGCGGACGATGCTGCGCGATGCCGTCCGCGGCCTCCTGAAGCAGCATTGGCCGGCCGACAAGGCGGTTGGCCTCGCCGGGCAGCCCGGCGAACTTACGCGGATCTGGCGCGTGCTCGCCGAGCAGGGCTACGCCATGCTGGGCGCCGATGCTGCGGCCGGCGGCCTGCGGGAAATCCTGGTCGTGCTGCAGGAACTGGGTCGGGCCGCCTGCCCGGTGCCGGTGCTGGACGCGGCGATCGTCAATCTGGCCCTGAAGTCGGCCGGCGCGCCGGAGGCGCGGGTGCTCGCATTTCAGGCCGCGCTGCAGGCTGGAACTGCCAGCGCCTGCGTTTCATTCGGCGCCCTCGATCCCGACCGGTCCGTGGGCGGAGTAGACATCGCGAACGGGTGCGTCTCGGGGAAGGTCCATTTTGTCGACGGCGCCCAGGCGGCCACCCATCTCGTGGTCTTCGATAGCGCCGCGGCGATGGCGATTGTCGAAATGGCCGCCGCGACCCGCATCACGCCGACCAGGGCGATGGGGATGGACGGCCTCTGCAGCGTGGAATTCTCCGAGGCAAAAGCGACGATCGTGCCAGTGGGCGCAGGTGTCGCCAGCGATCTGCTGTCGGTCTCGAGGCTGGGCCATGCCGCCCGGGCCTGGGGCGCTGCCGATCGTGCCTTCGAGCTCGTCATTCCCTACGTCAAGGAACGCAAGCAGTTCGGCCAGCCGGTGGGACGCTTCCAGGCCATCCAGCACAAGCTGGCGAACAACCTGATGGGACTCATGGGTGTGCAGTTCTCGATCGATAACGCCGCCACGCATTATGATCGTGGCATTGCCGACTGGCGCACTTTTACGTCAGCAGCTTTTGCCCACGCCAACGCCACCTTGCGGCAGGTGTCGTTGGAAACGCATCACGCGTTCGGCGCGATCGGCTACGCCGAGGATCACGAGGCACCGCGCCACTTCAAGCGCGTGCATCTCGATGTCACCCGCCACGGCGGCGGACGGCACGCCCGGGAAGAACTCGCCCAACGCTATCTCGGCGAGAAGGCCCTTGGGCTGCCGGAGTTCGACCTCGGCGGGGAAGGCAATGCCTTCCGGGCGCAGGTGCGGTCGTGGCTCGCCGAGCATTGGCCCGCCGAGCGCCGCGCCGCCTACGAAGCAAATCCCAGCACACACCGCGAGCACGATCCCGATTTCGCCCGCGCGTTGGGCGCGACCGGCTGGCTGGCGTTGACCTGGCCCCGGAAGTTCGGCGGCCTCGAACGATCGCCCTATGAAATGCTGGCGCTGATGGAAGAATTGAACCGCGCGGATGCGCCGCGCGCGGGCGCACCGATCCAGGCCGCATCCTGGATGATCCATGGCACGGCCGAGCAGCAGCAGAGCTATCTGCCCGAGATCAGGCGCGGCGAGGTCGTCTACGGCATGTGGTACAGCGAGCCGAATTCCGGTTCCGACCTGGCCTCGCTCCGGACCAAGGCGGAGCGCGACGGGGACGGCTGGGTCATCAACGGCCAGAAGATTTGGACGACGACCTATTGGGGCGACTACATGTGGCTGGCCGCCCGGACGGATCCGGACTCCAAGCCGCTGCATGCCGGCATCAGCATGTTCATCGTCCGCACCGATACGCCGGGCATCACGCGGACGCCGATCAAGACGATGTACGACGGCGAATTCTGCAACACCTTCTTCGACGACGTGCGCGTCGGCGCTGACGCGCTGGTCGGCGAGGTCAACCGCGGCTGGGAAGTACTAACGGGCTCCCTGGGAACGGAACGGGCGTTCGTGGGCGCCACCATCCTCGCCAAGCTGGCCCGGCAGTTCGAGGAGTTCTGCGATCACGTCCGCACCCTCGAGGTCGACGGCCGGCCGATGCGCCTCGATCCGGTGGTGCGCGACACGATCGGCGGCTATGCGGCCCAGCTCGAAGCGGGCCGGCAGCTCTCGGTCAACCCCGTGACTATCCTGGCCCAGGGCGCCGAGCCCACTTGGGAGGCGGCAATCGCCAAGGTGTTCGGCGGCGAACTGATGGAGCGGTTCTGCCAGTCAGCGCTCGACATTCTCGGGCTCGCGGGAACGCTCTCGGCGGGCAGTCCTGAGGCGCCGATGCGCGGACGGCTGGAGCAGAAGCTCCGTCATTCCCTGATGTGGGTGATCTCGCTCGGTACCAACGAGATCCAGCGCGGCCTGATCGCCCAGCGCGGCCTCGGCCTGCCGCGTTAGGATTTCGCTTGATCCCGCACGCGTCTCGGCCGTTGCCTGTCGGCGGCTCCTTGCGATCGCGCATGGGACTGCGTCAGCAGCTTGTGCAGTTTCGTGAGGTGCACTTCGATTTCGTGCGAGGCCTTCGCGGCGTCGCGCGCTTTCAGGTGGCGCAGGAACCGGCGGCGCGATTCGACAAGGCCGGGCTGCGGCGCGCCCCCTTGGATACCGCGCAGGAACCGCAGCAGGATCTCCGTCAGCGCGTCGACCAGCATGGTCATGATCTCGTTGCGCGTGGCCAGCGCCAGCAGGCGGTAGAACTCCATGGCGTAGCGGAGCCGGTCCTCGTGACGGCCGAGCCGGGTCATTTCCGCGGTGTTGTCGACGTTTCTCTCGATCGCCGCGATGTCGGCGGCCGTCGCCCTTTCGCAGGCCATGCGCACGACGGCAGTCTGGATCATCAGCCGTGCTTCGGTGAGGTCATCGAGCGAGATCGAACCCAGATGCACGAGGTCCTGCATGACCCGTGTCATGCTCTTCGGGTCGCCGGGCCGGATGAAGGCGCCACCCTTGACGCCCTTCCTCAGGACCACGATGCCGGCGATCTCCAGGCTGCGCAGGGCTTCGCGCAGGGCACTGCGGCTCACGCCGAGCTGCTTCGCCAGATCGCGTTCCGCCGGCAGCTTGTCGCCGGGCTGCAGGGCGCCGACCGAGAGTTGATGGCGGATACGGTCGCAGATCTCTTCGAACGCCCGCGGACGGCTGATCGGCTCGAAGACGAGGGTGGGACTTTGAGGGGGCTTGCGGGCCAACGATCCACCTGTGGTTGAGAATGGCCTGATGGTGAGAATGGCCTGGCGCTGAGAATGGTACGACCAATAACTTATTCGACTCGAGACGGGAAGAGACCATGACGGGACCAGGAATGCATCGATTTCTCATGATGGAGCGGGTCGTCTACGGGCAGCCGGCGGTGGCGGCCCTGGCCGAAGAGGTGAGCCGGCTGGAGCGGCGCCGGGTGCTCGTCGTCACCAACAGATCGCTGGCGTCGTCGAAGCTGCTGGCGGGTTTCGCGGCAGGTCTCGGCGAGCGCTATGCCGGCTGTTTCAGCGAGGTGACGGCCCACGGTCCCCGGCAGTGCGTCATCAAGGGCGCGGAGGCGGCGCGCGCGGCCGGCGCCGACCTGCTCGTGGCCGTCGGCGGTGGATCGGTGATCGACGCGGCCAAGGTCATGCAGCTCTGCCTGCGCCACGATATCCGCGATCCGGTTGGCCTCAGCGAGTACAGCGGGCGGGGCCGCAGCGATCCGTCGACCCGGCCAGCCGACGCCGATCGCTGGATCCGCGTCATCGCCATTCCGACGACGCTGTCGGCCGCCGAATTCACCTGGTTCGGTGGTGCCTCGGATCCGGCGCGGGGCGTGAAGGAGCCGTTCGGCAATCCCATGATGATCCCCCAGGTCGTCATCATGGATCCGGCGATGACGATGGAGACGCCGCAGCACCTGCTGCTGACGACGGGCATGAAGGCCGTGGATCACGCGGCCGAGCGGCTGGCGTCGCTGAAATCCAATCCCTACAACGACGCCGTGTCGGCGCTCGCCTTGCGGCAGCTCTCTGCCGGCCTCAAGGCCATTCACCGCGATCCGTCGGACCTCGCTGCACGGGAGATGGTGCAGTACGGCGCCTTCATGTCGATGTGTGGCTCGGCCGCGGGCGTGACGGTGGGCGTTGGCCATGCCATCGGCCATGCCCTGGGGGCGCATTGCGGCGTGCCCCATGGTGAGACCTCGTGCACGCTCCTGCCGTCGGTCATGCGCTGGAATGCGCCGAGCAATCCGTCGCGCCAGGCGCTGATCGCCGACGCGCTGGGGGCCCCGGACGGCGACGCGGCGCAAGCGCTCGCCGACCTCGTGGCCGGTCTCGGGCTGCCGACGCGGCTGCAGGCCGTGGGCGTCAAGCGCGGGGATTTCACCGCCATTGCCGAGAAGACGATGAAAGACGTCCTGACCCGGCATAATCCTCGCCAGGTCACCGCTGCCCGAGACATCGAGGAGATCCTCGAGATGGCCTGGTAGGTCCGCGTCAGCCGCTTTGCCTTTTCGGATGGCCTGCCATGCAAACACCGATTTGCAGGTTTGACAGGAAAATGGTAAGAAATTGACTATCTTGGCGGAAGTGCGCTTCCGCCATCCGTGAGTTCATCCGGCCCGCCCGCGTCCTGTTCCCAGGTCGCTTCGGCGGGCTTTTTCATGTCTCCGTTCATGTCCAGGGAGTTGCCCATGTCGCCGATCGTTCGCCGCCGTCGCCGCATCACCGCCGCCTCGCCCACACCCGAAAAGCTCGCGACTTTCCTGCGCCACCTCGAGGAAAGCGGCTCGGTGAGCTTCGCCGCGGAGCGCACCGGCATCGGCCGCAACACCGTCTACGAACTTCGTAAGGTCGATCCCGCGTTTGCGCGCGGCTGGGAGAAGGCGGCGGCGATGGCGGTCGAGACGCTGCGCGATATCGCCATCGCCCGCGCCCGCGACGGCACCGAGCGTGAGCTGTGGCGGCGCGGCAAACGGGTGGGCACGATCCGCGAGTACGACAACCGCCTGCTGCAATTCCTGCTGCGCGCGCTTCAGCCGGAGGTCTATGGCCGACGCCGCCCGTAGCGAACAACTCCGAACAAACTGAACACGAACAGAATCGAAGATGCGGTGGTGTTCTTTTTGACGTGCCTGAAAGGCCCGGTTCATCGGCGTTTCTTCAGAGGCCGTTTTCGAAAAAACGCGATTTGACGCGATTCGTGTTCGAAAAGCCGATTTCGCCACGTCATGGAGCGCGCCTCCGCGATATCAGGCGGCACAAGTCCGCGATTCGGGCCTGTGCCCGAAGGACACCGGCGTTGTACCGGAGGTTTTCGGCAAGCCGTTGAGGCTGCGGGCAAATCATCGCCGCGCGGCACACGCTGCGGCACAGCTGTCGCCGGTTTGCGGCACATTCCGTGTGCCGCTGCGCATCCGAGAAAGGTCGTCTACTCGACCAGTTCCGACAGCCGCTTGATGATGCGGGTCGGCTGCGCGGTGGCGTGCGCTGGGACGCCGGCGCCAAACGGGTCGTACCAGATGCCGCACATGCCGAGCTGCTGCGGCGCCACGACTTCCCATTCGTAGTTGTCGCCCACCATCCAGGCCTCGCCGGGGTCGACGTCGAGCCGCTCCAGCGCGTGGCGGTAGACGGCGAGCTCGGGCTTGCCCTGGCCGAACTCGCCCTCGATCTGGATGTGATGGAAACGATGAGCGAGCTCGAAACGCTCGATCTTGGCGCGCTGGGTTTCTGAGGCGCCGTTGGTCACCAGGGCGAGGCGCACGCCCGCGTCGCGCAGCGCATCGACCGTGGCATGGGCGTCGGGATAGAGCCGGTATTCGGTGCGGCGCAGTTCGGTGAAGGCGTCGGCGATGCGGTCGGCCAGCGCGTCGTCTTCGCGGCCGAGCTTGGCCAGGCCGCGCCGCACCGAGAGCCGGCGGGCGCCCGGGATGTTCAGCCGCCACTTGGCCGCTTCGGCGCGGTCGTTCCAGAAGGCGCGCGCTTCTTCCATCACGGCCACGCGCACGCGGTCGATGGCTGCGGGGTCGTGCGCGTCGAGGTGGGCGGCGAACACATGCAGCAGGCGCGTCCACGCCTCTTCGGGCTGGGCGTAGGCGCGGATCAGCGTGTCGTCGAGATCGAACAGAATCGCCTTAGGCAGTGCGGCCACTAGTTCACCGGACTCGGCGGGAAAGTGCCGGGCGCCGGGCTGATCACCACGTTGCGGTCGCCCTGGACCTCGATGACGGCCAGCGCCCGCTCGGAGCGCCCGTCGGGCAGGAAGCGGAAGATGCCGTCGACGCCCGACCAGCCGGCGGGATTGGTGATCGCTTCGGCCGAGAAATCGCCGCCCGGTTTCAGGCGCGCGAGGTGGCCCGCCAGCGCCACGCCGTCGTAGGCGAGCGTGGCCAGGCGATGCGGCGGGCGGCCATAGGTCGTCACGAACCGGCGCTCGAAGTCGGCGCGCCGGGCGGGATCCGGCGCGGCATACCAGGCGCCGCGCAGCATGGTGTCGGCGCCGATGCCGGGCACGTCCCAGACGCCGGTGCCGATGAACTGCACCGTGGCCTTGTCGAGGCCGGCCGCCCCCAGCGTGGAGAGCACGGTCGAGAGCCGGGGCGGCGCCACCGGCACCAGCACCGCGAGCTTGCCGTCGCCCTTTATCTCACTGGCGAGCCGCTTGGCCGCGGTCATGAGATCGGCGCTGCTGGCGTCGTAGAGTTCGGCCGCGACCACGGTGCCGCCGCGCACGGCGACATGGCTTTCCAGCGTGCGCGCCATCTGCTCGCCATAGGGGGTCTGCGGCGCGAAGGTGGCGAAGCGCCGGATGCCGGCATCGATCGCCTGATCGACGACGCGGCGGACCTGCGGCGGGGCGGCGATACCCATGATCCAGACGCCGCGCGAGGCGGCCGATTCGTCGTTGGAGAAGGAAACGACGTTGGCCCCGCCTTGGGCGACCATTGGCGCCAGCGCGGTGGCCGAGGTGCCGAACAGCGGCCCCAGCACGAGGGCGCCGCCGGCGGTGCGGGCCTGACGATAGGCTTCTATCGCGGCATCTGGCGTATTGCCGCTGTCGTAGGTCGAGAGGGAAAGTTCCTTGGCGCCCGTGTCGAACAGCGCCATTTCGGCCGCCTGCTGCATCGACTGGCCGATCGCCGCGGCCTGCCCGGTGAGCGGCAGCAGCAGCGCGATGCGCGTCTTGCCCGACGCCGTCGTCGTCGAAGCAGTCGCGGGTCGCGGAGTCGTGGTCGGCTTGGCCGGCGTGCTAGTCTGGGGCGCATCGCTGCAGGCCGCCGTGAGGAAGAGGGTGGCCAGGACCGCGATAAAGGACGAGCGCATTGGCGCGAAACTCCGGCAAACGGATCGAAATGAGTGCGGGCGAACAGTTGGAAGCTAATGACGGCCAAGCTAGCGGGGGCCAAGCTACCGGGGGGCAAGCCCGGCGTAAACCACCGCTGGCACCTGGACTGCATATTGTTGCCACACCGATCGGCAATCTTGGCGACATAACGTTGCGTGCCCTCGATGTGCTGAGGGCCGCCGATCTCGTCGCCTGCGAGGACACCCGCGTGTTCGCCAAGCTGGCCAGCCACTACGGCATTTCGGTCCCCACCGTCGCCTACAGCGACGCCACGCAGGACCTCGCCGAACCGCGCATCGTGCGCGCCCTGGCCGCGGGCAAGCGGGTGGCGCTGGTGTCCGATGCCGGCATGCCGCTGATCTCCGATCCCGGCTATCGCCTCGTCCAGGCCGCCATCGCCGGCGGCCACGCCGTCACCTCGGCACCCGGCCCCTCGGCGGTGCCGATGGCGCTGGCGCTGTCGGGCCTGCCGACCGACCGTTTCTATTTCGGCGGCTTCCTGCCCGCCCGCGAAGGCGACCGCCGCCGCGCCATCGGGGCGGTGGCGAGCATGCCGGCGACCCTGGTGTTCTTCGAGGCGCCGCATCGGCTGCCGGAATCGCTCGTCGACCTCGCCGACCTTTTGGGCGACCGGGCCGCCGCCGTCGCGCGTGAGCTCACCAAGCTGTTCGAGGAAGTCCGTCGCGCGCCGCTGCCCGAGCTCGCGGCCCACTACGCCGCGCACCCCGATGTGAAGGGCGAAATCGTGATCGTGATCGCGCCGCCCGGCGAGGCCGGTGCGCCCGACGGCGCGGTGCTCGACGGGGCGTTGCGCACGGCGATGGCGGGTGCGTCGATCAAGGATGCGGCGTCCGAAGTGGCGGCGCGGTTTGGCCTGAAACGCCGGGACGTCTATGCCCGCGCCCTCGAACTGAAGCGCGAGGCCTCGTCGTGACCGTCGCGGCCCGACAGAAGGCGCATCGCCTCGGCCATGCCGCCGAATGGCGCGCGGTCTGGCGTCTGCGCCTGGCGGGCTATTCCATTCTCGCCCGGCGCTACAAGACCAGGCTGGGTGAGATCGACATCGTGGCCCGTCGCGGCAACCTGCTGGCCTTCGTCGAGGTGAAAGCCCGTGCCGATGCCTCTACGGCGGCCGATGCCCTGGGCGGCCGTCAGTTCGGCCGCGTCTCGCGCGCCGCCAGCCTGTTCGTGGCGCGTCATCCGCACCATGCGGCCTGTTCGCTGCGCTTCGACGCGGTGCTGGTGAGCGGCTCGCTGTGGCGGCGCGTCTGGCCAACGCACCTGCCGGATGTCTGGCAAGCCCCGGAGTAGGATCGAAGTGTCGAGCGTCGAGTTGGAAACCAGCAAGCGGCTCGCCCGCCTGCGCGATTTGTGCGCCGGCGACGGGGCGCGCCTTGATCTCCTGGAAGCTGCCCTGGCGCTGAGCGCGCTGCACCACGACGATACCGTCGATCTGGCGCCTTATCGTCTGCATGTGGCGGCGATGTCCGCCGACCTGGCCGATCTGGTCCGTCGGCGCGGCGCGAGCCCTGAGTCGCTGGCCGAGGTGCTGGCCCAGTCCTACGCCTACCGCGGCGACAGCGAGACCTACGACGACCTGCAGAACGCCGACCTCGCGCGGGTGATCGAGCGGCGGCAGGGGCTGCCGGTGGCGCTCTCGATCCTCTATCTCCATGTCGCCCGGGCGCAGGGCTGGAATGCCGAAGGTCTGGCGTTTCCCGGTCATTTCCTGATCCGCGTCGAAATCGACGGTGCTCGGCACGTCGTCGATCCTTTCCACGATGGCTGCGTACGCGATGCGAAAGATCTGCGCGATCTGCTGCGGCAGGTGCTGGGCCCGAATGCCGAGCTGCGCTCTACGCATTTCGATCCGGTATCCGACCGCGAGGTGCTGCTGCGGCTCGAGAACAACGTCCGGCTTCGGCTCGTCAAGCGGGAGGAATGGGCCGGTGCGGCGCAATCGCTCGACCGCATGCTGGCCATCGCGCCCGACCGGCCGGAGCTGCTGTTCGAGGCCGGGCAGCTCAACATGCGGCTCGACAAGCGCCGGGCCGCGATTGCCGCCTTCCAGCGGTTTCTCGAGATCGACGGCGGCCGGGGCGATCCCGAACTCCGCCAGCGCGCGTCAGCCCTGTTGCAGGAACTGCGCCGCGGGCTTAACTGACAGGCCACGAGAGGATGAAGGAATGAAGCTCAGCGTCGCCATTCAGATGGACCATGTGTCGACCATCGA
>CAMDOT010000035.1 GCA_945903635.1 Rhizobium sp. Q54 | reverse complement strand
GTTCCTGATCCTTGCCTTCTTCAATGCCGCGGCGCTGTTCCTGCTGATCGGCGCCGAGTTCATCGCGATGATCCTGGTCATCGTCTATGTCGGCGCGGTGGCGGTCCTGTTCCTGTTCGTCGTGATGATGCTCGACATCAACCTGACTGAACTGCGCGAAGGATTCCTGACGTATTTCCCGGTGGGTGCGCTGATCGGCGTCGTTCTGTTTGCCGAGATGTTGCTGGGACTGGGGATTGTCGGCGCGGGCTCGACGACGATCGCAGGGCTTAGTGCCCAAGGTGCCCAGGTGCTTGCGATCGACAATACCCGCGCCATCGGCCGCGTGCTCTACACCCAGTACTTCTATCTATTCCAGGTGGCCGGCATCGTGCTCCTGGTCGCCATGATCGGCGCCATCGTGCTGACGCTGCGTACCCGCCCGGGTGTCCGTCGCCAGAAGGCCGGCGACCAGATCAACCGTACCAAGGAACAGACCATGACGGTGGTCAAAGTGCCGACGCGGGGAGGGGTGTAATGACCATCGGCCTCGCTCACTACCTCACGGTCGCCTCGGTACTGTTCACCCTCGGAATCCTGGGTATTTTCCTCAACCGCAAGAACGTCATCGTCATCCTGATGTGCGTCGAACTGATGCTGCTGGCGGTGAATATCAATCTCGTGGCGTTCTCGGTGTTTCAGGGCAACATCGTGGGGCAGATCTTCGCCATGCTGGTGCTGACCGTGGCGGCAGCTGAAGCAGCCATCGGCCTCGCCATCCTCGTGGTCTACTTCCGCAATCGCGGCACCATCGAGGTCGAAGACATCAACGCGATGAAGGGCTAGGGACACGTACGACCATGGACCTTGCCATCAAGCTCATCGTCCTCCTGCCGCTGCTCGCCGCGGCCATTGCCGGCCTTTTCTGTCGCGTGATCGGCGACCGGCCAGCCCAGATCGTGACCTGCGCGGCGCTGCTGATCGCGGCGGCGCTGTCGGTTTTCGTGTTTGTTCGCATCGGCTTCGGCCCGGAGAACGGCAAGCTGATCGTGGTCAAGCTCTTCACCTGGATCGGCTCGGGAACGTTCGACGTCGACTGGGCGCTGCGGGTCGATACCCTGACGGCGGTCATGCTGATCGTGGTCACCGTCGTGTCGTCGATGGTCCATGTCTATTCGATCGGCTACATGGCCGAGGACACCAGCATCGCGCGCTTCATGGCCTATCTCAGCCTGTTCACCTTCTTCATGCTGATGCTGGTCACGTCGGACAATCTGGTTCAGCTGTTCTTCGGCTGGGAGGGCGTGGGGCTCGCCTCCTACCTGCTGATCGGTTTCTGGTACGACAAGCCGTCGGCCAATGCAGCGGCCATGAAGGCCTTCATCGTCAATCGCATCGGCGACTTCGGTTTCGCCCTCGGCATCTTCGCGGTCTGGATGCTGAGCGGCTCGGTGGGCTTCGAGGAGATCTTCGGCAAGGCGCCGCAGATGGCGCAGATGCGCATCGAGTTCCTGGGCATGAACCTGCCTGCCCTCGAGACCGCTTGCCTGCTGCTGTTCGTCGGCGCCATGGGCAAGTCGGCCCAGCTCGGCCTGCACACCTGGCTGCCGGACGCCATGGAAGGCCCGACGCCGGTCTCCGCGCTGATCCATGCCGCCACCATGGTGACTGCGGGTGTGTTCATGGTCTGCCGCCTCTCGCCGCTGTTCGAACTGGCGCCGATCGCCTTGATGGTCGTCACGATCATCGGAGCGGCGACCGCGTTCTTCGCGGCCACGGTCGGCCTCACCCAGTTCGATATCAAGCGGGTCGTCGCCTATTCGACCTGCAGCCAGCTCGGCTACATGTTCTTTGCCTGCGGTGTCGGCGCCTATTCGGCGGCGATGTTCCATCTCATGACGCACGCCTTCTTCAAGGCGCTGCTGTTCCTGGGTTCCGGGTCGGTCATCCACTGCCTGCATCACGAGCAGGACATGCGGAACATGGGCGGCGTGAAGGAGAAAGCGCCGCAGACCTTCATCCTGATGTGGGTCGGCACGCTTGCCCTGTCGGGCATCGGCGTTCCGTTCATTTTCGGCAACGGCGTCGGATTTGCCGGCTTCTACTCCAAGGACATCATGTTGGAGTCGGCCTACGGCGTGCACACGACCGTCGGCGTGATCGCCTATTGGCTGGGTGTCGTTGCGGCCTTCATGACCGCTTTCTATTCGACGCGCCTGATGTTCATGACCTTCTACGGCAAGTATCGCGGCGACCATCACACCTGGGATCACGCACACGAATCGCCCGCGGTCATGATGATTCCGCTCTACGTGCTGGGTATCGGTGCGGCGCTGTCGGGCATGGTTGCCTACGACTGGTTCGTTGGGCACGACTGGCAAGCCTTCTGGGGCCATTCGATTGCTGTGAAGTCGACGCAAGAGGTGCTGCATCACGCACACGAGGTGCCGCTGTGGGTGAAGCTGGCACCGCTGGTTTTTGCCATCGCGGGTATCCTGCTCAGCTACTATTACTACATCGTCAGGACCGACATGCCGGCCCGTACCGTCAAGGCGTTCCCCGGCCTGCACGCCCTGTTTTTCAACAAGTGGTACTTTGACGAAATCTACGACGCGGTCTTCGTCAAGCCGGCACTGGCCATCGGCCGCGTACTTTGGAAGAAGGGCGACGGCGCGGTGATCGACGGCCTCGGCCCCGATAACATCGCGGCGCGCGCACAAGACATGGCCGGCGTTCTCAGCCGCTTCCAGAGCGGCTACCTCTACCACTATGCGTTCGCGATGCTGGTCGGCGTGGCGGGCCTCGTTACCTATTTCATGCTGGCGGCGAGGTAAGGCCCCGATGTCGAGCTGGCCGATCCTTTCCCTGGTCACCTTTCTGCCCCTGGTGGGGGCGCTGTTCTGCCTGGTCGTGAACGGTCCCAAGGAAGCAGTGGACCGCAATTGCCGCAGCGCCGCGTTGCTGACGTCGCTCGCGACTTTCCTGGTCTCCCTCGTCCTGTGGGTGCGCTTCGATCCCACCAAGGCCAGCTTCCAGTTCGAGGAGAAGCTCGACTGGGTGCCGGCGCTCTCGATCGGCTATCACGTCGGTATCGACGGTATTTCGCTGTTCTTTGTGCTGCTGTCGACGCTGTTGACGCCGATCTGCATCCTGGCGAGCTGGGAATCGGTCAAGGTCCGCGTCAAGGAATACATGATCGCATTCCTCGTGCTCGAGACCTTCATGGTCGGCATGTTCTGTGCGCTCGACCTGGCGCTGTTCTATGTCTTCTTCGAAGGCGTCCTCATTCCGATGTTCCTCATCATCGGTGTCTGGGGCGGCAAGCGGCGGGTCTACGCGGCCTTCAAGTTCTTCCTCTACACGTTGCTGGGCTCGGTGCTGATGCTGCGGGCGATCATCGCCGTCTACTGGCAGGTGGGCACGACGGATCTGCTGACGGCGATGGAAAAGCTCGACCTGCCGTTCACCTGGCAGTGCTGGCTGTGGCTCGCCTTCTTCGCATCCTTCGCGGTCAAGGTGCCGATGTGGCCGGTCCATACCTGGCTGCCCGACGCCCATGTCGAGGCGCCAACCGCCGGTTCGGTGATCCTGGCCGGTGTGTTGCTGAAGATGGGCGGGTACGGCTTCCTCAGGTTCTCGCGTCCCCTCGTCCCCGAAGCCTCGCAGTATTTCGCGCCGTTGGTCTTCGGCCTCAGCATCGTGGCTGTCATCTACACCTCGCTGGTGGCGCTGGTGCAGGAGGACATGAAGAAGCTGATCGCCTACTCGTCGGTGGCCCACATGGGCTTCGTGACGATCGGCGCCTTCATCATGAACATGCAGAGCGTCCAGGGTTCGATCTTCCAGATGCTGAGCCACGGCATCGTCTCGGCAGCGCTCTTTCTTTGTGTCGGCGTCGTCTACGACCGCATGCACACCCGCGAGATCGCAGCCTACGGCGGCCTCGTCCATCGCATGCCACGATATGCCTTCACCTTCATGTTCTTCACCCTGGCGAGCGTCGGGCTGCCCGGTCTGTCGGGCTTCGTGGGTGAATTCCTGGTCCTGGTTGGAACGTTCAAGGCCAACACCTGGGTGGCATTCCTGGCGACGACGGGCATCATTCTGGGAGCCGCCTACGCGCTCTGGCTCTATCGCAAGATCGTCTTCGGCGAACTGACCAAGGATTCGCTGAAGGCTATCCTCGACATGAACCGGCGTGAGATCGCGGTGTTCCTGCCGTTGGTGCTGATCACCTTGTGGATGGGCATCTATCCCAGTTCCTTCCTCGACCCGATGGCGCCCTCGGTTGATAAGTTGATTGGCGACTATCAGGCCGCCCTGAAGCTCGCCCGCACCGCGGCGTTGGTGCCGTGAGCGGCCGGGAGTGATGAATATGGTTGTCGGTCTCGAATTCTGGACACTGGCACGGCCGGAACTCTTCCTGGCTGCGGCGGCAATGCTCCTGCTGATCTACGGTGTTGTCCGTGGCGAGGTGGCAACGCCATTCATTTCGGTGGCGACGTCGGTCGTGCTGCTGGTGACGGCGGTGTTGCTGTTTGCGCCCTACCGCGAAGGTATGGCCTTCGCCTCGCTCTTCATCGTCGATCGGCTGACCGCGACCATGAAGGCAATGGTGTTGATTGGGGCGGCCGTCGCCGTGCTGATGTCGCGATCCTATTTCGAGCAGGCCAAGGCGTGGCGCTTCGAGTATCCGGTGCTGGTGGCACTCGCGACCCTGGGCATGATGCTGATGATCTCGGCCAACGATCTCATGTCCCTTTATGTCGGTCTCGAGCTTCAGTCGCTGGCGCTCTACGTCATTGCGGCCTTCCAGCGCGACAGCGTGCGCTCGACCGAAGCCGGCGTTAAGTACTTCGTCCTGGGATCGGTTGCTTCCGGCATGCTGCTGTTCGGCGCCTCCCTGATCTACGGCTTCTGCGGCGGCACGGCGTTCGTCCAGATCTCGCAGGCGCTGCTCGACGGCAAGGCCGCCGAGTTCGGTGTCGTCGTCGGGCTCGTGTTCGTGGTCGCGGGTCTCGCGTTCAAGGTGTCGGCTGTGCCGTTCCATATGTGGACGCCCGACGTGTACGAGGGCGCACCGACTCCGGTGACCGCATTGTTCGCCGTGGCGCCGAAGATCGCAGCCATCTCGCTGATGGTCTCGGTCCTGATGGGACCGTTCAAGCCGCTGTTCCCGCAATGGCAGCAGATCATCGTCGTGGCCGCCGTGTTGTCGATGGCGTTGGGGGCATTCGCGGCGCTTCGTCAGCAGAACATCAAGCGTCTGATGGCCTATTCATCGATCGGCAATGTCGGCTATGTGCTGCTGGGCTTGGCGAGCGGCAGCGAGAAGGGGATCCAGTCGATCGTCTTCTACCTTGCCATCTACCTCGTCATGACACTGGGCGTGTTCGCCACGATCCTGATGATGAAGCGCCGGGGCGTCATGGTCGAAAGCGTTTCCGACCTGGCGGGCCTGGCCAAGAGCCAGCCGATGATGGCCTTCGCGATGCTGCTCTTCATGTTCTCGCTGGCCGGCATCCCGCCGCTCGCGGGCTTCTGGGGAAAACTCTACATCTTCATCGCCGCCGTCGAGGCCAACCTCTACATTCCCGCCGTCCTGGGCGTGCTCGCCTCCGTTGTGGCGTCGTACTACTACCTGCGCATCGTCAAGGTCATGTACTTCGATGAGGCGACCGAGGAGCTCGACAGCACGCCGTTCGGCGTCTACCGCACCGTGGCGTTCGTATCGGCGATCCTGGTGACCCTGTTTTCGCTGGCACCGCAGCCCCTCAGCCTGATCGCCGCATCGGCGGCGAAAGGCCTGTTCCAGTGATCGTGGCGCCCGTCCTGCCGGACGGGTGGAGGCTGGTCGCGCTGGACAGCGTCGGCAGCACCAACGACGAGGCGGCACGTCTGGCGGACGCCGGCGCTACGGAAGGTACCGTCGTCTGGGCCCGCGAACAGACCGGCGGTCGCGGCCGCCGCGGCCGGCACTGGGTATCGCCGGTTGGGAATCTCTACAGCTCGACCATCCTACGGCCCGACTGCGCCGCGCCGCGCGCCGCCGAACTTGGCTTCGTCGCGGCCCTCGCGGTCTCCGATATCGTCCCGGCCGGACGCGACGTGAGGGTGAAGTGGCCGAACGACGTCATGGTCGATGGCGGCAAGGTCGCGGGTATCCTGCTCGAAAGCTCGATCGGACAGAGTGGCTTCGTCGACCATGTCGTTGCGGGCATCGGGGTCAACGTGGGCTTTGCGCCGCAGGCGGCGGAGATGCGCTATCCGGGCGCAGCGCTCGGCGGCTCGGTGGAGGCGGCGCTGGAGCGGCTTGCTCAGTCGTTGGCCTGGCGGCTCGCTGAATGGCGCCACCACGGCTTTGAGACCGTGAGGGCGGCGTGGCTCGCCAAGGCCGGACCTCTCGGCATCGATGTCGACGTCAGGCTGGGCGAGGAACTGGTACAGGGCCGCTTTGCCGGAATGGACCACGAAGGTGCGTTGTTGCTGGAGACACCGGCTGGTCCCCGCAAGATCGTGTCCGGCGAATTGCTTGGCCGTGCGGCCTGAGGAGAAGAGGCGATGCTGCTCGCGATTGATGTCGGCAACACCAATTCCAAATTCGCCGTATTCGACGGCGACAAGATCGTCTCGCAGTTCCGACTGCGCACCGAGGCCAAGCGCACGGCCGACGAGTACGCCGCCTGGCTGACTCAGCTCATGCATCTGCAAGGCTTCGATCCGAGCTCGATCAAGGGTGCGATCCTGGCGAGCGTCGTGCCGCAGGTGAACCTTCACATCCGCCGGCTCTGCGAGATCTACTTCAAGGCCAAATTGCTGATCGTGGGTGAACCCGACGTCGAGCTCGGCATCAAGGTCCTGCTCGACCGGCCTCAGGATGCCGGCCCGGATCGTCTGGTCGGCGTCATCGCCGGCTACAAGAAATATGGCGGGCCATTGATCACCGTCGATTTCGGCAGCGCTACCACGTTCGATCTTTCCGACAAGGATGGGAATTTTGTCGGCGGCGTGCTGGCGCCAGGTGTCGAGCTCACAATCGAATCGTTCTACCTGATGACTGCACGCCTGCCGCGCATCCGCGTCGAGAAGCCGGCCCATGTGATCGGCAAGGCCACGGTGCCGGCCATGCAGTCGGGCATTTTCTGGGGCTATGTCGGGCTGATCGAGAGCCTGATCAAGCGCATCCGGGCCGAATATGGCGAGCCCATGAAGGTGGTGGCGACCGGTGGGCTCGCCGCCGTATTCAAGGATGAGATCGGCCTGTTCGATGCCATCGAGCCGGACCTGATGTCGCTCGGTCTCCTGGAGATCTGGCGCCGCAACAACAAATGACCGTCCCGTCGAACGAAGAGTTGCTGTTTCTCGCCCTTGGGGGCGCCGGCGAGATCGGCATGAACCTCAATCTCTATGGCCATGCCGGCAAGTGGCTGATGCTCGATCTCGGCATCGCCTTCGGCGACGACACCATGCCTGGTGTCGAGGTCATCATGCCCGATCCTGCTTTCATCGAAGAGCGGCGCAAGGACCTTGTCGGCATCGTGCTGACACACGCGCACGAGGATCATCTGGGTGCGGTGGCTGATCTCTGGCCAAGGCTGAAGGCGCCGGTCTACGCCACGCCGTTCGCAGCCTCGGTGCTGCGCCGCAAGCTCACGCAGGCCGGCTTGGTCGATGCCGTCCGGATCACGGAAATCCCGCTGCGAGGCAAATTCAGCCTCGGGCCGTTCGACCTCGAGATGATCACCATGACGCATTCGATTCTCGAACCCAATGCGTTGGCCATCCGGACCAAGTTCGGCACCATCTTTCACACCGGTGACTGGAAGATCGATCCCGAGCCGCTGATCGGCGACCTGACCGACGAGGCGATGCTGAAGCGCATCGGCGACGAAGGCGTACTGGCGATGGTCTGCGACAGCACCAACGTCTTCGTCGAGGGCGAAGCGGGCTCCGAGGCAATGGTGCGGACCAATCTCAAGAAGCTGGTCAAGGGGCGGAAGGGGCGTATTGCCGTCACTTGCTTTGCTTCCAATCTTGCGCGCGTGGAAAGCATTGCGTTGGCGGCGGTCGCTGCGGGCCGCCACCCCGTTCTGTCCGGTCCGGCGCTGCTGCGCATGATCGAGGCAGCGCAGGAATGCGGCTACATGCTCGATTTTCCCGAATGCGTCAGCCCGCAGGACGGAGCCTACCTGCCCCGGAACAAGGTGCTGTTCATCTGCACTGGCAGTCAGGGCGAGATGCGGGCGTCGATGGCCAAGATCGCCAACGATGAGCATCGCGACATCGTCCTTGAGGAGGGCGACACGGCGATCTTCTCGTCGCGTGTCATCCCCGGAAACGAGCGCTCGGTCGGACGCCTGCAGAATGCCCTGATGGCGCGCGGCGTCGAGGTCATTACCGACCGCGAGGCTGATATTCACGTCTCAGGCCATCCCGCGCGCGACGAACTCGTGCGGGTCTACCAGTGGGTGCGTCCCCGGATCGCCTTGCCGGTCCATGGCGAGGTCCGTCACATGGTAGAGCATGCAGCCCTTGCTCGGGCCTGCCAGGTGCCGGAGACGATCGTGGCGCCGAACGGCACGCTGGTGCGGTTGGCGCCAGGGCCGGCGGAGATCATCGACCATGTTCCGGTGGGCCGCCTGGCCCGTGACGGCGACGGTCTGGTGCCGCTCGATGGCGGCGTGCTGCGTGAGCGGCGCAAGTTGCTGTGGAACGGGGCCGCCGCCGCCACCCTGGTAATCGACGGCAAGGGCCGCGCCGTGGCATCGCCCAAGGTGTCTCTGCGGGGTATCGAGGACGAGGACGGCGCGCTTGCCGAGGCCATCGTCGCGGGGCTGCGTGAGATGCTGGCCGACCTCAGCCCCTCCGAGCGAGGCGACGACAAGCGGATCGAGGAGGCGTCCCGCCAGGCCGTGCGGCGCGTCGTGCGCGCGCACCTCGGCAAGAAGCCGTTGACGGACGTTCACATCGTCCGCATCTAGGCTTGGAACGTGTGGAGAGCCTGATGATCGGACGCCTGAACCACATCGCCATTGCCGTCCCGGACCTCGCCAAGGCCTCGGAGCTGTACCGGACCGTCATGGGCGCAAAGGTGAGCGCTCCAAAAGCCCAACCGGCGCATGGCGTGACCGTGGTGTTCGTGGAACTGCCCAACACCAAGATCGAGCTGCTGCATCCGCTGGGTGAGAAATCGCCGATCGCCAATTTCCTCGCCCGTAACGCCGACGGCGGCATCCACCATGTCTGCTACGAGGTCGAGGACATCTACGCTGCCCGTGACAAGCTCAAGTCCCAGGGCGCCCGCGTTCTGGGCGATGGCGAGCCCAAGATCGGCGCTCATGACAAGCCGGTCCTGTTCCTACACCCCAAGGACTTCACCGGGACCCTGATCGAACTCGAACAGGTGTGAGGAGGGCCGCGCCATGAGCTGGGCGACTGGCGTCATGGTCTACATCGTCCTTTGGTGGACGGTATTGTTTGCAGTCCTGCCGCTGGGTGTCCGTCGTGTCGAAAATCCCGGCAAGGGCGAGGAGCACGGGGCTCCGGAACGGCCGGAATTGGTCCGCAAGGCGATCATCACGTCGGCCGTCGCGGCCGCGTTCTGGCTGGCCTTTTTCGCCCTGCATCAGGCCGATGTCTTCAGCTTCCGCGGAATGGTCGACGGAAGTTAATCTAGTTTCTTAGGAGTTCCATTTAATATATTGAATTCAAAAGGAAACGGCGGGCTTTTGGCCCGCCGCTCTTCTACCCCGAAACTCGTCGTTCGGCGGCTTTTAAGCCGCTCTCCTCCCTAAACTCGGGCAGCGCCCAAGAGAAAGGCTCTTTAGCGTGGCTCCAGAGCCTTGCCAAGACCTTTTCTTTCGATCGTTAGCCCTCCACCGAACAATTGTTAGGGTTGCAGGTCGTTCGACGACAAACAAATTTCCCTACTGAATTCTTGATCATCCGATGACCACGTACTTGATCACAAACAGGACAGCGAGAATTGCCACGGCAGGATGGACGTCGCTATAGCGACCTGCCGCGACTTTGATACCGGCGTACGAAATGAATCCGAAAGCGATGCCGTCGGCAATCGAGAAGGTGAACGGCATAGCGAGCGCGGTGATGACTGCAGGCGCCGCCTCGGTGATGTCGTTCCACTCCACTTCAGTAAGGCCCCGCGCCATCAGGCAGGCGACGTAGAGTAGTGCGGGTGCCGTCGCATACGCAGGGATGGAGCCGGCCAACGGCGCGACGAACAACGCGAGCAGGAAGAGGACGCCGACAGTCGCCGCCGTGAGTCCCGTCCGGCCGCCGGCATTGATGCCCGACGCACTCTCGATATAGCTCGTGGTCGTAGACGTGCCGACAGCGGCACCGATCATGGCCGCGGCACTGTCCGAGATCAGCGCCCCCCTGAGCCGTGGAACGGTACCGTCTGGACGCATGAAGCCACCGCGATGAGCCAGAGCGATCAACGTTCCGGTGTTGTCGAACAGGTCGACGAACAGGAAGGCGAACACCACGGTTACCAGGCCCACCTGGAGGGCACCGGCGAGGTCCATCTGGAGAAACACGGGGGCGATCGAGGGCGGCAGATCGAAGATGCCTTCGAACTTCTGCTGACCGGCCAGGATCGAGATAACGGTCACGGCCAGGATGCCGATGATGACGCCGCCCATGACGCGGCGGTATTCGAGCGCCACGATCAGGGTGAATCCCAGCGCGGCCATGAGGACGGGCCAGCTTGTCAGCTTGCCATGCATGACGAGGGTTTCCGGATTGGCGACGACGATGCCGGCGTTCTTGAGAGCGATCAGGGCGAGAAACAGGCCGATGCCGGCGGCGATCGCCATCTTGAGCGATTTAGGGATGGCGTTGACGATCCATTCGCGGATCGGCAGCACGCTGATGACGAAGAAGATGATGCCCGAAAGGAACACGCAGCCCAGCGCCACCTGCCAAGTATACCCCATGCCGCCTACGACACCGAAGGCAAAGTAGGCGTTCAGGCCCATGCCGGGGGCGAGCGCAATTGGGTAGTTGGCGAGGAAGGCCATCAGCATGCAGCCGATGGCGGCGGCTACGCAGGTGGCAGTGAATACCGCGCCGAACGGCATCTTGGCGGCGCTGAGAATTGCCGGATTGACGAAGATGATATAGGCCATCGTCAGGAAGGTCGTGATGCCGGCCACGACCTCGGTCCGGACGTTGGTCCGGTTCTCGCTCAGCTTGAAGATCTGCTCGAGCATTCTTGTCTCCCCCTGAAGTCGCGTTGAGTGTGCGGGCATTGCCCTGTGCAAAACCAGCCAGCAGCGGCCAAGTTTGCCTTTGCAAGACCTGTTCCCTACAGTCCGCCGCCAGCCCGGACGCCCCCGAACGAGGACCGATTCAGCATGCGGATGAGCCAGTATTTCCTGCCGACCTTGAAGGAGAATCCGGCCGAGGCGCAGATCGTGTCGCACCGCCTGATGCTGCGTGCCGGCCTCGTTCGCCAGACCAGCGCCGGCATCTACGCCTGGCTGCCGCTGGGCTTCCGTGTCCTCAAGAACATCGAGCGGATCGTGCGCGAAGAGCAGGACGCCGCGGGGGCGCAGGAAGTCCTGATGCCGACCATCCAGTCGGCCGACCTGTGGCGCGAGAGCGGCCGCTACGACGCCTACGGAGCCGAGATGCTGCGCATCAAGGACCGCCATGACCGCGACATGCTGTTCGGGCCGACCAACGAAGAGATGATCACTGTCCTCTTCCGCGATGGCGTGAAGAGCTATCGCGACCTGCCCAAGAACCTCTATCACATCCAGTGGAAATTCCGCGACGAAGTGCGGCCTCGCTTCGGCGTCATGCGTGGGCGCGAATTCCTGATGAAGGACAACTACTCCTTCGACCTCGACCGGGCCGGCGCCATCCGTTCCTACAACAACATGTTCGTGGCGTACCTGCGCACCTTCGCGCGGATGGGTCTGAAAGCTATCCCGATGCGCGCCGACACCGGCCCGATCGGCGGCGACCTAAGCCATGAGTTCATCATCCTGGCCGAGACCGGCGAAAGCGCCGTGTTCTGCCACAAGGGTCTGGTCGACAAGGATATCCTCGGCCGCACGATCGACTACTCGGGCGATCTGCAGCCGATCGTGGACGAATGGACGTCGCTCTATGCCGCGACGGACGAAAAGCACGACAAGGGGGCCTTCGAGAAGATTCCCGAAAGCGAGCGTCTTGCCGCACGAGGAATCGAAGTCGGCCATATTTTCAACTTCGGGACGCAGTATTCCAAGCCGATGAAAGCGGTTGTGGCCGGTCCCGGCGGCGAACAGATCACCGTCGAGATGGGTTCTTATGGAATCGGGGTGTCACGCCTGGTTGGCGGCATTATCGAGGCGAGCCATGACGATGCAGGCATCGTCTGGCCGGAGTCCGTGGCGCCCTTCAAGGTAGCCATTGTCAACCTGAAGCCCGACGACGGCGCTGTCATGGGCGCATGCGTGAAGCTTTACGATGCGCTGCAGGCCAAGGGCGTGGCTGTGCTGCACGATGATCGGGACTTGCGGCCGGGCGCCAAGTTCGCCGACATGGACCTCATCGGCACACCCTGGCAGGCCATCGTCGGTCCCAAGGGACTGGCCGCCGGCAAAGTCGAGCTCAAGAACCGCAAGACCGGTGTGCGCGAGGAATTGCCGATCGATCAGCTCGTGCAACGGTTCGGCTGAAGCGGGGGACGCCGCCCATCATGGCCTTCGCCACCGTCGAACGCCTGATCGCCTTCCGGTATCTGCGGGCGCGCCGGGAAGAAGGGTTCATTTCGGTGATCGCCGGTTTCTCGCTGATCGGCATCATGCTGGGCGTCGGCACCTTGATCGTGGTCATGGCCGTGATGAACGGCTTTCGGGTCGAGATGCTGAAGCAGATGTCGGGCATCAGTGGTCAACTCGGCGTCCAGGGCAGCCGTGACGGGCTGGACGTTACGCCGGATCTCCTGGCCCGCATCAAAGCGGTGCCTGGTGTGGTCAGTGCGACGCAATCTGCCGAAGGCCAGGTCATGGCTGTCGTCGGTGATCGCGTTCGAGGCGTCATCCTGCGTGGCATGCGGCCAGAGGATTTCCAGGCCCGCCTGCCGCTAGCGGCCGCCATTGACGGGCCGCCCGGCGTCCGGGAGCGCTATCGAGGTCTGTGCCGCAGCGACGACGACAAACCCATCGAGTGGGGCACGCTGAAGGGGTTTGGTGACGATTTCTCGGTGGCGATCGGTCGACGGCTGGCGGACCTGCTGGGACTCAAGGTCGGCGACAGGGTGCAACTCGTGTCGCCGGTGTCGCTGGCAACGCCGCTCGGCGTCATGCCCCGGTCGGTATCGGCCGGTGTATCGGCAATTTTCTGCGCCGGCATGTACGACTACGACGCCAATTTCATCTACGCGCCGCTCACCGATGTTCAGCGCCTTCTCGGCCTCGGGAGCAAGGTGACGGGAATCGAAGTCTTCGTTGAAGACAATGCCTCTCTCTCTGACAGCCGCCGCCTGGTGTCCCAAGCCGTCGGCCTTCAAGGCTGGGTATTTGACTGGTTCCAGGCCAATGTCAGTTTCTTCTCGGCGGTTCAGGCGCAAACCAACGTGATGTTCCTGGTTTTGACGCTGATTGTGCTGGTGGCGGCGTTCAACATCGTGTCCAGCCTCGTCATGCTGGTGCGCACAAAGACCGCGGATATCGCCATCCTGCGGACCATGGGGGCCAGCCGCGGCGCCATCCTGCGCGTGTTCCTGATCGATGGCCTGGTCATCGGAGGGGCGGGCACGACCATCGGTGTCGTCCTGGGACTCGCCTTCGCGCGCAACATCGAGGCGATCCGCCAGTGGTTGCAGCACACCTTCGGCCTCGTGCTGTTCGACGAGACGCTTTACCTGCTTGCTGAGATGCCCTCGCATATCGAGTGGATGGAAGTGGCGGTGATTGCCGGCATGGCCCTGGTGTTTGCCCTGCTGGCTTCTCTTTACCCGGCATGGCGAGCGTCGCGCCTCGACCCGGTTGAAGGTCTGCGCCGTGAGTGACCGGGCGCCCGCCGTCGAGCGCTGGCTTGCCTGGCGCTATCTGGCCACCCGCCAACGGGAGGGCTTCGTCTCGTTCATCGCCATATTCTCACTCATCGGCGTGGCCCTCGGCGTGGCGACACTGATCGTCGTCTTGTCCGTCATGGGCGGATTTCGCCAGCAATTGCTCGGGCGCATCATCGGTATGAACGGCCACGTCGTGATCACGGCGCAGGGTGGCATGTTGCAGGCCACGGCGGAACTTCTGGCGAAGCTCAGGGAAACGCCGGGCGTGCGGGCCGTGCGGCCGGCCCTCGAACGCCAAGCTCTCGTCATGGCCAACAGCCTGACGCGGGGCGTCATGTTGCGCGGTGTGCGGACGGATGACCTGCTGACGCGCGACATCGTGACGAAGAACATCGTCCACGGCGAGTTGGGTGCCTTCGGCACGAAGCCCGGCGTGGTCATCGGCGAAAGGCTGCGACAGGCGTTGAATGTTGCCGCGGGCGACAAGGTCACGCTGGTCACCCACCGGCTCAACGAAAATGGCACGATTGCACCACGCTACTCGGACTACGAGGTGCTGGCGAGCTTCATGACACGCCGCTACGAGTTCGACGGCGCCCTGGTTTTCGTGCCGCTAGACATGCTGCAGGAGGATCTTGAGTACGGGCACAATGCGGTGACGTCCATCGATCTCGAGCTTGTCGATCCTGCGTCGGCGCCGCGCGTGGCCGCCGAATTGCGCCGGTCGCTCGGCCGCGACGACCTGAAGATTTCGGACTGGCTAGGCCTCAATGCCCGGTTCGTTGGCGCGTTGCAGGTCGAGCGCGTCATGATGTTCATCATCCTCACCCTGATCGTCGTGGTCGCGGCAATGAACGTTGTGGCGAGCTTCACCATGCTGGTCCGCGTCAAGCGCGGCAGCATCGCCATTCTGCGCACGATGGGCGCGACACCTCGTACAATCGTGCGGGCATTTTTCCTAGCGGCGGCCGCGGTCGGTCTGGTGGGTACGGCGGTCGGCGCGGCTCTCGGGCTTCTGATTTGTGCAAACATGCCTTCGGTCGGCAGGCTGTTGTCGGCGATTACCGGTGCGTCGGGCGGCGGTAACGCCGAGGTCGACTTCATCACGTCCATGCCGGTGCGGGTTCAGGCAGGGGAGGTGGGCATAGTCGTCGGCGTGGCCATTCTGTTGTCATTGGCAGCCGCGGCCTATCCAGCCTGGCGCAGCACCCGGGTCGACCCGGTCGAGGGGCTTCGTTATGAGTGATTCAGCCTTTCCTCTTTCCCTGCGCGACATCAAGCGCACCTTTGTGCAGGGTGATCGCCGCCTGGAAGTGCTGAGGGGCGTATCGATCGATCTGCGGCCAGGCGAGATCGTGGCCCTGGTCGGTCAGTCAGGCAGTGGCAAGTCGACCTTGCTGCATATCGCAGGCCTTCTCGAGCAGCCTGATGAAGGCGAGGTAATTGTCGACGGCAACGCGGCGGGCCGCCTCGGTGATCGCGGGCGGACGGCGCTGCGCCGCCGGTTTCTGGGCTTCGTCTATCAGTATCATCACCTGTTGCCGGAATTCTCGGCGATCGAGAACGTGATGCTGCCGCAGATGTTGAATGGCCTGTCGCGCAGCGAGGCCCGTGTCCGCGCCGCCGGCCTTCTGGCGATGGTGCAGCTCAAGGAGCGCGGCGATCATCGGCCGGGCCGGCTCTCGGGCGGCGAGCAGCAACGTGTCGCCATCGCGCGCGCGGTGGCAAACGCGCCCCGCGTGCTGCTGGCCGACGAGCCGACGGGAAATCTCGATGCCTCCACGGCCGATATCGTCTTTCGCCAGCTTCTGGCGCTGGTGCGGGAAACCGGCATGGCGGCGCTGGTGGCAACGCACAACCCGGACCTTGCCGCGCGCATGGATCGCACGGTGACGCTGAAGGAAGGCGTGCTGACGACCTGACAGTCCACAGGTTCCGGCGCGATGATGAGCCGTGCCAATCGCCGATTTCGTTCATCTCAAGGTCCGGTCCGCCTATTCGCTCACCGAGGGAGCGAACAAGGTCGATGCCGTTGTGGCGCTCGCCAAGGCGCAGGCGATGCCGGCTGTCGCCATCACCGACCGCAACAACCTGTTCGGTGCCCTGGAATTTGCCCAGTACGCCGCGAAAGGCGGTATTCAGCCGATCATGGGCTGCGATATCGGGCTCAGGCGGGAGGAAGAGGGCGGGATCGCCACGGCAAGCAAGTTGCCGTCGGTCGATTGGCTGACGCTGCTGGTCCAAAACGAGCAGGGCTATCTCAACTTGATGCGCCTGGTGAGCCGCGCTCACCTCGAGTTCAAGACCGGGTCGATTTCGGCACTGCCCCTGTCCGAATTGGAGGGGTACAGCGACGGCCTTCTGGCGTTCACCGGCAGCACAAGCAGTGGCGTTGGACGGCTGCTGCTGGCCGGCCAGGCCCCGGCGGCGGCCCATATGCTCGAGCGCCTGCAAGCCACGTTTGACGGCAGACTCTATGTCGAACTGCAGCGTCATGGCGAGGACAGCGAGCGCCGGATCGAGGCGCCGCTGCTCGACCTCGCCTATGCACGCGACCTGCCGCTGGTGGCGACCAATGACGTGCATTTCCCCAAGGCATCGATGTACGAGGCGCACGACGTTCTGCTTTGCATCGAGCAGGGTGTCCATATCGAGGACCCCAATCGCCGCCGGCTGACGCCCGAGCACTATTTCAAGTCTGCGGCCGAGATGCGTGCTGTCTTCTCCGATCTGCCGGAGGCTTGCGACAACACCCTGGCGATCGCCCAGCGCTGCTCGTACATGCCCGAGCCGCGCAAGCCGATCCTGCCGCGCTACACCAAGCTCGGCGGCCGCGCGGAGAAGGACGCGCTGAAGGAGATGGCCGAGAACGGCCTTGCCATCCTGAAGGCAGGAGACCGCCTTGCCGGCGACATCGCCTTCGAGCTTTACCAGGAGCGGCTGGTCTACGAACTCAACATGATCGAGAAGATGGGCTTCTCGGGCTACTTCCTGATCGTTGCCGATTTCATCCAGTGGGCCAAGGACAACGGCATTCCCGTCGGGCCCGGCCGCGGCTCGGGCGCGGGATCGCTCGTGGCCTGGGCGCTCAAGATCACCGATCTCGACCCCTTGCGATGGGGCTTGCTGTTCGAGCGCTTTCTCAATCCCGAACGCGTGTCGATGCCCGACTTCGACATCGACTTTTGCCAGGACAAGCGCGATCGCGTGATCCGCTATGTGCGCGACGAGTATGGGCACGATCGCGTCGCCGCCATTATCACCTTCGGCAAGCTGCAGGCACGTGCAGTGCTGCGCGACGTCGGTCGCGTGCTCGGGATGCCCTACGGCCAGGTGGATCGCATCTGCAAGCTGGTGCCGAACAACCCGGCCAAGCCGGTCACGCTCGCCCAGGCGCTCGAGAGCGAGCAACTCCTGAAGGAGCAGTATCAGGCGGACGAAGAGATCAAGCGGCTGATCGATCTCGCGCTGCAGCTCGAAGGCCTGTTCCGCAACGCCTCGACCCATGCCGCAGGCGTCGTGATCGGTGACCGTCCTCTCGAGGAACTGGTGCCGCTCTATCGCGACACCGACAACAAGGAATCTCTGCCGGCTACCCAATTCAATATGAAATGGGTGGAGACCGCCGGTCTGGTGAAATTCGACTTCCTCGGGCTCAAGACCCTCACGGTGATCGAGAAGGCGTGCGGCCTGATCGGTCACGACAAGATCAAGATCGACAAGATTCCACTCGACGATGAGCCGACCTTCCGGATGCTGGCCAAGGGCGATGCCTACGGGGTCTTCCAGATGGAAGGCAGCGGCATGCGCGATATCCTCAGCAAGCTGAAGCCCAATCGTTTCGAGGATCTGATCGCACTGGTGGCGCTTTATCGGCCCGGACCGATGGACGACATCCCGACCTATATCAGCGTCAAGAACGGGCAGGAGAAGCCGGATTATCTGCATCCCTCGCTGAAGGGCATTCTGGAAGAGACCTACGGCATCATGGTCTACCAGGAGCAGGTCATGCAGATCGCCCAGGTGCTGTCCGGCTATTCTCTGGGCGGCGCCGATCTGCTGCGCCGTGCCATGGGCAAGAAGATCCAGTCCGAGATGGACGCCCAACGGGCGACCTTCATCGAAGGCGCCCGCAAGAACGAGGTCGAGGACGCACGTGCCTCGATGATCTTCGACAAGGTCGCCAAGTTCGCAGGCTATGGCTTCAACAAGTGCCATTCTGCGCCTTACGCGTTGGTCGCCTATCAGACAGCCTATCTCAAGGCGAACTATCCGGTCGAATTCTTCGCCGCGTCGATGACGCTCGACATGGGCAATACCGACAAGATCGGCAATTTCCGGCGAGAACTCGAGCGGCTGCAGATTCCTCTGCTGGGACCGGACGTGAACAATTCGTTTGCCGAGTTCGCGGTCGAGACGACGCCGGAAGGCAAGAAGGCAGTGCGCTACGCGCTGTCGGCGATCAAGGGCGTCGGCCGCGAAGCGATGTCGCGACTCGCCGAGGAACGCGTGGAGAGTGGGCCGTTCAGGGATCTGTTCGACTTTGCCGAGCGGCTGGACCAGCGCGTGATCAACAAGAGGCTTATCGAAGGATTGGTGAAGGCGGGGGCATTCGATTCCTTGAACAAGAATCGTGCCCAGACGTTCGGTGCCGTTGAAGCGCTGACACGTCATTCCCAGGCGACGCACGAATCGCGCGGCAGCAACCAGAACAGCCTCTTCGGCGACGATACCGCGCAACGCCGGCCGCAGTTTCCCAAGATGCCCGACTGGGCACCGATGGAGCGGTTGCAGAACGAATTCGCCGCGATCGGCTTCTATCTTTCGTCGCATCCGCTGGCGGCCTATGAACGCAGCTTGCAACGGTTGGGCGTCTGTCGCGCCGCCGATCTGACGGCGCTGCTGGCGCGTGGCACGCCCGGCCGAATCAAGCTCGCCGGCACCGTCATCGACCGCATGGAGCGGACCTCGGCCAAGGGCAACCGCTTTGCCTTCGTGCAATGTTCCGATCAATCGGGTGCCTTCGAACTCACGGTGTTCAGCGAACTCCTCGGCAGCAAGCGCAATCTGCTGGAGCCGGGGCAGGCGGTGCTGGTCTCGGCCGACGGCCGGCTCGATGGCGAGCAGGTGAAGCTCACGGCGCAGACCGTGGAGAAGCTCGACGACGCCGTGGCCAACGCCGCCGCGGGTCTGCGCATCATCATTTCCGATCCGGCGGCCCTCGAAGCGCTGCGCAAGATGCTCGATGGCAAGAAGGGGCGGGGACGCGTCACGCTGGTGGTTCCCATGCCCGACGAGTCGGAGGCAGAGGTGACCCTGCCCGGAACGTATTCGATAGCGGGCGGCCTGCGTGACGCCATCGGCATGCTGCCGGGCATTGCGCAGGTGGAGGAAATTTGAGCCGCCAGCCCGGCCTGTTCGAAACGCCCAGCCCGCCCAAGCGCCGCGCTGCGGCAGGAGACGTCCTTCCAGCGTCGCAATCGCCACTGCTGGAGGCACCGGACCTGCCATCCGAGATTCGCCTCGGCACCTCATCGTGGTTCTTCCCGGGCTGGCGTGGTCTCGTCTACGAAGGTGTTCATCCGCAGCCGGCGCTTAGTCGCAAAGGACTCGCGGCCTATGCCCAGATCCCGATGCTGCGAACCGTCAGCCTCGACCGGACCTTCTATGCGGCCATCTCGGCCATGGAATATGCACGGTACGCCAATCAGGTGCCGGACGATTTCAGCTTCGTGGTGAAAGCGCCGGCCCTGGTCTGCGATGCCGTGATGCGCGATGAGGACGGACGGGCGAAGGTCGCCAATCCGCACTTCCTCGATGCCGCCATTGCCACGCGCGAGTTCGTCGTGCCCTGCCTGGAAGGGCTGGGCGCCAAGGCAGGTCCCCTGGTCTTCCAGGTCTCGCCGTTGCCGCGCGGGCTGGTGACCGAGGCGGCTGGCCTGGTCGATCGGCTGGCCGCGTTCTTCTCGGCCTTGCCGCGCGAACTCGGCAAGTATCGGCCGCTCTACGCCCTGGAACTACGCAACGCCGAACTGTTGACGCCCCGGCTGATGCGCATGCTGGCTGCCGCTGAAGTACGCTATTGCGTCGGCCTGCACGACCGGATGCCCGAGGTCGAACGTCAGGCCATGGCGCTGCGGGCGCTCGACAGCGACGCTCCCGGGCCCCTGGTGGTCCGCTGGAACCTGCACCGGGGCTTTCTCTATCAGGCCGCCAAGCAGCGCTACGAGCCCTTCGACCGGCTGGTGGATGAGGACAGTGAAACCCGCCGTATCTTGGCCCGGATGGCGGCCGATGCCTTCAAGGCCAAGCAAAAGGTCTGGATCACCGCCAACAACAAGGCCGAGGGGAGCGCGCCCCTGTCGCTTCTCAAATTGGCCGGGGAAATCGCCCGGGAGTTGGCCTAAGTCCTTGATTTCATTGGTGCTTGCAATTCGGGACGTAAACCCCTAGAAACACGCCACTTCGCACGCGGGTTTGCGGTCGACGGGGAGACATCCCGCCGCTCGCTCCGGTGTCCCAAGATTCGCAAGAGTTGGGGGACGGACGCCCGCGGAGGCCCAACCGGAAAAGGAGAACGGCATGGCTATGCCGACATTGACGATGCGCCAGCTTCTGGAAGCCGGCGTCCACTTCGGCCATCACACGCGCCGTTGGAACCCCAAGATGAAGCCGTACCTGTTCGGGGTCCGGAACGGGGTCCATATCATCGATCTCACCAAGACGGTGCCTCTGCTCGAGCAGGCGCTGCAGCGGGTCCGCGACGTCGTGGCCAGCGGCGGTCGCGTCCTGTTCGTCGGCACCAAGGCAGCGGCGTCCGAGCGCGTCGCCGACGCGGCCAAGCGCTGCGGCCAGTACTACGTGAACCACCGCTGGCTGGGCGGCATGATCACCAACTGGCAGACCATCTCGGCGTCGATCAAGCGGCTGCGCGAGCTCGACGACCGCCTGAAGGGCGATGTCGTGGGTCTCACCAAGAAAGAGCAGCTCGACCTGACGCGCGAGCGTGACAAGCTCGAGCGGTCGCTGGGCGGCATCAAGGAAATGGGCGGCACGCCCGACCTGCTGTTCATCATCGACACCAACAAGGAAGCGATCGCCGTTCAGGAAGCGCGCAAACGCGGCATTCCGATCGTGGCGATCCTCGACAGCAAATCCGATCCCGACGGCATCGATTTTCCGATCCCGGGCAACGACGACGCCATTCGCGCCGTCTCCCTGTTCTGCGAGCTGCTGTCCGGAGCCGTGCTTGACGGTATCCGCGCCGAGATTGCGGCATCGGGCGGCGACGTGGGCGAGCTCACCGAACCTCCGGTCGAGGAAGTACCGGCGGCAGCAGCCGATGCCGTTGTCGCCGAAGCGGCGCCGGCGGAGTAGGTCGGGCCCTTCTCGACGAGGATTCAAAGGGGCCGGTCGGAAGACCGGCCCTTGTTGCACCAACTAGGCTGCACCAAACGGAGCACGACATGGCTGAGATCACCGCTTCCCTGGTCAAGGAACTGCGCGAAAAGACCGGCGCAGGCATGATGGATTGCAAGAAGGCCTTGAGCGAAGTCCAAGGCGACCTCGAGAAGGCGATCGACTGGCTGCGCACCAAGGGGCTTTCAGCAGCTGCCAAGAAGGCCGGCCGGATCGCGGCCGAGGGTCTGGTCGGCGTGATCGCCAGCGGCAACCGCGGCGCCGTCATCGAGGTCAACGCCGAAACCGATTTCGTTGGCCGTAACGACACCTTCCAGAAGTTCGTAGCCGCCGCCGCTCGCGCCGCGCTCGACACGGGTGGCGACATGACCAAGATCGCCGCCGCGCCGTTCCCGGGTACGGACCGCGACATTCAAGGTGAGCTCACGCATATGATCGCCACCATCGGCGAGAACATGTCGCTGCGCCGCACCGCCTCGCTCTCGGTATCGGACGGTGTCGTGGCCGCCTATGTGCACAACGCCGTGGCGCCGGATCTCGGCAAGATCGGTGTCCTGGTGGCGCTCGAATCGACCGGCGACAAGGCCAAGCTGGCGGCGCTGGCGAAGCAGCTCGCCATGCATGTGGCGGCCGCAAATCCGCAGTCGCTGACCGTGGCCGACCTCGATCAGGTAGCCATCGAACGCGAACGCGGCGTGCTGGCCGAAAAGGCCGGCCAGAGCGGCAAGGCTGCCGACATCATCGCCAAGATGGTCGAGGGCGGCCTGCGCAAGTTCCACCAGGAAGTGGTGCTGCTCGAGCAGCTCTTCGTCATCGACGGCAAGAGCCGCGTTTCCAAAGTCGTCGACGAGGCGGCCAAGCAGGTCGGCGCGCCGGTCCGTTTGGCGGGCTTCCTGCGCTTTGCGCTGGGTGAAGGGATCGAGAAGAAGTCGGAGGATTTCGCGGCCGAGGTGGCTGCCCAGCTCAAGAAGTAGTATGAATTCGGTACTGGTGCGTGGGTGGGAAGCCCGCGCCGCCCAAGAACGCGCTTTCAGAGGCATCTGATGCCATCCGGTCCCCGCTACCGCCGTGTCCTTCTCAAGCTCTCCGGAGAGGGTTTGATGGGTAATCGCGAATATGGGCTGGATCCCGCCATGGTCTCCATGGTTGCACAGGAAGTGAAGGCCGTGCACAGCATGGGCGTCCAGGTCTGTCTGGTGATCGGCGGGGGAAACATCTTTCGCGGTGTCTCGGCAGCTGCCTCGGGCATGGATCGCGCAAGCGGCGACTACATGGGCATGTTGGCCACGGTCATCAATTCACTCGCGATGCAAAGCGCCCTCGAGCGTCAGGACCTGCAGACCAGGGTTCAGTCGGCGATCCCGATGACCACGGTGTGCGAGCCCTACATTCGCCGCCGCGCCGCGCGGCACATGGAAAAGGGTCGGGTGGTGATTTTTGCCGCAGGCACCGGCAATCCATTCTTCACCACCGACACCGCAGCGGCACTGCGCGCCGCCGAGATGGGCGTGGATGCCCTGCTGAAGGGTACCCAGGTCGACGGTGTTTATTCCGCGGATCCGCGCAAGGACAAGACCGCCGAGCGCTACGACACTTTGACTTACATGGACGTGCTGTCGCGTGATCTGCAGGTGATGGATGCGTCGGCAATCTCGCTGGCACGCGAGAACCGAATTCCGATCATCGTATTCGACATCCACAAGCCCGGTGCATTCGCCGCGACGATGCGCGGGGAGGGGACCTTCACCATCATCAAGAGCGAGGGCTGAAGATGAGCGCGGACGTCAAGGAACTCGAGAAACGCATGCACGGTGCCATGGACGCCCTGAAGAAGGAGTTCGCCGGCCTCCGGACCGGCCGTGCATCGGTCAATCTGCTCGACCCTGTAGTGGTCGAAGCCTATGGCCAGCGTATGTCACTGAACCAGGTCGGGACGGTGAGTGCGCCCGAGCCGCGCCTGCTCACCGTCAGTGTCTGGGACAAGGGCCTGGTCGTGTCGACGGCCAAGGCGATCCGTGAGGCCGGCCTCGGCCTCAATCCGGCACCTGACGGGCAGATGATCCGTATTCCCATTCCCGAGCTGACCAGTGAGCGGCGCGCCGAACTCGCCAAGCTTGCGCACAAGTACGCCGAGCACGGCCGCGTCGCCGTGCGCAATGTGCGACGTGACGGCATGGAGTCCCTCAAGAAGGCCGAGAAAGATCACAAGATCTCGCAGGACGAGCACCGGCAAAAGTCCGACGAGGTCCAGAAGCTGACCGATCGGCACGTGAAGCTGATCGACGAGGCTCTCGCTCACAAAGAAAAAGAGATCACGACGGTTTGATGTCGACCGCCCCGCTGCCCGCCAATCCCGACCCGTCGCCGGGTCCCAACCACGTCGCCATCATCATGGATGGCAACGGTCGGTGGGCGAAGGCGCGCGGACTGCCGCGCGTGGCGGGACATCGCCGGGGAGCGGATGCGGTGCGTCGCGTCGTGCGCGGTGCGGGGGAACTCGGTATTCCGGTCCTCACGCTGTTTGCCTTCTCCACCGAGAACTGGACCCGGCCGGCCGACGAGGTCAGCGACCTGATGGGCTTGCTGCGGCATTATCTGCGCAACGAGCTCGAGGAACTCCACAAGAATGGCGCCCGGTTGCGGGTCATCGGCAATCGCGACGGGTTGGCACCGGATATCGTGCGCGACATCGCGGACGCCGAGAGCCTGACGCAAAGCAACACTCGCATCGATGTCAACATCTGCATCAACTATGGTTCGCGCGACGAGATCCTGCGCGCAACCCGCAGCCTTGCACGGCAGGTCGCGGCAGGCGAACTCGCCGTCGATCGCATTGATGCCAATCTCTTCGAGCGAGAGTTGCTGACTGCGGGCGTGCCCGATCCGGACCTCCTCATTCGGACGAGCGGGGAACAGCGCATCAGTAATTTTCTGTTGTGGCAATGCGCGTACTCGGAACTGGTGTTCGTCGACACGCTGTGGCCCGATTTCGGCAAGGAAGACCTGGAACGGGCAACTGCCGAGTTCCGTCGGCGCGAGCGGCGTTATGGTGGCGTCAGCGGCTGACGCCCCGTCACCGGGGCGCAAAAGCCGATTTCGCGGTCTGCCGTTGCGGATCCTGTCGGCCGTGGTTCTGGGGCCGCTGCTGCTGGCGGCGATCTGGTTCGGTTTTCCCTGGATCGATCTCGTGGCAGCGATTGCCGCACCTCTCATGATCTGGGAATGGACGCGGCTGACCCGAGGCCGTCCGGCGATTCGACTATTGGCCTACGTCTACGCCTTGGCCGCCTTGGTCGCGCTGTTGTGGTTGCGCCATCAGCCGGTTCTGGGCCGGGAGACCGTCATTTGGATCGTCGCCTGTATTTGGGCGACCGATATCGGAGCGTATTTCGTCGGCGCCTCGGCAGGCGGAGCAAAACTCGCGCCGAGCATCAGTCCGAGCAAGACGTGGTCGGGCCTGATCGGCGGTATGGCCTGGGCGGCAACCGCCAGCGCGGCCATGGGGTTCGCGTTCGGCTTGGGTACGACACTTTCCCTCGCCGTGACGGGTGCTTGTCTGGCTATCGTGGGCCAACTCGGGGACCTTGCGGAGTCTGCGGCCAAACGGGGGGCGGGCGTGAAGGATAGCGGCAATCTGATCCCTGGACATGGCGGGTTGCTGGACCGTGTCGATGGATTGGTCGCCGTTCTCGTCGCCGTGGCACTCGTGCGTCTGATGACCGGGGGAGCCTGGCCTTGGACCTGAAGCCCCGGTCCGCGCCGTCGCACGAACGGCCGCGCGGCGTGACCATTCTTGGGTCGACCGGTTCGGTCGGTCAGAGCACCGTCGATCTCATTGCCCGGGATCCGGCGAGCTATCGGGTCGAGGCTCTGGTTGCCGGCTCCTCGGTTGAGTTGCTCGCCGAACAGGCGCGGCGTTTGCGGGCACGGCTAGCCGTGGTGGCTGATCCGAAGCGCTACCGCGCGCTGAAGGAGGCACTGGCAGGTACGTCGATCGTGGCGGCGGCAGGCCCCGAGGCGGTGACCGAAGCGGCTTCCCGGCCGGCAGAGTGGGTGATGGCGGCGGTCGTGGGCTTCGCCGGCCTTGCACCGACACTCACCGCGGCCCGACGCGGCGCCATCGTGGCCCTGGCGAACAAGGAGGCTCTGGTTTGCGCCGGCCGCCTGTTGATCGAGGCGGTCGAAGAGTCGGGCGGTGTCCTGCTGCCAGTGGATTCCGAGCACAATGCGATTTTCCAGGTCTTTGAGCCGCAGCAACGCCAGGCCATCGACCGGTTGATCCTGACGGCATCGGGTGGTCCGTTCCGAAACTGGTCGCTGGCCGATATGGCCGATGCCACTCCGAAACAGGCGCTTGCTCATCCCAACTGGGACATGGGCGACAAGATCTCGATCGATTCGGCTACGCTGATGAACAAGGGCCTCGAGCTCATCGAGGCGCACCTGCTGTTCGGGCTCCCCGCGGAGAAGATCGAGATCATCGTTCATCCCCAATCGGTCATCCATTCGATGGTGGGCTATCGCGACGGTTCGGTTCTGGCCCAGCTTGGAACCCAGGACATGCGGGTGCCGATCTCCTATGCTCTCGGCTGGCCATCGCGTATCGACGGGCCTGCCGCCCGCCTTGATTTCGGAAACCTCTCGGCCCTGACGTTCGAGCCGCCCGATTCCGGCCGCTTTCCGTCTCTACGCTTGGCGCGCGAGGCGCTTGCCACGGGAGGACTTGCATCGATCGTGCTGAATGCCGCCAACGAGGCAGCCGTTGCGGCCTTTCTGGCGCGGCGTATTGGTTTTCTCGATATTGCCCGTATCGTTGAAGATGTGCTGGTCGGGTGGGACGGAGCCGTGACCATGGTGGAGTCGCTCCAACATGCCCAGGCAACTGATCTCGAGGCCCGCCGGCGAGCCGAAGAAGGCTGTCGGAAACGTTCTCTAAGCAATTGAAATAGCGCGATTTTAGTGATGTGGTGAGGCATGCAAAGCGTCATAAGCTTGTTCACGACTTACCTACCTTACTTTATTTTGGTGCTCACGCTGCTCGTGTTCATTCACGAGTTTGGCCACTACTGGGTGGCGCGCCGGTTTGGCATTCATGCCGAGGTCTTCTCGATCGGCTTCGGGCCCGAATTGTTCGGCTGGACCGACCGCCGCGGCACACGCTGGAAGGTGTCGGCCATCCCTCTGGGCGGCTATGTGAAGTTTCTGGGCGACAGCGACGCGACCAGCGCAACGCCGTCCGATGTGCCGCTTTCGGAAGAGCAGAAGCGCGGCGCCTTCTTCTCGAAGCCCCTATATGCACGCGCGGCGGTGGTGCTGGGAGGACCTGCGGCGAACCTGCTGTTCGCGGTCGTCGTGCTGACGATCGTGTTCCTTGTCGCAGGTGAGCCATATTCGCCAGCGACCGTTGCAGTCCAGGTCGACGGTCCGGCTGCCAAGGCCGGTCTGCGAACCGGCGATGAAATCGTTCGCCTGGCCGACCGGAAGGTTGACCGGTACGAGGACATCATGGGCTCGCAGTTCCTCTACTTGGCGAAGCCGATGGCAGTCGAATATCGCCGCGGCGGCCAATTGCTGCACGGCGAGATCATTCCACAATTCTGCGAACGGACCGACCGTTACAACAACACGCTGCGCTACGGCGAATTGGGCATGGACCAGCTCATCCGGCCGGTGGTTGGAGGGCTTTTGCCGAATAGCCCGGCCGAAGCGGCCGGGCTGAAGGTCGGGGATCTGCTGCTCGAAATCGATGGCAAACCCGTCGAGTACTTTTCGCGCATTCCGGAGCTGATCGGCGCACGCGCAGGCCAGCCGATGGTCGTGAAATATGCGCGTGACGGGCAGAGTGCGGAGACGACCATCGTGCCCGTCGCCGACAAGGTCGCCGATTGTGCGGGCAAGGAGCGTATCGTTGGCCGGCTGCGGGTCCGGCCCGTGGCTAATATGGAACGTCGTCACTACGGGGTGCTGGGTGCCATGGGCGCAGGCGTCGGTGCCGTCTGGGACATGACGACGATGTTCTACACGTCGATGGGGCAAATCCTGACGGCGAGCCGCCCGATCGACGAACTCGGTGGACCGATCCGCATCGCCAAGGCGGCGGGCGAAGCGTCGCATGCCGGCTGGGGCGGAATTCTCAACCTCATGATCGCGCTTTCAGTCGTCCTGGGCGTTTTCAACCTGCTGCCGGTACCCATGCTCGATGGCGGTCACCTTGCCATGTATCTTTACGAGGCTATACGGGGCAAACCGCTCAGTCTCAGGGTACAGGAACTCGGCCTGCGGGTCGGCTTTGCCTTGGTGATCGGCATGGCGTTGATCGCGACGTTCAACGACATCACGCTCCTGTTGCGATGACTATGCGCTCGGCGGTGGGGATTGAATCGGGGGACAAAAGGGGTGGCTAAGTCTTTGATCCCGGTCTATGAAACGGCGTTTCTGAATGTGACCATCGGCAGGTCTTGGAAGGTGCCGGGAGTGAGCTTGATCGTTCGTTGGGCCATACTGGCCGTTGCAGCAGTTCTCGCATTCGCCTCGACGGCGCACGCCCAGCGCGGCGCTGCTGCGGGAGGCACGATTACTGCTGTTCAGATTCAGGGCAATGTCAGATCCGAGCCGGAGACGATCCGCTCTTATCTGCAGCTCAAGGTTGGCCAGCCTTACGATCCGGCGGCGGCCGATCGCTCGCTGAAAGCCCTGTTCGGGACGGGGCTGTTCTCGGACGTCGTGATCGACATGCAAGGCTCGACCCTGGTGGTCAAGCTTACGGAAAATCCGATCATCAATCGTGTCGCCTTCGAGGGGAACAACAAGATCGACGACGACAAGCTGCGCGACGAGGTGCAGTCGCGCGCTCGGCAGGTGTTCACGCGCGCGCGCGTACAGGCCGACGTCGAGCGTATTCTGACCATTTACCGGCGCGGCGGTCGCTACAACGCATCGGTTGAACCCAAGATCATCAAGCTGGAGCAAGGGCGCGTCGATCTCGTCTTCGAGATCAACGAAGGTGACGTCACGGGTGTCAAACGCATCACTTTCGTCGGCAACGAGGCTTTCAGCGACGGAACGCTGCGCGGCAAAATTCGAACCTCTGAGAGTGCGTGGTGGCGCTTCCTGTCCTCGGACGATCGCTTCGATCCGGATCGCTTGAACCTCGACCGCGAGCTGTTGCGCAAATTCTACCTTTCGGAGGGCTATGCCGACTTCCGCGTGGTGTCGGCGGTCGGCGAACTGTCTCCCAACCGTGATGGGTTCTTCATTACCTTCACGATCAGCGAAGGGGAGCGATACAAGTTCGGTGACGTCGACATCTTGACCCGGTTTCAGGGCCTCGATCCCGATGTCCTGAAGGGCTATCTCCTGATGAGCGAGGGCGACTGGTTCGACGCCGGTGACATCGAGAAGACGGTCGCTACCCTGACCGATGTGGTCGGGTCCTTGGGGTATGCGTTCGTCGAAGTTCGTCCCAACATCCGACGCAACAAGGATCTGAAGACGGTCGACGTGACTTTCGAGATCCAGGAAGGTCCTCGCGTCTATGTCGAGCGCATCAACATTTCCGGCAATGTGCGCACGCTGGACAAGGTCATCCGGCGCGAGTTCCGGCTTGCCGAAGGCGACGCCTTCAGCTCTGCCAAGTTGAAGCGCAGCCAGGAGCGACTGAAGGCCCTTGGCTTCTTCGAAAAGGCTGACGTTTCCGCGGCGCCTGGCTCGGCGCCCGACAAGACCAATCTCGAGGTCCAGGTCGTCGAACAGAGCACCGGCGATATTTCGTTTGGCGCCGGCTATTCGACCACTGCCGGTATCGTGGGTGATATTTCACTGCGGGAGCGCAATCTCCTCGGCAAAGGACAGGAAATTCGTCTCGGCCTTTCGCTGGGTACCCTGAGCACCAATATCGACCTCAGCTTCACGGAACCGTACTTCCTCGACCGCAATATGGTGGCCGGCTTTGATATTTTCCGGACGTCGAACAACCGGCAGGCGGTTGCCAACTACAGCGATGCCAGCCTCGGCTTCGCGCTGCGCACCGGCTGGGCCTACAGTGAGCACACCCGGCAGATTGTCCGATATACCTTGCGGCAGACGAACATCTACAACGTGATGCCGTGGGCCTCGTACATTGTGCAGGCGCAGGCGGGTTACTCGACGGTTTCCGAGATTGCCGAGACGATCTCCTGGGATACGCGAGATTCGAGAATCCTTACGACGAAGGGCTGGCTGCTGCGTAATACGATTGCCGTTGCCGGCGGAATCGGCACCGAGCAGTACGTTCGGACGTCTGCCGATGCGGCGTACTTCCACAGCATCGTTGATGATGTCGTTCTGACGGTTGGCGGTTCGGCTGGCGTCGTGCTGCCGTACAACAATACCTACATCCGCCTGAACAACCTCTTCTTCCTCGGTGGCGACAATCTGCGCGGCTTCGCCGTCGGCGGTGTTGGTCCCCGCGATGCCGCGACGACCGACTCGCTGGGCGGCCAGTATTTCTATACGACCACGACCGAACTCAGCTTCCCGATCTTCGGCGTCCCCAAGGAAATTGGTATTCTTGGCAAGGCGTTCGTCGATACCGGCTCGCTATGGGGCAATCAGGCGGCCAGTTTTGGCGCGTCGATTCTCGACAATTCGTTGATGCGGGTCGGTACGGGCTTCGGCATTCAATGGATTTCGCCGTTCGGCCCGATCCGCGTGGACTACACCTTCCCGGTGGTTTACGAGCCCTGGGACAAGACCCAGAACTTCCGGTTCAGCTTTGGATCCCGGTTCTGAACGGCGATGGCGGCGACATGAATATTCAGACCGACCAGGCGAGTCCCGCTGCCGCCACCTCTGTGGATATCAAGCGCATTCTGCAGATGATCCCGCATCGCTACCCGATGCTGATGGTCGACCGTGTGGTCGACATGCAGCTCGACCGCAGCGCCGTCGGGATCAAGAACGTCAGCATCAACGAGCCGTTCTTCCAGGGCCATTTTCCGTCGGAGCCGGTGATGCCGGGTGTCCTGATCGTTGAGGCGATGGCACAGACGGCCGCGGTCCTGGTGGTGTCCACGTTCGGCACTGGATCCGAAGGCAAGCTGGTCTACTTCATGTCGATCGATGGTGTGCGGTTCCGCCGGCCGGTGATACCCGGTGATCGCCTCGAACTTCATGTCGAGAAGATCCAGAGCCGGGCCAATGTCTGGAAATTCTCCGGCAAGGCGATTGTCGAGGGCAAGCTCGCTGCGGAAGCGACGTTCGCCGCCATGATTCGCGACAGGTAGGGGAGACAGAGATGCCCGACACCGTAAGCAATTATCGCATGCTGCACACGATGATCCGCGTTCTGGACCTCGACAAGTCGATCGCGTTCTATACAGGCCCGATGGGCATGAAGTTGCTCCGCAAGCGCGAGGTCCCCGACGGCAAGTACACGCTCGCATTCGTTGGATACGGCGAGGAGACGGAGCACTGCGCCGTGGAATTGACCTACAATTGGGATCAGGCCAAGCCCTACGAGCTCGGCAGCGGGTTCGGTCACCTCGCGGTCGGCGTCCCCGACGTCTACGGCGTCTGTGACCAGGTGACCAAGACGGGCGGCAAGGTCACGCGCGCGCCCGGTCCGGTGAAGTTCGGCACGACGGTGATCGCCTTCGTCGAGGATCCCGACGGCTACAAGATCGAGCTGATTGAACGCAAGTAAGCGGGCGGCCTCTCAGATCAGGCGCATGCCCGATACCACGAGCGCAAGCAGCGCCGCGGCAAAGCCCAGCATCAGGAAACCTCTCAGCACGCCATGCCGGTGGTGATTGTCGTTGGCCGGCCGGCCGAGCCGCACGATACGCGGCATCGGCCTTGATTTTTGGCTGACCGTCCAGGTCGCCGCCCGGTTCGGTCCGAATGATGATCTCGCCATGTCCTCTCGCTTTCCTCCCCGGAATGCGAACTAGCTCCGCATGTGCAACGGCTTGTAGGGACGCTCGGTCTGGCCGTTGTAGAGCTGGCGCGGCCGGCCGATCTTCTGGTCCGGATCCTCGATCATCTCGTTCCACTGCGACACCCACCCGACCGTGCGGGCCACGGCGAACAGGACGGTGCACATCGAGGTCGGAATACCGATCGCCCGGAAGATGATGCCCGAATAGAAATCGACGTTCGGGTAGAGCTTCTTGGAGACGAAGTAGTCGTCCTTGAGCGCGATCTGCTCCATTTCCATGGCCAGCTCGAGCAGCGGATCGTGTTCGACGCCGAGCGAGGTCAGCACCTCGTGACAGGTCTGACGCATCACCTTGGCGCGCGGATCGTAGTTCTTGTAGACGCGATGGCCGAAGCCCATCAGGCGGGTGTGGTCCTGCTTGTCTTTCACGCGCGACAGGAAGCCGGGAATGTTCTGTTTGCCGCCGATCTCGTTCAGCATGTTGATCACGGCTTCATTGGCGCCGCCGTGGCTCGGGCCCCAAAGCGAGGCAATGCCGGCGGCGATGCAGGCGAAGGGGTTGGCGCCCGACGAACCCGCCAGCCGGACCGTCGAGGTCGAGGCGTTCTGCTCATGGTCGGCGTGGAGCATCAGGATGCGGTCCATCGCCTTTTCGATCACCGGGTTGACCTCGTACTCCTCGGCCGGCACCGAGAACATCATGCGCAGGAAGTTGGCGGCGTAGCTGAGGTCGTTGCGCGGATAGACGAAAGGCTGGCCGACCGAATACTTGTAGGCCATGGCCGCGATAGTCGGCATCTTGGCGACCAGACGATACGACGCGACCATGCGCTGGTGCGGATCGTGGATGTCCAAAGAGTCGTGATAGAAGGCCGACAAGGCACCGACGACTCCGCAGCAAATGGCCATCGGATGGGCGTCGCGGCGGAAGCCACGATAGAACTGGCTCAACTGTTCGTGCACCATCGTGTGCATCGTGATGTCTTTGACGAACTTTTCCTTCTGCGCCTTGGTCGGAAGTTCGCCCTTCATCAGCAGGTAGGCGACTTCCATGAAGTCGCTCTGCTCGGCCAGTTCGGCAATGTTGTAGCCGCGATGCAGCAGGATGCCTTCATCGCCGTCGATGTAAGTGATCTTGGAACCGCATGACCCGGTCGAGGTGAATCCCGGGTCGTAGGTAAACATTCCCGAGTCGCCGTAGAACTTGCGGACGTCGACCAGACGCGGCCCGATCGAGCCGTGGATGATCGGCATTTCATAGGTCTTGCCGGTTTCGTTGTCGGTGAGCGTCGCGGTCGATTTGGCCATTGGATGAACTCTTTTCAGCTCGATTCGGGCGTGGCGCAGGACCGCGGGAAAGGCGATCAGGCCGGGTTCGCGGGCACCCTAACAAGCTGCATCTGCAGGCGCAATTGTGCCGCCGGACTGCTATTTCGCGGCGCGTAGCCGGGCTGTGATCCGGCCGTCGAGGACGGCCAGACCGATGCCGATCAGGGCCATTCCGGTGAAGTGCCGCGGCGCGAGCTGCTCCCCCAGGAAGGCGGTGCCGAGCAGGATGGCGGTCACCGGTATCAGAAACGTAACAAGCAGCAGGTTGGTGGCCCCTGCGGCGGCAAGGATCCGGAAATAGAGCACGTAGGCGAGGGCGGTCGACAGCAGCGCCAGCGCCGCCAGCGCCGCCCAGACGGTTGCCGACGGTGGCGCTGGAAGATTCCAGGGCCGATCGATCATCAGCATGATCGGCAGAATCAACATGGCGCTGGCGGTGACCTGTCCGGCCGCCGCCTGCATCGGCGCCACGCCCATGGTCTGGAAACGGCGCCCATAGACACCGGCGAAGGCATAGGAGAGAGCGGCGGCCAGGCACGCCAACTGGCCCATGAAACTGGACTGATCGCCAACCAGGAGATCCGGACCGACCAGCACTGTGACGCCGGCGAAGCCGGTGAGCAGGGCGGCGACCTTAGCGCCATCCATCCTCTCGTCGCGCGTCGCGAAGTGCGCGACCAACAGGGTGAACAACGGTGTCGTGGCGTTCAGGATCGACGCCAGGCCGGAGGCGATCTGGGTCTGGCCCCAGAAGATCAGGCCGAAGGGGATCATGTTGTTCAGGAGCCCCATGGCGATGAAGGCCGGCCACGGTGTGCCGCGACGGAACAGACTCCGTCCCGTCAGCGAAAGGACGAGATTCAGCGCGAGTGCCGCCAGTGCCACGCGGGCGAAGACCACGGTGAGAGGCCGCAACTCCCCGATGGCCACCTTGGCGAAGAAGAACGAACCGCCCCACAAGACGGACAGCGACAGCAACCAGATCCAGACGCGCAGGCTCATCGGCGAAACCTGCCCGTGGCCGGCAGGCCGATCTATCCGGCAGCCGCCAGCAATCGAACCTTGGTCTCGGCCGGGCCCAGGATCGCCACCACCTCGAAGATGCCGGGCGAGGCGGTTGAGCCGCTGAGCGCCACGCGCAGCGGCTGCGCCACCTGGCCGAGTTTTACGCCCTGGCTTTCGGCGAAGCGCCGCACCGCGTCTTCGATCTGTGCCTCGCCCCAGCTTGCGGCCTCGACCTCGAGGGCCGAGGCAAGCTTGCCGAGCAGGGCCTTCCCTTCGGGCGTCAGGATCGCCCGGGCCTTGTCGTCGGCAATCGGCGGCGCGCCGGCGCGGGCGTAGAAGGCGAGATTGTCGGCAACTTCTAGCAGCGTGCGCGAACGCGGCTTCACCCCATTCATACCGCGCGAGACGCGCTCCAGGCCGATCGGGTCGACCTTGCCGCCGATCTTGTCTTCTATGCGCGGCATGACCAGCGGCAACAGCTCGGCGTCAGGTGTCTCACGCAGATAGTGCGCGTTGAGGTTGGTGAGCTTGGCGATGTCGAAGCGCGAGGCCGAGCGGCCGACACCGGCCAGGTCGAACCATTCGATCGCCTGCTCGGTCGAGATGATCTCGTCGTCGCCATGGCCCCAGCCGAGCCGTAGCAGGTAGTTGCGCAGCGCCGCCGGCAGGAAGCCCATGTCGCGATAGGCGTCGACGCCCAGCGCGCCGTGGCGCTTGCTGAGCTTGGCGCCATCAGGGCCATGGATCAGCGGGATGTGGGCATAGACCGGCTCCGGCCAGCCCATGGCACGGATGATCTGGAGCTGGCGGAAGGCGTTGTTCAGATGATCGTCGCCGCGGATGACGTGCGTCACGGCCATGTCGTGGTCGTCGACCACGACCGCCAGCATGTAGGTCGGCGTGCCGTCGGCGCGCAGCAGGATCATGTCGTCGAGCTGGGCGTTCTCGACGGTGACCTCGCCCTGAACAGCATCGTTGATGATAGTTTGGCCGGTCTGCGGCGCTTTCAGGCGGACGACCGGCTTGATGCCTGGAGGCGCCTCCTTGGGATCGCGGTCGCGCCAGCGGCCGTCGTAGCGCATGGGCTTGCCGGCGGCCTTCTGCGCCGCACGCATCTCATCCAGTTCCTGGGGCGAGGCGTAGCAATGATAGGCGTTGCCAGCCGCCAGCATCTGGTTGGCGACTTCGGCATGGCGGGCGGCACGGGCGAACTGGAAGGTGACCTCGCCGTCCCACGGCAGGCCGAGCCACGACAGGCCGTCGAGGATCGCGGCGATCGCGGGCTCCGTCGAGCGTGCGCGGTCGGTATCCTCGATGCGCAACAAGTACTTGCCGCCGTGATGCCTGGCGAACAGCCAGTTGAACAGCGCGGTGCGGGCGCCGCCGATGTGGAGGTAGCCGGTCGGCGAGGGGGCGAAGCGGGTTACGACAGTCATGGCCGTGGCGTCATTGCTCGATATGCGCAGGTTCTGGCGTATTTCGGCCGGGAATAAGACTGGTGTCTCTGGTCGTCCGGGGCTGTGCATAAAGGTGAGCAAGTGCTGGGTCAATTGTCTGCATATGTCCTCAACCGTCCGACCGTGACCGACTCGAAGCGTTACCCAAAGAGTTGCCCAAGCGGTACAATCGATGTACTGCACCCGGATATCTGGACACAAGGTAGGGGTTAAGCGGCCTGCCTGAACGCGCCCTGATCCCAAGCGGTCCTGGCGTCGTTTGGACTTCGGTAGTCGTTCTTTGCGATCAGCCACTGGGCATTGTAGCGGTCGACGAAGA
>CAMDOT010000034.1 GCA_945903635.1 Rhizobium sp. Q54 | reverse complement strand
CTCCGACTGCGTCGTCGCCTATCGCCTCGATGAAAAGCGCGGCGTGCTCGTCGAGGCCGCCCGGGTGACCGCCCGTCCCAGTGCCGCGCCGCGCCACATCGATTTCCACCCGGTGAAGGCGCTGGCCTATGTCATCAACGAACTCGATTCGACGATCACGACCTATCGCCAGGACCGCCGCAGCGGCAAGCTCACGCCGCTCCAGACCGTCCCCTCGACGCCGTCGGACTTCACCGGCTACAGCACCGGCGCCGAGATCTGGCTCGATCGGTCCGGCCGCAATGTCTATGTCTCGAACCGTGGCCACGACAGCATCGGCGTCTTCGCGATCGATGCGGCGAGCGGGACGCTTTCGCCCAAGCAATGGGTGCCGACCAAGGGCGGCACGCCGCGCTTCTTCGCCTTCGATCCGGCCGGGAAGCATCTTTACGTCGCCAACCAGGACGGCCATTCGATCGTCACCTACGACGTAGGTCGCGACGGCCGTCTCTCGCCGAATCCGGCCCGCGTGAAAGTCGGCAGCCCGGCCTGCATCGTCTTTTCCCGATAGCGGCTTTTCCCGGTAGTGGCTTTTTCCCGGTAGTGGCCGTGTGCTTCGCGGTCAGCCTTCTTCCTGGAAGGCTTCCTTGCGCGCTTTCTTGATACTGGGCAGGGCCATCAGGATCAGGAGTGCCGCCGTGGTGATGAGAAGGCCAAGGCTGATCGGCCGCTCGAGGAACACCATCGGATCGCCGCGCGACAGCAGCATGGCACGCCGGAAGTATTCCTCCATCTGCGGCCCGAGCACGAGCCCGAGCAGGAACGGCGCCCCCTCGCAACCCAGTTTCATGAAGACGTAGCCCAGCACGCCGAACATCGCGACCTGCATGACATGGAAGGTACTGTTCTGCAGGCTGTAGGCGCCGATGCAGCAGAACAGCAGGATCGCCGGAGCCAGATAGCGGTACGGCACTGTCAGCAGCTTCACCCACATGCCGATCATCGGCAGGTTGATGACGACCAGCATCAGATTGCCGACCCACATCGAGGCGATCATGCCCCAGAACAGCTCGGGCTTCTTGGTCATGACTTCGGGGCCCGGCTGGATGCCCTGGATGATCATGGCGCCGACCATCAAGGCCATCACCGCATTGGACGGGATGCCGAGGGTCAGCATGGGGATGAACGAGGTCTGGGCGGCGGCATTGTTGGCCGCTTCCGGGGCGGCGACGCCTTCGACCGCACCCTTGCCGAACTGCCCGGGGTTCTTGGAGAGCTTCTTCTCGAGCGTATAGGCCGAGAAGGCGCCCAGCGTCGGGCCACCGCCCGGCAGGACGCCCAGCAGCGAACCAAGGGTGGTGCCGCGCAGGACGGCAGGAATCGCGCGCCGGATTTCCTCACGCGTCGGCCACAGTGAGCCCACCTTGATGGCTCCGCCTCGTTCCAGATGTCGTTCGAGGTTGACCACGATCTCGGCGATGCCGAACAAGCCCATGGCGATGGGTGCGAAGTCGATGCCGTCGCTGAGCTCGGGCACGTCGAACGTGAAGCGTTGCGCTCCGGTATTGACGTCGGTGCCGATCAGCCCGAACAGCAGACCGAGGAACACCATGGCGATGGCCTTGGTCACCGAGCCGCTGGCGAGCACGACGGCGGCGACGAGGCCCAGCGCCATCAGCGCGCAATAGTCGGCCGGGCCGAATTTCTGCGCCATGCGAGTGAGCGGTTCGGCGAAGATCACGATGATGATGGTGCCGACGGTGCCGGCGAAGAACGAACCGACCGCCGAGATCGACAGCGCCGCGCCGGCACGGCCGTTGCGCGCCATCTGGTAGCCGTCGAGACAGGTCACCACCGACGACGCTTCGCCGGGCAAGTTGACCAGGATGGAGGTCGTCGAACCGCCGTACTGCGCCCCGTAATAGATGCCGGCCAGCATGATCAGCGACGCCGTCGGCGGCAGGTGGAAAGTGATGGGCAGCAGCATGGCGATGGTCGCCACGGGACCGATACCGGGCAGAACGCCGATCAGCGTGCCGACCATGCAGCCCAGCAGGCAGTAGGTGATGTTCTGGAAGCTGATGGCGACGCTGAAACCCAGCGCGAGGTTGCTCAGAAGATCCATCTCACCACACTCCGCGCAAGATGGAGATGTTCATCCCAAGTCCGACCTTGAACACGATGGTGCAGAGGATCGCCAACACGATCATGTTGCCGATCACTTCCTTCAGCTTGAACTCCTCGCCGCCTGCTGAGGAAATCAGGATCAGGGCGACCAGCGCGGGCAGAAGTCCGGCACGCTCGAACAGAAGGGCGAAGCAGACGATGCCGATCGTCACCAACGTGATCGGCTTCCACTTCAATCGCTCGACCGCCTCACCTGGACTGAACAGCGAAAAGACGATGATCAATCCGCCCAATCCCAGCAGGATGTAGGACAGCATCCGCGGCACGTAGCCCGGGCCCATGCGAACGGCCGTCCCCACCGCCAGCTTTTCGCCGAAATAGAGTGCGGTCAGTCCGAAGACGATGAACATCGCCCCGGACAGGAAATCCTTGGTCAAAAATCGAGCCACGGCGCCTCATTTCCCCACAACACCGTGCAGCTTGGCGGTAACCCGAAGCGCACCCACCATCCTTAGGGCCCTAAACTTACATGAAGCTGACAACTCGACGGCGCCCCATCGCTGCGCAAGACTCGGGCAGCGATCACAGACGCCACCTTCGCGTCTCTCCTGCTCGGGCTTCGGCCGGTTGACGCTTTGAGATTGAAATGGTAGGATTTTACCTATGTTTTCCTGCCGCCCTTTCCTGCGCCCACGTCAAGCCCACGGAACCGGCGGCCGGAAAATGCCGAAGTCGATTCCCGTGATGCCCGCTTTCGGCGGACATGGGAGATTTTTCCTGGCGGCCGAAACGCTCGCGGCGTCAACGACTTGGCGGCACTTTGATGCCATCCTGACGGGCGCGTCTTGAGTTTTTATCTTATCCGCCACTGCGCCGGACATTCTGGAGAGTTCCCGTGAGCGACAAGACCTACGGCTTCGAGACTCTATCGGTGCATGCCGGCGCCGCCCCCGATCCCGCCACCGGCGCGCGGGCGCAGCCGATCTACCAGACCACTGCCTATGTCTTCGATGACGCCGACCACGCCGCGGCGCTGTTCAACCTGCAGACCGTGGGCTTCATCTATTCGCGCCTGACCAACCCGACCAACGCGGCACTGGAAGCGCGGCTCGCCACCCTGGAAGGCGGACGCGGCTGCACGGTGGCCTCCTCCGGCCATGCCGCGCAGGTGCTCGCGCTGTTTTCGCTGATGCAGCCCGGCGCGGAGATCGTCGCCTCCTCCCGTCTCTACGGCGGCTCCCTGCAGCAGATGAGGAACACCTATCCGAAGTTCGGCTGGAAAGCCGAGATCGTCGACGCCGACACGCCGGATAATTTCAAGCGCGCGGTCACGGCCAACACCAAGGCCTTCTTCATCGAGAGCCTGGCCAACCCCGGCGGAGTCGTGAGCGACATCGAGGCCATCGCCCGCATCGCCGAGGACGCGGGCGTGCCGCTCCTGGTCGACAACACGCTGGCCACGCCCTACCTCTGCAAGCCGATCGACTACGGCGCCACGCTGATCGTGCATTCGACCACCAAGTTCCTGAGCGGCACCGGCACCTCGATGGGCGGCGCGGTCGTCGACTCCGGCAAGTTCGACTGGTCTCAGGGTACCAATGGGGGCACCAGGTTCCCGAGCCTGGCCGGTCCCGAGCCCGCCTATCACGGCCTCAATTTCTACGAGACGTTCGGCGACATGGCCTACACCTTCCATAGCCACGCCGTGGGCCTGCGCGATCTCGGCCCCAGCCAGGCGCCGTTCAATGCCTGGCTCACCATGCTGGGCATCGAGACGCTGGGGCTGCGCATGGAGCGCCACTGCGCCAACGCCGCCAGGGTGGCGGCACATCTCGAGAAGCATCCGGCCGTGGCCTGGGTGAACTACGCCGGCCTGCCGTCGAACAAGTATCACCAGCTCGCGAAGAAATACCTGCCCAAGGGGGCGGGCTCGGTCTTCACCTTCGGCGTCAAGGGCGGCTACGACGTCGGTGTAAAGGTGGTGGATGGCGTCGAGCTGTTCTCGCACCTCGCCAACATCGGCGACGCCAAGAGCCTGATCATCCATCCCGCCTCGACCACGCACCGCCAGCTCTCGGACGAGCAGCGTGTCGCCGCCGGCGCCGGGCCCGACGTGCTCCGGCTGTCGATCGGCATCGAGACGGTGGAAGACATCATCGCCGATCTCGATCAGGCTCTGGAAAAGGCAACGGCATAAGGGACTGCGATGCTCAGCAAGGCCGATAACGAATTCCTCACCCTGAGTGGCCCTGGGACACCGATGGGCGAATTGTTGCGCCGCTTCTGGATGCCGGCGCTGCTGTCGGAGGAATTGCCCGAGCGCGACGGGCCGCCGAAGAAGATCAAGATCCTGGGCGAGGAGCTGCTGGCTTTCCGGCAGACCGACGGCCGGGTCGGCATCGTCGAGCAGCACTGCCCGCATCGCGGCGCCAACCTCTACTTCGGGCGCAACGAGGAATGCGGCCTGCGCTGCGCCTTCCACGGCTGGAAGTTCGACATCGACGGCAACTGCGTCGACCTGCCGACCTCGCCGCCTGAATCGAACTACAAGGACACGATCAAGCTGCTAGCCTACCCGGTGCGCGAGTGGGCCGACATGATCTGGGTTTTCATGGGCCCGCGCGAGAATATGCCGGAGCTGCCGCAGCTCGAGCTCGGTCTCGTGCCGTCCGCGCACCGCTACGTCTCGAAGAAGTGGCAGGACTGCAACTGGGTGCAGAGTCTCGAGGGCGCCATCGACACCGCCCACTTCTCGTTCCTGCACGCCATCCCGACCAAGGACGAGGCGGTCAAGCTCGACATCCTGCGCAAGACATCGGCCATCGGCCAGGAAGGCGGATTGGCCGACCGCATGCGCTGGGTGACCGACGATCCGCGGCCGAAGTTCCGCATCCAGAGCCACGATGCCGGCCTGGTGATCGCCGCCGGCCGCAAGACCGACTCGACCGATCTCTACTGGCGCATCGCCCAGTATCTCGCGCCCAACCACGCGCTGGTGCCGGTCGCTTTCCCCGGCGAGGTCTATCACGGCCAGACCTGGGTGCCGGTCGATGACACGAAATGCTGGGTCTACACCTACAGCTGGGTGCCGGACCGTCCGCTCAGCAATGCCGAGCGCGCCAAGTATGCCTCGGGGCTCAGCCTCCATGCCGAGATCGGCGAGGACTATGTGCCGAAGCGCAACCTCGGCAACGACTACATGATCGACCGCGCACTGCAGAAGACGCTCAGCTTCACCGGCATCAGCGGCGTGTCGGATCAGGACGCCGCGATCCAGGACAGCCAGGGCCCGATCCAGGACCGGACCCGCGAGCACCTCGGCCCGACCGACGTCGGCATCGTCGAGTTCCGCAAGCTGGTGATGGCCGCGGCCCGCGCTCTGCAGAACGGCACTGCACCACGGGCGGCGGCGCGGGCGCAAGGATATGCCGTGCGGGCAGGCGGCTGGATTGCCGGACCGGAGAAGGATCTCGCCACGATCATGACGGAACGCTTCGGCCATCCGCACGGCCATGTCGGTGCGGAATACGGCCTCGGCGAATAGATTCTGGGGGAATAGTTAGACCGGACCGGCGGGCTCCATTATCGTCCGTCCGGAGATTACTTGGGGAGACTGCACAGTGACGATCAAGATTTACGGGCCCGCAGCTTCGCGCGCCGCGCGCGCACTGTGGATCGTGCACGAGCTCGACATTCCGTTCGAGCATGTCGCGCTCGAGATGAAGGATCTCAAGACCGCCGACTATCTCAAGATCAATCCCAACGGCAAGGTGCCGATGCTGGTCGACGGCGACTTCAAGCTGTTCGAGTCGATGGCGATCAATCTCTATCTCGCGGCCAAGCACAACAAGAACGGTTTCATGCCGGCCAGCCCCGAGGACCAGGCGCTGTGCAACCAGTGGAGCTTCTGGGGCATGACCGAAGTCGAGAAGCCGTTGCTCACCGTGCTCATCGACATGTTCATGACCGCGCCCGACAAGCGCAAGCCCGACGCTGTGGCCGACGCGCTGAAGGCGCTGCCCAAGCCGTTCGGCGTGCTGAACGGCGCGCTGCAGGGCCGCGACTACCTGCTGGGCTCGACCTTCACCGTGGCCGACCTGAACCTCGCCTCGATCATGAGCTGGGCCAAGCCGATCAAGTTCGACTTCGCGCCCTTCCCCAACGTCGGTGCGTGGCTCGATCGCTGTCTTGCGCGTCCGACCTACAAAGCGGCGCGCTCGACCAAATAGTTACCGCTACTCGGCCGGCGCCACTTGCGGCACCGGAGCGCGTTCCTCGCGGACGCGGTCGCTGCCCGGCAGCAGCAGCGCCACCAGCGTGATCACGACCGAGGTGGCGGCGAGGCCGAGGAACAACAGGTCGAGGGTGCCCGTGCTCTCCTGTACCCAGGCGATGGCCAGGATGGCGAACGGGCTGGCGCCGAGTGCCACGACGAACTTCGCGCCGAAGCCGAGGCCGTGATAGCGGCTGGGCGTGTAGCGCGCGATCAGGATGTTCTCGACCGGGCCGGCGGCGGAACTCAGCACGGCCGAGGCGATGGCGCCGGCCAGCGCCACATAGCCATTGCCCATGGCCAGCGCCAGCATGGCACCGACCTGGAGCGCCGAGGCCACCACATAGGTCGTCTTCAGCGGATAGCGGTCGATGATGCGCCGGCCCATGGCGTATTGCGCGATGCCGGAAACGATGTAGATCATCGAGGTCGCGAGCCCTACCCACAGCACGGCCTGCGTGACGACGCCCCAGGAGGCCAGACCGTCGCGCAGCCAGGCGATCTGGTCGCCGAGGCGCGACTGGAACACCAGCGCGGCGCCATACATCACCGCGGCCCAGGTGATGCCCTCGAGTGCCATGGTCACCGAGAGTACCGAGAAGACCCGCCAGAAGTTGCTGCGACCGACCTCGACGCCGGGCGTCGCGGGCATCGGTCGGTCACCGACGCGGCCACGCCTGATCTCGAGGAGGAGCACCGCGCCCACGGCGACGCAGACGATGCCTGGCACGATGAAGGCCGCGCGCCACGAGGCGAGCGTGATCAGCACCCCGGGCACGATCCCGTACAGGGCGAGGCCGGCGCTGCCCCACAGGCCGTTCACACCCATGGCATGACCTTGCGCCTTCGCCGTGCGGATGACCCAGCCGATGCCGACCGAGTGATAGATGGCGCCGAATGCGCCGATGCCGCAGAGCGCCAGCGAGAGCGCGAAGGTGTCGCCGGTCGGCACCAGGCCGCAGACGATCGACGAAAGGCCGAGGCCCACGAACATCACCACCATCATGGCGGGTGCGCCGAAGCGGTCCGACGCCCAGCCGGCAGGCAGCGACATCACGCCCAGCAGGACGCTGGCCGGCGCGTAGAGGCGGAGCAGATCCTCGGCGGGCAGGTTCCAGGCGATGGCGAGCGTGAGCACGATCACGGCATAAAACGCCGTCATCAGGTGCATCAGCGCATGGCCGACCGAGGAAAACAGCAGGACCCGGCGGCCGGGATCGGGGGAATTCATATCGGGGGAATTCATGGCGCCCTGTATCGGCCCGGCTCCCAGACCATGCAAGGCTGCTTGCGGCATCGCTGCCATTCGCGCTAAAGCCCCCCTGCCGCGGCGATTGCCGCGGCACCGGTCGGGGCGTAGCGCAGCCTGGTAGCGCACCTGTCTGGGGGACAGGGGGTCGCAGGTTCAAATCCTGTCGTCCCGACCAATTTCCTTCCCCTCTTCCAATAATTGCTCTCGCGATGAACACGCGGCGCGCGCTTGCCTTCATCTTCTGCACCGTGACGCTCGACGTGCTGGCGCTGGGCGTGATGATCCCGGTGCTGCCCCGCATCGTGCTGGGCTTCATGGACGGCGACATCGCCGGCGCCGCCGAGGTCTTCGGCCTGTTCGCCACGGTGTGGGGCGTCATGCAGTTTCTCAGTTCGCCGCTGCTGGGCGCGCTCAGCGACCGCTACGGCCGGCGGCCTGTGATCCTGCTGTCCTGCCTGGGTCTCGGCCTCGACTACGTCTTCATGGCGCTCGCCCCCTCGCTCGTCCTGCTGTTCGTCGGCCGCATCATCTCCGGCATCACCGCGGCCACGATCAGCACCGCGTTCGCCTACATCGCCGACGTGACGCCGGCGGCCGGCCGCGCCAAGGCGTTCGGCATCGTCGGCATCGCCTTCGGACTGGGCTTCGTGCTGGGTCCCGCGATCGGCGGCCTGCTGGGCGGCCTCGATCCCCGCCTGCCGTTCTGGGTGTCGGCGGCGGCCTGCCTGCTGAACGCGGCCTTCGGCTGGTTCGTGCTGCCCGAATCGCTGCCACCCGAGCGGCGCATGGCCTTCTCCTGGAAACGCGCCAGCCCGCTGGGATCGCTGGCCCTGCTGCGTTCCCACACCCAGCTATTGGGCCTCGCCGCCGCCAATTTCTTTGGCCACATCGCCCATCACGTGCTGCCGGCGGTGTTCGTTCTCTATGGCGCCTATCGCTACGGCTGGGGCGAGGAGATCGTGGGCTTCACGCTTGCGGGCGTCGGTGTCTGTTCGGCCATCGTGCAGGGACTGCTGGTCGGTCCGGCCGTGGCGCGGCTGGGTGAGCGCTGGGCGATGATCGTGGGCCTGCTGTTCGGCGCCGCCGGCATCACGATCTACGGTCTCGCGCCCACGGGCCTCTGGTTCTGGATCGGCGTGCCGGTGATGTCGCTGTGGGGCCTGGCGGGTCCTGCCTCGCAAAGCCTGATGAGCCGCCTGGTCGGGCCCTCCGAGCAGGGACAGCTCCAGGGCGCCAACACCGCGTTGATGAGCATCGCCGGTATCGTCGCCCCCGGCCTCTTCGCCCTCACCTTCGCCTACTTCATCGAGCCGATACCGGGTCGCTTAATCCTGCCCGGCGCACCCTACCTGCTCGCTGCCCTGCTACTGGTCGTGGCCGCCGCAATCGCCGTCCGGGCTACAGAGCCGCAGCGATCCGTCGACCGGCATCGGTGAGCTTGCAGACCAACCAGTCCGGCTTCAGCGGATTGCTGAACCATGGCTCCGCCCAACCCCGGTCGACGCAGCGACGCACGATGGCCGCGTCGACATCCTGGCCGTCGAGATCGAACAGCGGCAGCTTGCCACCCGCCTGGGTCAATCCCCGGCGCAGATAAAGAAGCTCGACAAGTGTTGGAAGATCGCCCTCCAACTCATTGTCATTAAGAGATAAAATATCAACAGACTGCGTCTGTTGACGCGTGAAAGTACTGCTGGCAAACACGGCGGCGTCCCCCTCTGACGATGCCGAAAAGACCTTAAACATCAGGTGGTTGCAGGAACTTCCTGCGTCTACCGGACGTCGCGTTGCTAGTCCCGAGATGCCGCCCCCCGGCGACATCTGGTCCTTGTCTAGTTTTGTGCCTTCAGCGTGGTGCGTAGCTGCGTCAACGCTTGTTCGAGATCTTCCAGCACCGTTTCGATTTCGCGGCGTTTGTGCAAATCGAGCATGGTGGCCCGTGGCGGCGTGGTCGACGGTTGCGGACCGGTCCGCGGCCGTGGCTGACGAGTCGCCCCGCCGGTCATGGCCTCGGCGCGCGCCGATACGATGCGCAGGCTTTCGAGAGCACTTTCCGCCGCGAGATCGAAGCGCTGCTGCTGCGGCAGGCGACCGCGGCTCTCCTTCAGAAGGCGCTGCACGCCCTTGATGGTATAGCCGTCGTCGTAAAGCAGGGTGCGGATGCGGCGCAGGAGATCGATGTCTTCCGGCCGGTAGTAGCGCCGGCCGCCGCCCCGCTTGAGCGGACGGACCTGGCTGAACTTGCTTTCCCAGAACCGCAGCACGTGCTGCGGTACATCCAGTTCGGTCGCAACTTCGCTGATGGTGCGAAACGCCTGCGCCGACTTTTCAACGCGTCTTTCGACGGCCTGAGCCGATACGGCCATGACAAATCCCCCGCATTTCCCCAACTACCCCTAGTCCTCGCCGGGCGCCCCATTGATCAAAGATTTAAGGACGTTCGACGCTCGGAAGACGAGCACGCGCCGCGGCAGGATCGGAACCTCCTGCCCTGTCTTTGGATTGCGGCCTACGCGCTGCCCCTTGTCGCGAACGGTGAAACTCCCGAAAGATGAGATCTTCACCGACTCGCCACGCGCCAGCGCTTCCACGACCTCTGAGAGGATCGTCTCCACCAGATCGCTGGACTCATTGCGAGACAGTCCCACTTCCTGGAACACGGACTCGCTCAGGTCGGCGCGTGTGATAGTCCGGCCTTCCACTCCGGTACCCTTCCTTTTCCCCTACTTAATCCTTACTCTAAGGTGGGAAAGCGGTCAATATCAGTGGGATAGCGCGTGGACTTGAATCGTCGCCTGTTCACGTTCCGTTGCGGATGATTTTGTTTCAAACGCTACGAAGCCTACCAAGGGCCTACCAGCGGACCAGCGAGGCCCCCCAGGCCAGGCCGCCACCGATGCCTTCCAGCAGCAGCAGATCGTTCTTCTTGATGCGGCCGTCTTTGACCGCGGTATCGAGGGCCAGAGGAATGGAGGCCGCGGACGTGTTGGCGTGCCGGTCGACGGTCACGACCACCCGCTCCGGCGACAAGCCGAGCTTGCGGCCGGTGCCATCGATGATCCGCTTGTTGGCCTGGTGCGGCACCAGCCAGTCGATGTCCTTGGTTTCGAAACCGGCCTTGGCCAGAACTTCGCCCACGACCGCCGCCATGTTGACGACGGCATGTTTGAAGACCTCCTTGCCTTCCATGCGCAGGAAGCCGGTGGTCCGGGTCGAGGATGGGCCGCCGTCGACATAGAGGATGTCGTGCTGACGGCCGTCGGAATGAAGCGCGTTGGCGAGCACGCCGCGATCGGCCGACGTCCCCTTGCCTTCTTCGGCGCGCAGCACGACCGCGCCGGCGCCGTCGCCGAACAATACGCAGGTGCCGCGATCGTTCCAGTCGAGGATGCGGGAGAAGGTTTCGGCGCCAATCACCAGCGCCGTCGAGGCTAGGCCCGACTTGATCATGCTGTCGGCGACCGAAAGGCCATAGACGAAGCCCGCGCAAACGGCCTGCACGTCAAACGCCGCGCCGCCGGTCATGCCCAGGGCCGCCTGCACGCGCGTCGCGGTGGCGGGAAACGTCTCATCCGGCGTTGCCGTTGCAAGCACGATGAGATCGAGATCGGAAGCCTTGAGGCCGGCGTGGGCCAGGGCCCGTTCCGAAGCCTTGATCGCAAGATGTGACGTCAGCTCGCCATCCGCTGCGATGTGGCGCTGGCAAATGCCGGTACGTTGCTGGATCCACTCATCGGAGGTGTCCACGGTCTTCGCGAGCTCAGCGTTGGTCACCACGCGCTCCGGCAGATAGGAGCCACACCCTTGAACGACGGAACGAATCACGCGCCTCCTCCGCCAGTCTGCAGCGCCGGCGTTTCTGCCGTCGCCGTCAATTCGTGCAGCTTGGCCAGACCTTCGACGAGCTTGCTCTTGTATTCGTAGCGCACCATATCGACCGCCACGCCGAGTGCGTAGGCAAAGCCCAGCGCATCGGTGCCGCCGTGGCTCTTCACGCAAATGCCGTCGAGGCCAAGGAAGACGCCCCCGTTGTAGCGCCGCGGGTCGACTCGCTTGCTCAGCTTCACCCAGGCGCCCGCGGCGAACAGGTAGCCGATCTTGGCGAAGGTCGAGGTCCGGAACGCTTCGCGCACTAAACCGGTCCGGCCCATCAAAAGCTTAGCCGTGCCTTCGATGGCCTTCAGTGTGACGTTGCCGGTGAACCCGTCGGTGACGACCACGTCGACGATGCCGGTGCCGATATCGTTGCCCTCGACGAAGCCGTGAAAGGATACGGGCGAGCCTTCACGGCGCAACCACTCCGCCGCTTGGCGCAGTTCCTCGTGCCCCTTGAGTTCCTCCGAACCGACGTTCAGTAGGCCAACCTTGGGCTCGCTGAGGCCCAGCAGGACCTGGGCGAAGACGCTGCCCATGACGGCGAACTGGGTGAGGTTGTCGGCATCGCACTCGAGGTTGGCGCCGAGATCCAGCATGACCGTCTCGCCACGGCTGGTCGGCATGAACGAGGCCAGCGCCGGACGATGCGCGCCCGGCAGCATACGCATCGCCACCATCGATATGGCGAGCAAAGCGCCGGTATTGCCGGCGGATACGACGGTATCGGCACGGCCCTGGGCCGCCGCTTCCACGGCCAGCCACATGCTCGACTGGCGACGACGGCGCAGCGCGAACGAAGGCTTGTCGTCTGCGGTGACCGCATCCGCGGCCGGGACGATCTCGAGAACCTGTGCCAAGCCCTTGCGGCGATCGACAAGAGGCTTCAGTCGAGCCGGATCACCGAACAGGAGAAAGGATGAACCTGGATAGCGTTCGCGGGCAATGTCGGCTCCATCCACGACGACGTCGGGCGCGTGGTCTCCGCCCATACCATCGAGTGCGAGGACGACCTTGCCGACGCTCACGGGGATGCTCTGCCTGTCGGGTGCCAGCGCATTGCCGGCAAGGCCGCCTGCGGCCTACTTCTCGGCCGACGTCGCGTCGGCCAGAACCGGCATGTCCTCACGATAGTACCCGCAGTGCGAGCAAACCATGTGCGGCCGCTTGAGTTCGCCGCAATTCTTGCACTCGACGTAAGCCATGGTCGGCAGCGCGTGGTGCGACCGGCGCATATTGCGGCGCGACTTTGAAATCTTTTTCTTGGGAACTGCCATAACGATCTCCACGACGGGCCCGCGCCAACGCAGGCCCCAAAAAGCTGAGCCGCGCTCTAGCGGCGCGGCGGGCGGACTTCTCTAGCCAAATCGTTCTAGCCTCGCAACAGTTTAGCGGCCGCGGCGGGGTTTGTCCCTGAGCGCCGCCAGACCCGCGAAGGGGTGCCGCTGCTGTCCCGGGGCCCCTCGTCGGGCGCCCCCGCCCGACTTGGGCAGGACGTCCTCCAGTTTTACACCAGCCCGCCGGGGATAGGGTTCGGCCACCAATGCCAGTTGCTCGGCGACGATTTCGCCGACATCGAGCATATTTCCAACCAGTGGCTCAGGGGCGTCGGCCTGGGCATTGAGGACCGCCTCGCCGCTTTCCGGATCGAACTCTTCGGCCAAGTCCTTCTTGAACACGATTCGGAAGGCATCGTCGAGGATCTGGGTCACCGGCTCCAGGCTCAAGACGCACGCCTGGACGATCTTTCCCCGCAAGCGGCCTTCGACCACGACCTGACCACCGATCGGCAGATCGACGGTCACGCGCGCAGCAAAGCCCGACAGGCCCAGAAAATCGAACCGCTTGGCGAGCGCTGTGCATTCGCTCTCGCTGGCGACAATGTCCAGCGCCGTACCGGAGCGCCCCATCCGATCCAGGTCGACAATACGCTCTATTTCTGATTTCTGTTTATTATCAATTTTCTCTGACATTTTATTAATCTATTTAATCAAGTCGTTGCGGGGTGTGTTGACGAGCGTCTCGGCATATCCGCGGACATGCTCTTCCAATCGGGCCAAGGCGGCGTCGGCTGGCGACCTACCGCCATAGGCGTTGCGCCGCAAGGCCTCAGCCAGGGAAGTCGGCCCGCCTGCCAGTGCCTCACGGTAGGCGAGCGCCCGTCCGTGTAGCCCCTCCGCCATGATCTTGATCCGCCGACCGACGCCGAGATCCTGGACACCGATTTCACGCAGTGTGAGGTCGAGATGCTGGAACATGACGTCGAAGAAGGCCTGGGCCAGCCGGTCGCCGTCAGGTTCACGACGCAGGCGGTCGATGGCGAGGGCGGCATGCAACGCCAGGGCATCGAAGCGGCCGTCGAGTGTGTCGGGAATGCCGCAGGCGTCGAACAGCCGCGGTCGACGCGCCTCCTCTGCTACTCGTAGATACAAGGCAGCAGCGAACTTGTCTTCGACACTCTTGCGACGGAACACGATCGAACTCCCTCCGGCCACGGGTGTAGGTTGACCCGGAACGACCGTCACGACATGTTGTGCACCGTCTTTCTTCGGAACCCAAGCCCTACTCCAGAGCCTGTCATGCGCCGCTTTGCCTCTTCCGCCCTCGTGGGCGCCCTTCTCGTCCCCGCTCTTGTCGCGCTGGGCGGGTGCGACCCTCACTTCAATCAGCGCGGGTTCGTGGCAACGCCCGGCTCGACGGAGAAGCTCGAGGTCGGCACCCAAAGCCGCGAGGACGTCGTGCGCCTCATCGGGTCACCGTCGGCGGTCTCCACCTTCAATCCGAACGTCTGGTATTTCATCAGCGAAACGCAGGAATCGTATGCGTTCCTCAAGCCCGACATCACCCAGCAGAAGGTGATCCAGATCACCTTCAACGACTCCGGCCGCATCTCGGCGATCAAGAACTACGATCTGGCCGAAGCCCGGGACATCGTCATGGTCCAGCGCATAACGCCGACCTCGGGCAAGGAACTCACGGTGTTGGAACAGGTGATGGGCAACGTGGGCAAGTTCAACCCGGCCAGCAAGACCGGGCCCAATCCGGGTGCACCGACCGGCGGCGGTATCTGACGCCCATTGTCGATCTCGTCTTTCTCAGCGGAGACATAGAAAAAGCCCCGATCTTTCGATCGGGGCTTTTCGTTGGGTTCGATATCGCTGTCTCAGTGCGCGAGCACGGCCAGCAGCAGTAGAGCCACGATGTTCGTGATCTTGATCATCGGGTTCACGGCCGGGCCGGCCGTGTCCTTGTACGGGTCGCCGACGGTGTCGCCGGTCACCGCCGCCTTGTGGGCATCGGATCCCTTGCCACCGAAATGGCCTTCCTCGATGTACTTTTTCGCGTTGTCCCAGGCACCACCGCCCGCCGTCATCGAGATGGCGACGAAGATACCCGTGACGATCACGCCCAGCAGCATGGCGCCGACGGCCGCGAAGGCATCGGAACGGCCAGCGATGGCCGAGATCACGAAGAACAGCACGATCGGCGACAGCACCGGCAGCAGCGACGGGATCATCATCTCCTTGATCGCCGACTTGGTGAGCATGTCGACGGCGCGACCGTAGTCCGGCCGATCCGTGCCCGCCATGATGCCGGGCTTCTCCTTGAACTGACGGCGGACTTCCTCGACCACCGACTGGGCAGCACGGCCGACGGCCAGCATCGACATGCCGCCGAACAGGTACGGCAGGCCACCGCCGATCAGCAGACCGACCACGACATACGGGTTCTTGAGCGAGAAATCGACCGCCTTGATGCCGAGCTTGCCCTGCGCGATGAAGTAGTCGAGGTCCGACGTGTAGGCCGCGAACAGCACCAGCGCACCGAGGCCGGCCGAGGCAATGGCGTAGCCCTTGGTGACCGCCTTGGTGGTGTTGCCGACGGCGTCGAGCGCGTCGGTGTTCTTGCGCACTTCCTTCGGCAGACCCGCCATTTCAGCGATGCCGCCGGCGTTGTCGGTGACCGGGCCATAGGCGTCGAGCGCCACCACCATACCGGCGAGCGCCAGCATGGCGGTCGTGGCGATGGCGATGCCGAACAGGCCGGCCAGCACGTAGCAGGTCACGATGCCGGCGCAGATCAGCAGCGCCGGTCCGGCCGTGGCTTCCATCGACATCGCGAGACCCGCGATGACGTTGGTGCCGTGACCGGTGACCGACGCCTTGGCGACGGCCTTGACCGGACGGTAGTCGGTACCGGTGTAGTATTCCGTGATCCAGACGATGATGCCGGTGATGGCAAGACCAACCAGCGAGCAATAGAACAGCGACATGCCGGTGAACGACTTGCCACTGACCGTCATCACTGTGCCCATGCCGACCAGATAGTCGGTGACGAACCAGATGGCCGGGATCGACAGCACCGCGGCCACGATCACGCCCTTGTACATCGCCCACATGATGTTGTTGTTGGCACCGAGCTTCACGAAGTAGGTGCCGATGATCGAAGTGATGATGCAGGCGCCGCCGATGGCCAGCGGATAGGCCATCAGCCTGGAGACCAGCATCGGATCGGCGACGAAGAAGATCGACGCCAGGACCATGGTGGCAACGACCGTCACCGCATAAGTCTCGAACAGATCGGCGGCCATGCCGGCGCAATCGCCAACGTTGTCACCGACGTTGTCGGCGATGGTGGCCGGGTTGCGGGGGTCATCTTCCGGAATGCCAGCTTCGACCTTGCCGACCATATCGCCGCCGACGTCCGCACCCTTGGTGAAGATGCCGCCGCCGAGACGGGCGAAGATCGAGATCAGCGAAGCACCGAAGCCGAGCGAAACCAGGGCATCGATCATGTCACGGCTGGCACCGCCGACACCCATCTTGAGCAGCACGGCGTAGTAGCCGCCGACGCCGATCAGGGCGAGGCCCGCGACCAGCATGCCGGTAACGGCGCCCGCCTTGAAGGCGAGGTCGAGACCCTGCGCCAGGCTCTTCTGGGCGGCCACGGCGGTACGCACATTGGCGCGCACCGACACATTCATGCCGATGAAGCCGGTGGCCCCCGACAGAACGGCACCGATCAGGAAGCCGACGGCCGCATACTTACCGAGCAGGATGGCGAGAACGACGAGGACGATGACGCCGACGATGGCGATCGTGGTGTACTGGCGCTTCAGGTAGGCGCCCGCGCCCTCCTGGATGGCCTGGGCAATCTCTTGCATGCGCGGTGTGCCGGCGTCGGCAGCCATGACGCGCGACGCGGTCACAACGCCGTAGAGCACGGCGATGACGCCGCAGCCTAGGACGGCCATAAGAACTGAAGACATCGTTTCTAACCTATTGTTTTTGCGGCATTTTCAGCCCGGCGCACGCCGAAGTCATTGACTCCCCCCGGCGCGAGGCGGGCGGAAAATGACAGAACGGCCCCGTCCGCGCAAGGAAGGCAGTGGGAATAATCCCATTGCCTCAAAGGCTTGGCATCAGGCGCGCGAGGGATGCCGCAAGCGGAAGACGGTAATGACGGCCAGGGCGACGAGAACCAGGGCCAGCGCCACATAGTTGAGGACGGCCCAGCCCTGGAGCTCCAGGACCACGCTGGCCATCAGACTGGCCACGGTGGTGACGCCGAAGACCATGAAATCGTTGAAGGCCTGGGCCTTGCCGCGCTCGGATGGCCGGTAGGTGGTGGTGAGCAGGGTCGTGGCGCCAACGAACAGGAAGTTCCAGCCCAGCCCGTTCAAGGTCATGGTGACCCGGAAGTGCCATTCGGTCACCCCCATCAGGGCGACAACCACGCCAGCCACCAGGACCGCGACGCCTGCCGTCATGACGTTGAAGATGCCGAAGCGGGCGATCAGGTGGCCGGTGAAGAACGACGGCACGAACATGCCCATGACATGCACAAAGATCGTGATCGGCGCCTCGGTCCGGCTCAGCCCGCACTGCACGATGGCCAGCGGCGAGGCTGCCATGACGAAGGACATCACGCCGAAGGCGATGATGGCGCCGGCGCAGGCCACCATATAGGTCGGCTGGGTGACGATCTCGAACAGGGGACGCTGCGGCCCGGCGGTATCCTCGGGCTTTACCGCGGGAAATTCGATGAAACCTAAAATAACGAAAACGATGATGTGGACGACGACGACTGCCAGAAAGCTCGCCTGGAAGAGCGGCACCCAGAGATCCGGCGTGAAGCGCGCGAGGCTCGGTCCGACAATGCCCGCGATCACGCCGCCCGCCGTCACATAGGAGATTGCCTGGGCGCGAAATGCCCCGGGCGCCAATTCGACGGCGGCAAAGCGGTAGAGCTGCATGTTGGCGATGGCATTGCCGAGGAAGATGCCGCCCAGGCACATCACCGGGAAGCTGCCAAGGCCGAGGCCGAGGGCTGCAAGGGATGCGCCCACCATGCCCATGACCGACCCCATGCGAAAACCGAACTTGCGGCCACGCCGCATCATCAGCATCGAGGCGGGAAACACCGTCAGCATGACGCCGAGGTGCTGCATGGTGATCGGCAGGTTCGCCCACATTCGCATGTCGGGTGAGACGATTGTGAGAACCGCCAGCGCCGACGAAGCGAACATCAGGGTGTTGCTGCTTTGCGTCAAAGCCTGGCACATCGCCAGCAACGCAATGTTGCGCAGCGATCGCGGTGGCATGCGCGTCGGCGTCGGCGCCGCGGGCGTTTCCTGTACCTTTATCGAACCATCCATTGGGCGCGCACTCTATGCCCGCGCCCTGCCCGTCCCAAGCAAATAGCCGTGAGCGCTGCGCGCCAGATGCAGTCCAGCTATGAGCCGGTGTAGCGACGAAAATAGCAAAGTGATGGAATTATCAGAAGTGAACGTAGCCGGTGCGAGGGATGGGCGTCGCACGCCCGCCGACGGTGAGACCAACGCCCCGACCCTTCGCGAACCGGCCGATGCGTGTCACTTTGACCCGCGCTTGCAGAGCCGCCTCCTGCAGGGTGCCAGCACGACGCGGCGGCACGGCGATCACGAGTTCATAGTCGTCGCCCCCGCCCAGCACGTCGGCCCACAGCGCAGGCTCGACGGCCAATGCGCGCCGAGCCGCGGCCGACAGCGGAACCATTTCGCGCTCGATGTGTACCGCTAGCCGCGACGCCGCCGCGATATGGCCCACGTCGGCCAGCAGCCCGTCGGACACGTCGGCCGCCGCGCGCGCGATGCCGATCAGGTGGATTCCCAACGCATTGCGCGGTCGCGGCAGCCGATAGCGATCCTCGAGGACCTTGCGATCGCGCACGCCAAGCCCCTTCAGCTTGCCGCGCACCGCCCGAAGCCCCAGCGCTGCGTCGCCAATCGTCCCGCTCGCCCATAAGTCGTCGCCGGCGCGGGCGCCGCCGCGGCCGAGGCCCTTGCCACGCGGCACCTGGCCGAAGGCCGTTATCGTGATCGTGAGCGGTCCCGGCGTCGCCACCGTGTCGCCGCCACAAAGAACGATGCCGTATCGGCGCTGATCCGCCGCCAGTCCGCGTGCAAAGCCCGCGACCCAGCGCTCCTCCCATTGCTCGGGAAGCGCCAGCGACAATTGATAGGCGAGCGGTGTCGCGCCACCCGCCGCGAGATCCGACAGGCAGACTCGCAGGGCCTTCGCCGCCACGCGCTCGGGCGATTCATCGTCGAGGAAATGAACACCGGATACGATCGTGTCGGTCTTCACCGCGATGTCGTTGCGGCCGTCGGCCGGCAGGTACGCATTGTCGCTTTCGAGGCCTCCGGCGCCAGCGAAAGTCCGGGCGAGCGGCGCGAAGTAGCGGGCAATCAGTTCGAACTCACCGATGCACCGACGGGACGCCATTGTCCCGTCACTTCACGAGTTCGGCCGGTCGCACCTGGCGCGCCACACGGTCGAGCACGGAGTTGATGAAGCTCGGTTCGCCCTGGTCGTAGAAGGCGTGGGCGATCTCGACATATTCGTTGATCACCACGCGCGGCGGCACATCGGCGCGGTGAACGAGCTCGTAGGCACCGGCCAGCAGGATTGCCCGCACCAGACGGTCGATGCGCGCCCAGGTCCAGTCCTGCGCCAGCGCAGCCGACACGATCTGTTCGAGTTCTTCCTTATGCTGTGCGGCGCCTTCGACCACGTCCTTGAACAAGGGGCGGTCGGCATCGCGGCGCATGCCGCCTTCGCCCGCCTCGCCGGTGCGCACGCCGATGAATTGCTCGATGATCTCGGCCGGTCCGTGCTGGCCTTCCTGCCACTGGTACAGCGCCTGCACAGCCGCCAAGCGCGCGGCCTGGCGACGGCTGGGGCTGGGCGTCGGATGGTCGCTCATGCCGTCCGCCAGCGGCGGCCGAGCGCCACCATGGCGAGACAGGCGTGGGCCGCGTCGCCGCCCTTGTCGCCGCGGTCGATGGCGGCGCGCGCCCATGCCTGGTCGGCGTTGTTCACCGTGACGATGCCGTAGCCGACCGCCAGCCTGTCGCGGATCGAAAGGTCCATCAGGCCGCGCGCGCTCTCGCCGCAAACATAATCGTAGTGCGTGGTCTCACCGCGGATGACGCAGCCCAGCGCCACGAAACCGTCGTAGCGCTCCCCTTGCTTGGCCGCGGCCAGCGCGATGGCGCCGGGAATCTCGAAGGCGCCGGGTACGACGACACGTTCGGAGACGGCGCCATTCTTCTTGATCTCACGCTCGGCTCCGGCGATCAGGGCATCGGCGATGTCCACGTAGTAGCGCGATTCGACGATCAGAATGCGCGCATCCTTGACGCCGTCGACGGCCGGGCGGGCCGTCGGTGTTTCCGTCCGTGTCGACATGATCAGGGGGCCCGGCGGCCGGGAACGGGCTTCTGGCCGGTGATCTTGAGGCCGAAGCCTTCCAGGCCGACCACGCTCTTCTTGCTGTTGGTCAGCAGCACCATTTCCTTGATGCCGAGGTCGATCAGGATCTGGGCGCCGACACCGTAGTCGCGCAATTCCTGGCCGGCCGGCTCGATCGGCTCGCCGGCGCGGCGGCGCTGTTCAGCCAGCACGACGGTGAGCGGCTCACGGATCAATACGATGACGCCACGGCCTTCCTTGGAGATCTCGCGCATGGACGCTTCGATCTCGCCGCCACGGCCACCGCTGCGCTGGCCCAGCGTATCGGTGAAGAGATTGACGGCGTGCATGCGCACCATGACCGGGCCGCCGGTCGCGGGATCACCCTTCACCAGCGCCACATGCTGCGCCATCGTCACCTTGTTCACGTACACCACGCAGCGGAAGTCGCCGCCATAGGTGCTGTCGAGAGCCGTCTCGCTGATGCGCTTCACGATCGAGTCGTAGCGGCGGCGGTAGGCGATCAGGTCGGCGATGGTGCCGATCTTGAGGCCGTGGCGCTGGGCGAAGGTGATGAGGTCGTTGCGGCGCGCCATCGTGCCGTCGTCGTTCATGATTTCGCAAACGACGCCGGCCGGCGTGAGGCCGGCCAGCCGCGCCAGGTCGACCGCGGCCTCGGTATGGCCGGTGCGCTCGAGCGTGCCGCCGTCGCGCGCGACCAGCGGGAAGACGTGGCCCGGTGTCACGATGTCCTTGGGGCCGCATGACGGGTCGATCGCCACCTGCACGGTGCGTGCGCGGTCGGCCGCCGAAATGCCGGTGGTGACCCCTTCACGGGCCTCGATCGAAACCGTGAAGGCGGTCTGGTGCCGCGTGCCGTTGTTCTGCGCCATCAGCGGCAGGCCGAGCTGCTCGACCCGCTCGCGGGTCAGCGCCAGGCAGATCAGGCCTCGGGCATGCTTGGCCATGAAGTTGATGACTTCGGGCGTCGCCCATTGCGCCGGAATGACGATGTCGCCCTCGTTCTCGCGATCCTCGTCGTCGACAAGGATGAACATCCGGCCCTTGCGAGCTTCCTCGATGATGTCTTCCGCGGCGGCCTTCACTTCACCGAAGGTGATCCGCCAGGCGTCCTTTTCGAGCGCGCTCATGATTTTCCGTGCTCCAACAATCGCGCAACGTAACGCGCGAGCATGTCGACCTCAAGGTTGACCCTCTGGCCTATTTTGGCACGCCCCAGGGTGGTGACCGCCTGGGTGTGTGAAATGACGTTGATGCCAAAGCGATTGCCCATGACTTCATTGACGGTGAGCGAGATGCCGTCGATGGCGACCGAGCCCTTGGCGGCGACGAAACGGGCCAGATCCGCCGGCGCCTCGAACTCGAACCGCACGCTGCCGCCCTCGGGTGTCATCGAAACGACCTCCCCCATGCCGTCGACGTGACCGTAGACCAGATGACCACCCAACTCGTCGCCGAGCTTGAGCGACAGTTCGAGATTGAGCGGGCTGCCGACCTTCCAGTCGCCAAGATGCGTTTTCGCGAGGCTTTCGCCCGATACTTCGACGGCGAACCAGTCGCCACCCTTCTCGATCACCGTCAGGCAGCATCCAGAGCAGGCAATCGAGGCGCCGATCGCAATCGGCTTCATGTCGTGCTTGGTGCGCACCACGAAACGGCGGTCGCCCGACTGGCCGCCCGGCGTTACCGTGACGATCTCGCCGATATCCGTGACGATGCCCGTGAACATGATTCTACCTAAGTCGGCCTGTGCCAGGTTTCCAGTGTGTCGGTGCCCACAATCCGGCTGGAAACCAGCCTGAACCGGCGCGCGAAATCGAGCCGGTCGATTGCCAAAGGACCGACCGCAGAGCGGCTGTCTTCACCCAGGACGATCCCCGCGCGGTAGCTGCTGATACGGTCGACCAGCCCCGCCCGCAGGAAGGCCGCCGCGACCTGGCCGCCACCTTCAATGAGCACGCTCGAATAGCCCAGCTCGCCCAGCGTCTTGGCAACGGCCGCAACGTCGACCCGTCCCTCGCCACACGCCGACGCCTCAATGACGTTGATTCCCTTGTGGCGCAACAGCTCGACACGCGCCGCCGGAGCACCAGCGTGGAACAGCAGTACCGGCGTCGCCTGCGCCGTCGTCGCCAGTTTCGATGTCGCGGACAAGCCGGCCTTCGAGTCGAGGACGATGCGATCAGGCGAATAGGCGCCGAGGCCCGGCAACCGGCAGGTGAGATCCGGGTCGTCGGCCTCGACGGTGCCGGCCCCGACCAGGATGGCGTCATGGAGGCTGCGCAGGCGATGGCCGTCGGCGCGCGCGGCCTCGCCGGTGATCCATTTGCTCTCGCCCGAGGCCGTGGCGATCCGCCCGTCGAGCGAACTCGCCAGCTTAAGATGGAAGAGCGGTCGGCCCTTCCTCACCCTCATGAAGAAGCCCGCGTTGATCTCGGCCGCTGCCGCCGCCCCCTCGCCGACCTCGACCGCGATACCCGCCGCGGCCAGCCGCGCATGGCCCTGCCCCTTTACGCGGGGATCAGGGTCTTCGATGGCCGAGATCACACGCCCGACGCCCGATGCGACCAGCGCGTCGGCACAAGGCGGTGTCTTGCCATGATGGGCGCACGGCTCCAGCGTCACATAGACGGTGGCGTCCTTCAGCGACTCTTGCGCATTGGCGATGGCATCCGCCTCGGCATGCGGACGGCCGCCATCCCGGGTGCGGCCGCGCGCGATCACGCGCCCGTCGCGCACAATCACACACCCCACGGCCGGGTTCGGCCAGGTGCGCCCAAGCGATCGGCGCGCCAGCGCGAGCGCTGCGCGCATCATCGCATCAGTCCTTCAGGCTGGCCGTGTCGGCGAGGTCGGAGATGAACTCCTCGAAGTCCCGGGCCTCGCGGAAATTGCGATAGACCGAGGCGAACCGCACATAGGCCACCGGATCGAGCGCGCGCAGCGCATCCATCACCAGTTCGCCGATCTGCGTCGAGGGAATCTCGCTCTCGCCGGAGCTTTCGAGGCGGCGCACGATGCCGTTCACCACGCGCTCGACGCGCTCGGGATCGACAGGGCGCTTGCGGCAGGCCACGGAGATTGAACGCGCGAGCTGGTCGCGGTCGAACTGCACGCGCTGGCCGTTCTTCTTCACCACCGTCAGTTCGCGCAATTGCACGCGCTCGAAGGTGGTGAAGCGCGAACCGCACGACGGGCAGTAGCGCCGCCGGCGGATCGCCGAATTGTCGTCGGTCGGCCGCGAGTCCTTAACCTGAGTGTCCTCGTGACCGCAAAATGGACAGCGCATCTAGTCCCCCCGTTTATTTTCTGGCCTGGCGCGTCGTCAGTCGCGGTAGATGGGAAAGCGGGCGCACAGCGCATGCACCTTGGCCCGCACTTCTTGTTCGACCTGGGCATCCCCGTCCGGGCCGTTTTTGGCAATTCCATCGAGCACATCGGCGATCAGGTGACCGATCTGGCGGAACTCGGCTGCACCAAACCCGCGCGTCGTGCCGGCCGGCGATCCCAGCCGCACGCCCGAGGTGATCGTGTACTTCTCCGGGTCGCCCGGAATGCTGTTCTTGTTAACCGTGATGCCGGCGCGGTCGAGCACCTTCTCGGCCGAGACGCCGGTTGCCTTCTTCGGGCGCAGGTCTACCAGCATGACGTGGCTGTCGGTGCCGCCCGAGACGATCTTGAGGCCGCGCTCGGTCAAAGCAGCAGCGAGCGCGCGTGCATTGTCGATGACGTTCTGGGCATAGCTCTTGAAGTCCGGCTGCAGCGCCTCGCCGAAGGCCACCGCCTTGCCGGCGATGATGTGCATCAGCGGACCACCCTGCAGGCCTGGGAACACCGCAGAATTGATCTTCTTGCCGATCTCGGCGTCGTTCGAGAGCACCATGCCGCCACGCGGGCCGCGCAGCGTCTTGTGCGTGGTCGTCGTCACGACGTGGGCATGCGGCAGCGGGCTAGGATAGACGCCAGCCGCGACCAGGCCCGCATAGTGCGCCATGTCGACCATGAAGAAGGCGCCGATCTCGTCCGCCACCTTGCGGAAACGCGCCCAGTCGATATGGCGTGAGTAAGCCGAGGCACCGGCCACGATCAGCTTTGGCTTCTCGCGGCGTGCGACCTCTTCCATCTGTTCGTAGTCGATCAGATGGGTATCGGCTTTCACGCCGTAGGACACGACCTTGAACCACTTGCCCGACTGGTTGGCCGGCGATCCGTGCGTGAGATGGCCGCCCTGGTCGAGTGCCATGCCCATGAAGGTATCGCCCGGCTTCAGCAAGGCCATGAAGACGGCCTGGTTGGCCTGGGCGCCCGAATGCGGCTGGACGTTGGCGAAGGAACAGTTGAACAGCCGGCAGGCGCGCTCGATGGCGAGCTGCTCGGTCTTGTCGACTTCCTCGCAGCCACCGTAGTAGCGCCGTCCGGGATAACCTTCGGCATACTTGTTGGTCAGCACCGAACCCGCCGCCTCGAGCACGGCCCGGGAGACGATGTTCTCCGAGGCGATCAGCTCGATCTGCTCGCGCTGGCGGTCGAGTTCGCCCTTCACCGTCGCATAGACGGCTGGATCGGCCTCGGCGAGACTCTTCGTGAACATCGGCAGTGGCGAATCGGACATCTTGGCAGCAGCTTGACTCATCTCATTCAGTCCTTCGAAAGCTTGGCGACGCGGCCGGCATGACGGCCGCCTTCGAATTCGGTGTTCAGGAAGACCTTCAGCGCCGCCCGTGCAGTTTCGGTGCCGATCAGGCGCTGGCCGAAGGCCACGACGTTGGCATTATTGTGTTCGCGCGACAGGCGGGCCGAGGTCTCGTCGTGAACGAGTGCGGCACGCACCTTGGGGTTGCGATTGGCGGCGATCGAAATGCCGATCCCCGTCCCACAGACCAGAACGCCGCGACCGGCTCGGCCCGAGGCGATGGCGTCGGCCATGGCCCTGCCAAAGTCCGGATAGTCGACCGACGCGGTGGAATTCGTGCCGAGATCGAGCACATCGTGACCCGCTTGTTGCAGGTCCCGTTTAAGTAGTTCCTTCAGGTCGAAGCCGGCATGATCCGACGCGACCGCGATGGTGGCCCCCGCCATCTCGACGATCGATCCCCTCTAGCTGTTGAGTCCCCGAGTACCACATCCGGGGTCGCCACGCTACCGGCCCCCAAAATCGTGGGAAGTGGGCCACAAGAGCCTGAAATCGCAAGGAAAAGCGGAATGGCCCGTTAGCGACGTCTGGCCCGGCCGCTGAGCACGATCAACGCCGCCGCAACCTGCACGATGGCTGCCAGGCAGAACGCCACGGCGTAACTGTCCGTCGCGTCACGTAGCCAACCGAACACGGCCGGCGCGAAGGCGAAGACCGCCTGATTGGTGGCCACCACGAGTGCGACGACCGTTCCGACATCGGCCGGACGGAATTCCCGCTGGGCGATCAGCGGCGGCAGCGACGTCAGGTTACCGACACCCAACCCGAACAGCACGCAACCCAACGCCAGAGACATGCTGCCGTTTCCGAATGCGAGCAGCAAACTGCCCACCGCCTGCATCGCGAGGTTCGCCGCGGTTGCCACGCGCCGGTCCCTCTGGCTCAGTAGCCATCCGAGGAACGTACGCCCCAGGATGGCGCAGAGCGTGATCCCACTGATCGCCGCTGCCGCGACCCCCGGACCGAAATTCGGTTCCAAGCGCGCGATCAGATGTGCGAAGAGCCCGATCTGGGCAAACAGGCCAAGGGCAAAAGCCGCCGACATCGTGACGAAAGCGCGTTGCCGCATCAGCGTGGCACGCGACGATGGTGGCGCCACTGCCATTGCTTGCACCGAAGCGCGAGGTGCCTTCAGGTGGAAATAAGCAAGCGGACAAACAACGACGATCATCGCGATCGCGAGCGCGAAGGCGGCCGACGACAAGCCGACGATGGAAATCAGCGCCATCCAGAGCGGCGCGAAGAGAATGCCGCCAACACTGGCGCCGTTGAACGCCATGCTGATGGCCTTGGGTCGGTCGCGATCGAACCAGGGCGCGACCATGGCGTTGAGAGCCGCACCACTCGTGGCCGCCCACCCCGCCCCGCTCAGCACCAAGGCCGGCACGAGCTGCCAAGGCTGCTGCGCATTCGCCCACGCAATGGCCCCCAATCCAGTCAGTATCGCTCCGGCAATCGTGACCCTGCCGACGCCGAACCGACGATAGGCTTCCGGCAATCCGGCGATCAGCGCCGCACTCAGGAGATAATGGGCGGTGATCGCCGTCGAGAGAGTGGCGATCGACCAACCGCGCGTCGCATGCAGGGTCGGCAGATAGACCGCTGGCCCATAGAAGCCGAGACCCCAGCCGAAGACTGCGACGACGAAGGCAACCCAGACGACTTTCCAGCTCTCGCTCACAGCGGTTGCCGCCATGTCACGACGAGTTCGCGGCGCGTCTCGAAGCCCAGTTTACGGTAGAGCGCGATGGCGCCGGCGTTGTCGGGCCGCACGTGCAGAAACGGCACCTCGCCGCCGTCGAATGCCATCCGCATCAGCCGCAACGTAAGTTCGGCTGCATAACCACGCCCGCGTGCCTCGGGGTGAACGCAGATGGCGCTTAACTCGACGTAGCCCGGCAAGCGCATGCGCTCACCGGCCATCGCGAGAAGACGATCCCCTTCCCTCACCCCAAGGTATCGACCGAGCATCGACGTCCGGGATCCGAACGGCCCGGGCTTGGCGATCGCCACGAGATCGGTCATTGCCCGGGAATCGACTTCGGTCAGCAGGGTTCCGACCTCGGACACCTGCTTCGGCGGCTTGCTCGCGATCATCTGCAGCATGGGGAAGTAGTCCAACTGCCGCCAGCCGGAAGGCAGCGGCTCTTCACGCGGCCGAAAGAGACGCGCCTCCATGCCTGACGGCAAATCGACGGCGAGATCGGCGTACGCGGCATCGCCCGGCTCGAGGATCGCCGAGAACGGCGCCATGTCCCGCGGATAGTGCCGCGCCGATCTCCTCCCCATCGCGTGGTGCCAATGCGGCCCTGTCAGGGCATGCCAAACCGGATTGTCGAGGACATGTTCCATCACGCCGAGTAACATGCAGTGTGAAAACGGGCTCGCCGGATTCAGACTCCATCCTCCCGCTCGACCATCGCGAATGCGAGCGAGCGCGCAGTGGTCGCGATCGCCACTACGATGGCCGTTTCTTCACTGGCGTGCGCACGACGCGCATCTATTGCCGCCCGGTCTGCCCGGTCCGTCCGGCGCAGGCCAAGAACGTAGAATTTTACCCAACGGCCGCCGCCGCCGAAGCCTCCGGCTTCCGCCCTTGCCTGCGCTGCCGACCGGAGACAGCACCCTTTTCGCCAGCCTGGCAGGGGTCACGCGCAACCGTGCATCGCGCCGTGCGCCTGATCCGGGCCGGCGCGCTCGACAACGCCAGCGTCGAAGCGCTGGCCGAACGGCTGGGAATTGGGGCGCGCCATCTCGATCGTCTATTCGGCAGGCACATTGGCGCCAGTCCGCTACAGGTCGCCCGGACAACGCGCATCCAGAAGGCCAAGCGATTGCTCGACGAAACGAAACTACCGATGGCCGATGTCGCAGCCCGCGCCGGCTTCGCCAGCCTTCGGCGCTTCAATGCGGTCTTCGCCGAAGTCTACGGTCGGACGCCGACGCAGATCCGGCGGATCCGCTTCAAGCCGGTCTGACGCAACGAAAAAGGCCCGACTCGTATCGGGCCTTTCCGTTGCAGATATGCGCCTACTTCTTGATGGGGGACGACTTGCCGTCCTTCCAGACATAGATGTCATAGACAGGGTTCTTGATGTCGCCCTTGGCGTCGAATTCGAGCACGCCGACGGCGGAGTCGTACTTGCCGGACCGCAGGGCCGCGGCGACCGGTGCCGCGTCCGTCGACTTGGCCTTCTTGGCCGCATCGGCCCATGCCTTGACCGCTGCGTAGCTGAACAGCGTGTAGCCTTCCGGGTTGTACTTGGCGTCGCGGAACTTCTTCACGAGCGCCGCGTTCTTGGGATCGTCCTCGGCCTTGGGTGGGAACGACATCAACACGCCGTTGGTGGCAGCGCCGCCCAATTGGGCGAATTCAGCAGTTTCGAGCGAGTCGAAGCCCACCATATTCGCAGCCAGGCCCTGTTCGCGCGACTGCTTGATGATCAGCGCGCCCGCGGTGTGGTAGCCGCCGAGCACGATGATGTCGATCTTCGCCTGCTTCATCTTGTTGATGATCGCGGTGAAGTCCTTGTCGGTGTCGTTGTAGGCCTCGTACATCGTTTCCTTCAGGCCGCCCTTGTTCAGGGCCTTCTTGGTCTCGTCGGCCACGCCCTTGCCGTAAGGCGACTTGTCGTGAAGGATCGCAACCTTGGCGTTCTTGTTGTTCTTCAGGATGTAGGCGCCGACCGTGGCGCCCTGCACGTCGTCACGGCCGCAGGTACGGAACACCGTGGTGTTACCTTTGCCTACCGCATCGTCGGTCAGCTTGGGATTGGTCGAGGCCGGCGTGATCTGCAGGATCTTGCCTTCCTTGTAGATGTCGGAAGCCGGAATCGACGAGCCGGAACAGAAGTGGCCGGCCACGAAGACAACCTTGTCCGACACCATCTTGTTGGCGACCGCCGTCGCCTGCTTGGGATCGCACGCATCGTCGCCGATGATGAGCTGGACCTTCTGGCCATTGACCCCACCGGCGGCATTGATCTCCTCGACCGCCATTTCGGCGCCGCGCTTGAGCTGCTCGCCGAAGGCCGCGTACTGGCCGGTCATCGGCCCGGCCGAACCGATCTTGATCTGCGCGAATGCCGGCGTTGCCATCACGGCGAGGGCTGCGATGGCAAGCGGGCCGTAGAACTTCTTCATGCGCGTCTCCTTGGTTGACTCCCCCCACGGATGTGGAGTCTTGGCGATAGCTTAGTGCCGCTCCTCCCAGCCCAGCAAGCCTTTGCGGCGGTAGAGCCAGGGATACTGCTGGACCATCTGGCGCGACCGTGTGAGGCGGTAGGCAAAGGCGCCGATCGACATTTGCACCGCCCAGCCCAGCAAAAATCCGGCCACCGACCACAATTCTCCACCGCCCAGCGCATAATCGAGAAAGCGCAGCGTGGCCGACAACAGCGCTGTGTAGAACACCAACTGCCCCCAATGACGCCAGGTGATGGCGACGGCGTGCCCGGCGGCAAAGGATGCGGGACCCACCAGCACGAGGTTCAGCAGCGCGATGTTGAACAGCGTGTCGCCGAACCATTCGGCCATGAAGAGGTCGAACGGGCTCATGTCGGGCTGCCTTCGAGATAGGCAGCGCGGACTTCGGCATTGGCCAGCAACTCTCGTCCCGTGCCGGTCATCCGGACCCGGCCGTTGACCAGGACATAGCCGCGATCGGCAAGCCGCAGCGCATGGAAGGCGTTCTGCTCGACCAGGAAGATCGTGACGCCGTCATCGCGGGCGATGCGCCGGATCGACTCGAATATCTGGCGGACGATCAGCGGTGCAAGGCCGAGCGATGGCTCGTCCAGCAGCAGCAGCCGGGGCCTGCCCATCAATGCCCGTCCGATCGCCAGCATCTGCTGCTCGCCGCCGGACAATGTGCCGCCGCGCTGCGCGCGCCGCTCGGCGAGCCGCGGGAACATCGTGAACACCCGCTCGATGTCCTGCCGGAAGTGTGCGGGATCGGCGAGCGTGGCGCCCATCTGAAGGTTCTCCAGCACGCTCATGCGCGGAAAGATGCGGCGCCCCTCCGGCACCTGGGCCACGCCGCGCCGCACGATCTCGTGGGTCGGAAGGCCGACGATATCCTCACCGTCGAGCTGGATGGTCCCTGCCCGCGCCCGCGGGTTGCCGCAGATGGTCATCAGCAGCGTCGACTTGCCGGCGCCATTGGCGCCAATCAGCGTAACGATCTCGCCTTTGGCGACTTCCAGATCGACGCCGTGCAGCGCCTGGATGGCACCGTAAAAGGTCGCCACGTCCTTGACCGCGAGCATCGGCGGCTCAGCCATCGAGCGCCTCCTCGTCGGTGCCGAGGTAGGCGCGGATCACTGCGGGGTTGCTCTGGATCTCGGCCGGTGCGCCCTCGGCGATCTTGCGGCCGTAGTCGAGCACGACGATGTGGTTGGAGATGTTCATGACCACGCTCATGTCGTGCTCGATCAGCAGCACCCCCGTGCCGTCGACGTCTCGGATCGACACGAGGAGCTGGTTGAGTTCGGCCGATTCGCGTGGGTTGAGGCCTGCGGCGGGCTCGTCGAGACACAGAAGCCTGGGCTCGGTGCACATGGCGCGGGCGATCTCGAGCCGGCGTTGCGCGCCGTAGGGAAGCTCGCCGGCTGGACGATCGGCGTCGCCGATCAGGTCGATGCGCTCGAGCCAGGCGCGCGCCAATCCGATCGCCGCTTCTTCCGCCCGGGCGAAGCGACGCCAGCCCAGGAGGCCGTAGATGCTCCAGCCCGAGGCGCGCATCAGCTTATTGTGCTGGGCGACCATGAGGTTCTCCAACACGGTCATGCCGGAGAACAGGCGGATGTTCTGGAATGTCCGCGCCACTTTCGCGCGTTGGCCGATCTCGTGACCCAGCATGCGCTCCAGGAGATACTCGCGCTCGCCGCCGCTCAGCGTGAGGCGGCCGATCGTCGGCTTGTAGAAACCGGTGATGCAGTTGAAGACGGTCGTCTTGCCGGCGCCGTTGGGACCGATGATGGCGGTGATCTCGCGCGACCGTGCGGCAAACGAGACATCGTCGACCGCCAGCAAACCGCCGAAGCGCATTGTCAGATGCTCGATCTCGATCAGCGGTTCGCTCACGGACCGCCTCCCGAGCCCGCGGGATGCAATCGCACGGACGGCTGACGATCGGCGATCAGGCCGCGTGGCCGGAACACCATGATCAGCACCATGGCAAGGCCGAACGCCAGCATTCGGTAGTTGCCGAGGTCGCGGAACCATTCCGGCAGTCCGATCAGCAGCACCGCAGCCAGGACAACGCCGATCTGGCTGCCCATCCCACCCAGCACGACAATGGCGAGGATGATCGCCGATTCGATGAAGGCGAAGCTCTCCGGGCTGATGAAGCGCTGCTTGGCGGCGAAGAACGAGCCGGCGAAGCCCGCGAACATGGCGCCGATGGCGAAGGCCGTGAGCTTGGTGTTGGTCGGATTGATGCCAAGCGCCCGGCAGGCAGTCTCATCTTCGCGCAGCGCTTCCCAGGCGCGACCGACCGGCAGCCGCCGCATGCGCTGGGTGAAAATGTTGGTGATCAGCGCCAGCAGCAGGATGATGTAATAGAGGAAGATCAGGCGATGGTTGCCGTCGAAGGTGATGCCCAGCATCTCCGACACGGTCTGTTTCCCGGCCGGTGGCGTTTCGGAGAACACCGCGCCGAACAGCGTCGGACCGGGGATGGAGCCGATACCGGCCGGACCGTTGGTGAAATCGACCCAGTTCAGCAACACCAGACGGATGATCTCACCGAAGCCCAGGGTGACGATCGCGAGGTAGTCGCCGCGCAGCCGCAGGACGGGAAAGCCCAGCACGATGCCGAAGAGCGCAGCCATCATCCCGGCGAGCGGCAGCACGGTCCAGAATCCCAGACCATGCTGAGTGCTGAGCAGCGCATATGAATAGGCCCCCACGGCATAGAAGGCGACGTAGCCGAGATCGAGGAGGCCGGCGAGGCCGACCACGATGTTGAGACCCCACCCCAGCATCACATAGGTCAGGATCAGGACCGCGAGATCCATGGTCTTCTGATCGGCCGCCGGCGTGAACGGCAGGAGCACCGCGGCCGCGAGCAACAGCCAGCCGAACCATTTCGTGCCGGCCCGGCCCAGGGCCAGGCCCGTGGGCGTCCCTGCCGCGGCCGTCATGGTGCCACGGGCCCATGGCCAGATGCCACGGATCACCAGCATCACGCCGCCCAATGCCACGAACCAATGCAGGAAGCCCGACGGCAGTTTTAGCGGCGAGGCCCCCACCGCGATCATCGCCACCCCCAGAGCCACGACCGGCCAGCGCAGGCCTGCCGCCGCCAGGGACAGACCGAGACGGCCGACGAAGATAGCGACGACCCCGACGGCGAGATCGGCGAACTGGTAGTCGAAGCTGAGGCCAGTGCGCGATCCGACGTCGACGGTGCGGAAGCCGACGATGAAAATGCCCAGTGCCGCCGCGACGAAAGCCGTGAGGGCCGCGTCCTTCAACATCGAGGGGAAACGCCCACCCATTCCGTCAGACCTTCTCGATCTCCGGCTTGCCGAGCAACCCGGTGGGCCGGAAGATCAGGACGAGGACAAGGATGGCGAAGACGGCAACGTCCTTGTACTCGCTCGAGAAGTAACCCGCCCAGAACACTTCGATCAGGCCGATCAGCAGACCGCCCAGCATGGCACCCGGCAGCGAGCCGATGCCGCCGAGCACGGCCGCGGTGAAGGCTTTTATGCCGGCCAGGAAACCGATGTAGAAGTCGATGACACCGTAATACATCAGGAACAGCATGCCGGCGACGGCCGCCAGAGCCGCGCCCAGCACGAAGGTGAGCGAGATCGTGCGGTCGACATTGACGCCCAGCAGCGCCGCCATCTTCATGTCCTGTTCACAGGCGCGCTGCTGGCGGCCGAGAGACGTCCGCGCGATCAGCCAGGTGAAGCCCGCCATCAGCACGACCGTCACCACGACGATGATGATTTGCAGCCAGCTGACGCGGACGTCGAAGCCGTCGGCGCTGAACAGGTTGAAGCCTCCCGACACGATCTGGCCGCCGGGCTTGGGCCGCGCGCCCTGCACGAGTTGCACATAGTTCTGGAGCGCGATCGACACGCCGATGGCGGAAATCAGCGGCGCCAGACGGAACGATCCTCGCAAGGGCCGATAGGCCGCCCGCTCGACCGCCCAGCCGTAGACGGCGGAAAAGGCCATCGCCATCAGCAACACCAGCAGGATCGCCACGGGGGCGGAACCGATACCGAGAAAGCTGCAGATCAAGAATCCGATCAACGAGATGAACGCGCCGATCATGAAGACTTCGCCGTGGGCGAAGTTGATCATGCCGATGATGCCGTAGACCATCGTGTAGCCGATGGCGATCAGGCCGTAGATGGCTCCCAGCGTGATGGCGTTGATCAGCTGCTGCGAAAAATACGCCATACCCTTGCGTTCCCCCTGCCCTGGGACCTACGACGGTTCCAGCAAGACCTGCAAGACTGTACCGGCCTTCCGGGGCGGATTGGAATGGACGATCTCAAAATGACCCGTGTGCAAATCGCGGGCCATGGCTTCTTCGTCGCGGCGGACTACGGGAAGAGAGTCCTTAAGAGGCGCCGATCGCGGCCTGCCGGCGGTTGCGACGGGACATGGCGAGCAGCCGCACGATTGCAGCAGCCAGCACGAGCGCCGCCATCGGCCAATAGAAGCGATCGAGCGGTACGCGCTTGCCAACGGCGACGGCGAAGCTGATCCAGATGTACCAGCCGCCCACCAGATGCAGCAGCCGCCACTTGCGGGGGCCGAGCCACGCCGCCGTGCGATCGAACGAGGTTGCCGCCATCGCGGCGATGAAGAGATAGGCCGAGCCCGCCAGCACGATCGTCGAGATATTCGTGAGCTTCCAGAACAGCGCCTGATCGACCGACGCCAGCGCAAGGATCACTCCGAGATGAATGAAGTGCGAGACAGCAAAGGAAACGCCGAGGTAGCGCCGGTTGCGGCGTTGCCAGCGCGTCGCCTCGCTGGGCAGCAGGTCGGCCAATGCGCTCGCGGTGAACGCCATGACAAAGAGCACCAGCGACGTTCGCGCCGTGGCGCGGATCGCGAGACGGATGCCCTCGGCATCCCAGCCGTGGCCGGCGATGAACCCGACCGTCATCGCCCCCATCAGGACCGACAGTACACCGACCAATCGCCAGCCGTGAATCATCCCGCCCTCCTCAGAGCAGCCGTCCGACGCAGCCGCCGGTGCAGGCCGAAGACGTGCCATGAAAGCAAACCGATCAAGGCGATCTCGCCGGCTGCGGCCAGCAGGACGTGGAGCGGCGCGCCATCGGCGAACAGGCCGGCACGGACGATGCCTGCCGCGATCGATGCCGCGAGGCCGCCGAGGCAGACCGCCAACGGCGCCAGCGAGCTGCGAAAGGCGAACCAGCCGACCGTGCCGACGGCCAGTGCGGCAACGAAGGCGTAGCGATCGATCAGCGGAGCCAGCGAGGACATCGAGAGGCCGAGATCGTCGAGCCACACGACACGGAGCCGCATCGCGACAAAAGTGACGGCGACCGTCGCCGCCAGCATGATCCACGTACGCCTCGACTGACGCTCGACCGCATCGGCTGCGAACTGCGCGGCGATCTCGCGGGCGAGACCAAAGCGGGCGACCGCCCGCTGTTCGGCCGCGGCCGACGGCCATGCCGGGTCCGCCTCGGCGGCCTCCCGGAGGTGGGCTTCCGCTTCGTCCGCCAGACGGCGGGCGAGCGTCGGGTCGAAGTCGAGATCGCGCCGCAAGGTGGCCACATATTCGTCGATTACGCCGGCCATGCGCGTCCTCCGAGCAAGGCATTGACGGCGTGCGAGAAACGACCCCATGCCTTGCGGCGATCCGCGAGGGTGGCCGTTCCCGCCTTGGTCAGCGAATACATGCGACGACGGCGGCCGCCGGGTGGCGTCATCCAGGCGCTGGAGAGCAGGCCCGCCTCTTCCAGGCGATGAAGTGCCGGATAGACGGTGCCTTCCGGCAGGTCGAACGTGTCGGCGCTGGCGCGCTTGATGGTTTCGATGATGGCGTAGCCGTGCGCCGGTCCCGCCTCCAATGCGGCGAGCACGATGGCATCGAGGTGTCCTTTAAGCATTTCAGCTTTCATACCTAGTTATGCTAGGTATGAAAGCTTTCCGAGTCAAGCCGCTTGCACTTCGGCCTCCAAATCCCGATTAGTGCCACCATGGACAATCCTTCTTACGACCTCGTTGTCGTCGGCTCCGGTCCGGCCGGCCTCACCGCCGCCACCGAAGCCGCCCGTGCCGGCCTCAAGTGCCTGTGCCTCGACAAGCTTGCCCCGGGCGGCGTGCTGATCAACCTGAACGAACTGCACGACTTCGACGAAATCTTCACCGGCACCCAGATGGCGTCCCAGTTGACCGACGATGCCGTCGTCGCCGGCGTCGAAATCGGCTTCGGCGAGGTGGTGAAGCTTTCCGGCAGCGGCCCGTGGACGGTCGAGACCGCAGACGGCGAACGCCACACCGCCCGCGCCGTGGTGATCGCCACCGGCCTCAACAAGGGTCGGCTCGGCCTTCCGAACGAGGACGAATACGAAGGCCACGGCCTCTCCCATTGCGCCGCCTGTGACGGGCCGCTCTATACCGGCCTGCCCGTCATTGTCGCCGGCGCCGAGGGCTGGGCCGCTCTCGAAGCCAAGGAACTGACTGAATTGGCGGGCAAGGTCACCGTGGTCGGCACGCCACCCGCAGAGATGCCCGAAGGTGTTA
>CAMDOT010000033.1 GCA_945903635.1 Rhizobium sp. Q54 | reverse complement strand
CGGATGCCGTCGCCCAGCAGGTTGAAGGCGAGCACGGTGAGCGTGATGGCGGCGCCCGGGAAGAACACCAGCCACCACGGCGGGATCAGGCCGGAGTTGAGCGCATCCGACAGCATGTTGCCCCAGGTCGGGTTGGGTGGCGGGATGCCGACGCCCAGGAACCCCAGCGATGCCTCGATGACGATGGCGACGCCGAGATGGGTGGTGGCGAGAATGAGATAGGGCGCCACGCACTGCGGCAGGATGTGGCGGAACATCAGGCGCTTGTGCGAGGCGCCGAGTCCGCGCGCTGCCTCGACATACTGCATCTCCTTGAGTGACAGCACGACCGAGCGGATGACACGGCCGCCGAACGGAATGCGGGTGACGGCAATGGCCACGATCACGGTGCCGAGGCCACCTCCCAGCGCCATGGCGATCGCCATCGCCAATATCAGGTCGGGGAAGGATTGCAGGAATTCGATCAGCCGCTGGCTGAACATGTCGAAGCGGCCGCCAAAATAGCCGCAGGCCAGCCCCCATAACGCGCCCAGCGTGGTGCCGAACAGTACTGCGCCGAAGGCCACGGTGAGCGAGGCCTGGCTGCCATAGATCACGCGGCTGAGCGTGTCGCGGCCGATCTGATCGGTGCCGAACCAGTGTTTCTCATCGGGCGGCTTCTGCATGGCGCGGAAGTCGGATTTCAGAGGCGGATAGGGCGCGATGACGGGGGCCGCGACCGACATGAAGACAATCGCGGCGGCAATGCAGCCCCAGAAGGCCGAGAGCGGCGCGCGGCGGAAAAAGCGGCGGACGCCGGCCAGGAAATTCCTGAGCCGCGAGGGCGCCACGGGCAGCACCGGATCGAGGGGAGAGGTCACGGTCATTGGTAGCGGATCCTGGGGTCAAGCAAGGCGATCGCAAGGTCGACGAAGATGTTCAGCACCACGAACACCACGGCATAGAGGAACACCAGATTCTGCATGACGAAGACGTCGCGCTCGCTCACTGCAGTGAACATGGCGAAACCCAGCCCCGGCGTGCCGAAGGCGCGCTCGACCGGGATCGAGCCCGCCAGCACCAGTCCCATCAGCACGCCCGACAGAGTGATCACCGGCAGCATGGCGTTGGGCAGCGCATGCAGCGAAATCACCAGCCGGCCGTTCAGCCCCTTGGCCCGCGCCGTGCGCACATAATCCTCGCGGATCACTTCCAGCAGACTGGAGCGCGCCATGCGCGCGATATAGGCCGCCTGGCCCAAACCCAGCACGATCGCCGGGCCAATCACGATCTGCAGGTTGGCGATCGGATCGACGAAAAGTGCCGCCCCCGCCATCGGCGCGCGATAGCCGAACCAGAACAGCAGCCCCAGCACGATCAGCATGCCGATCCAGAAGCCCGGCACCGCCAGGAACAGGATGCTGACGAATCGCACGATGCTGTCGGCCCAGCTGTTGGGCCGCAAGGCGCTCACGATCGCCACCGGAATGCCGACGACCCACGATATCAATACCGAGAGCAACGCGATCTCGGCGGTGAGGGGCCCACGCCGCAGGATCATGTCGGCGACGTCCTCGGAGCGGAAGAACGAACGGCCGAAGTTGCCCGCCAGTATGGCCTTCACCCAGTCGAAATACTGTACCCACAGCGGATCGCTGAGGCCGAGATCCTTCATGAAGTGGGCCCGCTGCTCCTCGGTGAGCTTGGTCATGCCCTCGGGCCCGAAGATCGCCACCAGAGGATCGCCCGGCAGGATGCGCATGACCACGAAGACCATGATCGACACGCCGACGATCGTCAGGGCGCCGAACGCCAGCCGTCGCGCGATGTAGCTATACAAGAGCCAGGCTCATTGACGCGTCTCCCGGGTGCGCACCTCTGCGGGCGCTCGTTCCTCGCCGCCATCATAGGGCGAGCCCGGGCAGCAAAGCTATTGCCGTCTCACCACAGCCGCCGCGGCGGCCACCCCGCTCAGGCAGGCTGCAGCCTCAACGTGAACATCGCACCACCTTCGGGCCGGTTCTCGACGCCGACGGAACCGCCATGCACCTCGGCGACGCGGGCGACGATGGCGAGGCCGAGGCCGCGGCCGTCGGCCCGCGTCCGGTCGCGTCGCCAGAAGCGCCGGAAGATCGACTTGTGATCGTCCTCGGGGACACCGGGACCGTCGTCGAGAACGTGGACGGCGCCGTCGGCCAGGACCTCGACCTCGATCGAGCCGCCGGCCGGCGTGTGCCGGATGGCGTTCTCGACCAGATTGCGCACGGCCCGGAACAGTGCATCGGCATGGCCGCGCACCCAAACCGGCCCCTCGGCACCGGTCAGTGCGATCGTCTTGGAGAGGCCGACCGCCAGCGGCGCCATGAAGGCAACGGCTTCGGAGCAGACGGCGTGCAGGTCCGCCTTGGCATCGTCGCCAACGACGAAGCTCTCGAGTTCGGCGATATCGAGGACCTGGCCCACGGTGCGGGCCATGCCGACGATGTCGGTGCGCAATGCCTCCTGGGTGAGGCCCGGATCGAGCGCGTCGACCCGCGCGCGCATGATGGCGAGCGGCGTGCGCAGCTCGTGCGCCACGTCGGCGGTGAACTCGCGTTGCGCACGGTAGCCCGCCTCGAGGCGCTCCAGCGCCTGGTTGACGGCATGAACCAGCGGCACGATCTCGGCCGGCATCGACTGCTCGGGCAAGCGGACATCGGTTCGTGTCGGGCCGATCGCCGCCGCCGTCGTCGAGGCCTCGCGCACTGGCTCGAGCGCACGCCGGAAGATCAGTATGTCGATCAGCAGCAGCATCAAAAGGATGGGAAAGATGATCCAGGCGACGCTGGTGAAGAAAGTCGTGACGATGTCGTCGATGATGACGTCGCGATGGGAAAGGTCCTGGCCGACCTGGATGCGGTAGACGTGCTCGCCGACCGGACGGATCACCGTGACGCCGAACAGGACCGTTCCCGACGGGCGCGGCCGCGTCACCCACTCGCCCACCGGTGCCTCCTCGGGGGGAAACAGCGCGGCGCCGTCGTTACGTGAAGAGAACAGCACCCGGTCCAACCCATCGAGCACCGTGTAGGCATAGAGCCCGTAGCCGTCGGAATAGAGCGGCCGTGCATCGGTCGGCACGTCGAGCGCCACGCCGCCGCCAGGCTGCGAGCGCAGGAAGCTGCCGACGGTTGCAGCCTGGCTCAGCAGCGCGTCGCGGTGGAGATTGTTGGCCGTCTGGTCGAGCAGCCAGAACAGCGCCAGCGGCATCAGGACGGACGCGACGCCGATCGCCACGATCTGCAGCGCCACGACCCTCGAGATGATCGAGCGGAAGCGGATCACCCGGGCTTTTCCTCCGTCAGCAGGTAGCCGACACCTCGCACGGTGTGGATCTTCACCGTAGCGCCGGTATCGATCAGCAGCTTGCGCAGGCGATGGACGTAGACCTCCACCGCATTCGAGCCGATGTCGCCCGACAGGCCGAACAGGTGATCCTCGAACAGACGCTTTGGCGCCACGTTGCCGCTGCGCCGCAGGAGGATTTCCAGAACCGCGGTCTCGCGTGCCGGGAAGGCGTGCGTGGCGCCGGCCACGAATATCTGGCGGCCCTCGGTATCGAGCGACACGTTCCCGGAGGTAAGCCGGCGACCGAGCAGGCTGCCCGGACGACGCAGCAGCGCCTCGATCCGGGCGATGAGTTCCTCCATCGCGAACGGCTTGGCGAGATAGTCGTCGGCCCCGGCGCGCAGGCCGGTGACGCGGTCGCTGACGCCGTCGCGCGCCGTCAGCACCAGCACCGGTGTGGCGTCGCCGCCGCGGCGCAGGGTGCGCAGCAGGCTGATGCCGTCCTCGTCGGGCAGGCCGAGATCGAGCACGACCGCGGCGTAGCTCATTGTGGCGAGCGCATGCGAGGCGTCGCCCGCGGTGCCCACCGAGTCGGCCTCGACGCCTCCCCGGGAAAGGCCCTTCTTCAACAGGGAAACGAGCTCGGCATTGTCTTCGACGAGAAGCACCCTCATCGGTTCTCGGCTCCTCTTCCCAGGGGCGATTGTCGCGGCCTTGTAACACGCCGGGCTGCCCGTCGCGCGCCGGGATCGGCCGACTTCTGGGCGTAACCTGGAACGTCGACATTGGGCCGGTGATCCCGGCCCGACACCACAATATTGGGGCTCTGCTGCTTGCCCTTGTGCTGGTTCTGGTGCTGGTTCTGGTGCTGGTGCTCGGCGCTGACGCCTGGGCCGCCGGCGGAGCCCACATCGTCGACGATTCCGAGGTCGAGACCCCGGGGACCTGCCATATCGAGACCTGGGTCACGCGTTTCGTGCCGGGCGACGGCTACCTCAACGTCGGGCCGGCCTGCACGTCCGAGCGCATGCCCCGAATCCAAATGGGCGCCACGATCCAGCACTACTGGGACGAGGACATCAATGCGCCGCTGCTCGGGCCCACCTTCAAGGTCAATTTCATCCCCGAAGCCACGGGCGTGGGCCTCGGCCTCAATCTCAACGCCGGCATGAACCTCAGGACCGGCACCGTCGGCATCGCCTCGCTGACCACGCTGGTGTCGATCCCTCTCAACGACAAGGTCAAGATCAACGTCAACGGCGGCTGGAACTACCTCGCCGGCGACGACAACCAGAACGCGGCCTTCTACGGCATCCAGGTCGAGTCCAGGGTTGCGGGGGATCTGAGCCTGATGCTGGAATTCTTCGGCCGCCAGCCGGGCATCACCGGCGCCCAGATCGGCTTGCGCTACACACCGAACGACGGCTGGGTCGACTTCGACATACTGGCCGGCAATTCCTTCGATGCGACCAGCCCGAAATTCTTCACCGGGGGTGTCACCGTCCGGTTTTGAGAGACCTGCCCATGGATGAAATCCGATCTGCACTTGCGCCCGCGGGAGAATCCGGGAAAAGTCCCGGCCGCGTGAAACCCAGCCCCCTGCCCGGCCTCACCCGCCTCCTCATCCTGCTCCTGCTGCCGCTCCTGCCGGTCGTTGCGCCGGGGCCGTTGGCGTGGGCGGCGGGCGGCGCCCAGATCGTCGACGATTCGGAAGTCGTCGATCCCGGCACCTGCCAGTTCGAGACTTGGGTGACGGGCTTCGATGGCGGCAGCGGTGGCGGCGGCTACGCCAACGCCCAGAACACCTGCACGCTCTCCTCGCTGCCCAGGCTCGAGTTCGGCCTGCAGTTCCAGCACTACTGGTACGGCCAGACCAGCACCTCCGACCAGCTTCTCGGACCGGCGTTGAAACTGAACCTGATCCCGCAGGACACCGGCGTCGGCCTCGGGCTCGTCTTCAACGCCGGCGTCGATGTGCGCACCGGCGAACTCTCGCTGGCGTCGCTGATCCTGCCGGTGTCGATCCCGCTCAACGACAAGGCGCGCCTCAACCTCAACGCCGGCTGGAGCTACCTCGGCTTTGCCCAGTTTCAGAACGCGCTGTTCTACGGTGCCCAGATCGAAAGCAAGATCGGGTGGGAGGAAGTCAGCCTGATGCTGGAAGTGTTCGGCCGGCAACCCGGCTTCACCGGCGCCCAGATGGGCCTGCGCTGGCGGCCGAACGACGGGCCGCTCGAGTTCGATCTCCTGGCCGGCAGCTTCTTCGATACGGTGAACGCCAAGTTCTTCACCGTCGGCATCACCTTCCGCTACTGAGACTTACAGAAACACCGGCGGCTGCCCGCCCAGCAGGACATGGCCCACCGCCTCGTAGTGGGCGCCGCGCGACTGGATCTGCTGGCTGAGCGTGTGCATGTCGCGGAAGCGGCGCTCGAAGGGACTGCCGGGAAAAATGCCATCGACGCCGCAGGCCTTGTAGACATAGTCCGCCGTCTCGATGGCGGTGTGGATGGCATGCGTGCAGCCCAGCCGCACGCGCGCCCGGGCGGGAATGTCCATCGGCGCCTCGGGGCTGGCGCGCTCATAGAGCGACCCCACGATCTCCAGCAGATAGGCCCGCGCCGCGCCCAGCCGCGCTTCGGTGCGCGCCACATCGGCCTGCACGGTCGGGCTGTCGGCCATGCGGCCGAGATTGCGCGGCGCTTTTTTGGTCGCGAGCTCGACCAGCGCATCGAGCATGGCGCGGGCGATGCCGAAGGCCACGGCGGCCACGCCCACGGCATAGAGGCCGGCATGGGTGAAGGAATAGAGCGGGCCGGTCTCGCGGCGCAGCGCCGGATCCTCGCGCTGGCTCGAATAGGCCTCGGGGATGAACACGTCGTCGAACGTGTAGGAGTCCGACGCCGTGCCGCGCAGCCCGATGGTGTTCCAGGTGTCGAGCAGCGTCGCCTGCCCCGCCGGGCACAACAGGATGCGCTGGCCCGGCCGGCCGTAGCTGTTGAGGCGCAGCGAGCCGTCCGCCTCCTCGACCAGCCCGTGCGCGCCCATCCAGTTGGCGGCGCGGCAGCCGCTGGCGAAATCCCAGCGGCCCGTCATGCGGTAGCCGCCGGGCACTGCCCGGGCGCGCGCCTCGTTGGGCGGCCCCCAGCTCACGACGGTGTGCGGATCGCGCCAGATTTCCCGCGCGATATCGAGCGCGATATAGGCCCCCACGAGCGCGGAACTGTTGCCGACGAACAGGTTCCAGGCGACCGAGGCGTCGTGGCGCGCCACCTCTTCCATCGCGGTGAGATACTGGCCCGGAGTCACCTCATCGCCGCCGGCCGAACGCGGCAGCAGCAGCCGGAACAGTCGCGCCTCGTGCAGCGCGGATAGAAGCGCAGAGGGAATGCGGCGCTTCAGCTCGATCTCGTCGCCCGCAGCGGCAATCGCCGGCCCCAGCGCGCGGGCGCGGGCGATGGGGTCGTTCAGAAGGTGGTCAGCGCGCTCGACGCGGTCCATGCGCGGCCCTTTCGGGGGTGGTGCCGGGACATTGCGGCTGAGGTGGAGGCAGGAGTCAACGTCGGCTCAGGGACCGCGATGACCCCGCTTTCGCGCTGCAGCCCCGTTGCGCGAAATCTTGTTCGACTTCATCGCTTCCGTGATTTGCCGCAAGCACACTTCTTTCATGACAACGGCAACAGAGCATGCGGATGTTCAAGACGGCAGCCGTAGCGTCATCGCTTGGGGCGTGCTGCCGTCAAGCCAACTTCGATCAACAGGCGCATCGCCTGGGAGCGTGTGACTTTCGTGGCCCGCGCCCAAGCGTCAATGGCGTCAAGCAGTTGAGCTGGAGGCCGGAAAGCGACAAGTGGCGTCTGCCCGGTTCGGGGGCGTCCCACGCGTGGCTTTTCCTGTCTAACAATTATCGACCTGGTCATATTTATGTTATACAGAAATAGCGAGCCGAACGGAAGCTGGAGAGCGGTCAGGACGACCCGGTGAGGGCTTCGCTCAATGGTCGAGCGCCGCGCCGACATGGCGGCCGAGCTTGGGCAGGCGCTGGACGGCGCCGAGGGCTGCGAGCGCGCGCACCATGCGGTCGTCGAGCGCCAGGCCCGGCCGGCTCCAGATCGCGCCGTAGCTCGCCTCGGTATTGAGCGTCCGCATGAGGGCGGGCGCGCCGTCGTCGTCGCCGAACAGTTTTTGACGCATGGCCTCGCCCTGCGCCCGAAGCGAAGCGCGATCGGTCATGGTTGCACCATGAAGGCACGGGCCGTGGGATCGGTCAGATGGTCGGCGCGCTCGAGGCGGTCCATGCCGCTGCCCTTTCGCGGGTGATGAGGGGTGATGCCATGACATTGCGGCTGAGGCTGGGGCGGGCGTCAATGAGGATGGAAAATAGATGTGCTCCCACAAATGCCTCTACGATCCCTTTGACGAATTATCCTCAACATTAATTGGATCACCTACTTGGACGGGTCAACGTCAGCAGCATATGCCGCCAAAATTCCCTGATAATCGTGAACGGCAGAATTGAAGCGATCAAGCACTGCAATCAGGGCATCAGCGTGCTTGGCGCTAGCGGTGTTCCCTTGCTTATACTCTCGCTTGAAGCTGCTCTGAATCGCGGCCGCTTCATCTCGTAATTGCTTTAGATTCTCAAGGGCCTCTCGCGTTGCAGGGAAGTAGAGTTCAGCCAATGTGAATAGTCGATTCGCGTCGCCCGTCTTCTTTGACGAAATCGTCAAGTCTAATGCCTGATTATATGAAAGCTCACCAACCATTACGCGTTGATACATGATGTGGTGAGTGACAACATCATTCGACCAGCTGCTGACGAGAGAATAAAGCTCTTCTAGTCGCCCGCGTAAGACTTCTCTCTTGGCCTCCACTGCCTCGTGGCGCAATCGCTGGTCCAATTGACGTTGATTGTTTCTATTGGCGAGCCAAACGCCCGTCAGCGCCAAGAGGCCCGTAGTTAGAGCCACAACAATGCCGAGTATCGCTGGAAGGTACCTGTCCCAGTCCACAATTACTCCTCGAAGGCTTTAGAATTAACCAAGTGGACACGGCTGAATTTCTAACTACGCCTTACCTGAAAGCACGCTACGCAAGCCATCGTGGGTCGCCTGAAGATTGGCATAGAATGCGCGAAGCTTCTCCTCAGAGTGTTTTAAGTCGGTCAACACTTCGTGCGGCAAACTCTGAGCCAAGAAGCGATCCCAGATATCAACGAATTCGATAAGATCAACTAGCGCTGGCCGCGTCTCAGGTTCGGCAAGCCACAACTTGTCTCGAAATATCTCCACCATCCTTCGATATGCAGGAAGCGTTGCATCTCGAAGTTGTTGATTGTCGTGATCGATGATCGCGCTGAACTCTGGGCCTCTCTTGTCGATTAACTCCTGCATGACGGAGACGTGTGCGCCGCGTAACCCTTCGACGAGATCGCCCCACGCCTTGCCTGACAATTCACTTATGCGGTTGCGCAGGTCGTTTCGCGCACGTATCTCCATTCGAATGCCAAGCAGCGGCGCATAAAACTCTGAAAGCTGACGGGCGACAAAGTCATGACGGCGTCTTTCAACCTCACGACGATCAGTCAGTTTGGCCCCGACCCAAACGCCGACTAGACCCGCGATAGCTGGGAACAGCAATGACAGAGACCAACGCACAATGTCGGTCCATTCGGAGATCATGTGGGCAGGTTCATCGAAGTGAGAACTCTGCGATTAACGCCGGCCTAGCAGCCAGCAGCCGCTCAAGATGGCTCTCCGGCCACATGTCAATCTTAGGGGATTGCTGACTGGCGTTGTGCCTCTCGATCCATTGCACGGCATCAGCCGTAAATCTGCCACTCGTTGCCACGACGAGAACGCCAACAGGCGGATCACTCCAAAGGGTCATTTGTTCCTTGACCGATGATACGTCGGGAAGACTTATGCTTTTGGTTAGCCAGTGTCGGCACTGAATGATTACCCGCGCCCTCGACGTCCCCGAGAGGTTATCTATCATAACGCGGGTAACCGACAGATCGCGACCCCGATCCGGTGCGTTCGTTTTCATCAACCATTCAGGGTTCTCGTAGCCCTGTTCTGATGATATCAGTTGAAATATCAGCCGCTCGAACTGCTCTTCGTCAATCTTCTGCCACTCCAGCTTCAACGACACTTGCCCACGTGGCTTGGCGGCAACAACGTTCGACAGGTCGTCTACTGGGACGGGAATTGGTTCGTCTTCTCCATAAAGCCCACTGGTGATTGCGGCTTTCGCAGCCGGCCAGTCCATTTTCTCGATATCGTTAAAATCACCAATTGTTCCAAAATGAAGATGACGCATTAAGTCCGACCATCGCGCCTGACGCGGCACTGCATTCCCAAGCAGGACGCTAAGCTGGTCGATTTGAGACCTCAGTTCATCCCAATGTGGCGGATCCATTGCGAGATTTGGAGCATCGCCGATCTCGCTCCCAATTGCGTGTAAGGTTTGGTCGATACCCGCAATGAGATCGATCAGGGATCCTCGGGTCAGTTCTCTACGCTTCTGTCGAAGCTTAAATCTGTACTCACGAATGAGCCGGCCCGGTTCGCTAACCCAATCTTCCACGCCGACCTGCGCGTCAAGCTCTCCTACTTCCATTGCATCGAAGCGACTCTGTGCAATCACATTCAAATTGGGAAGGTCGATACCTGGCTTCCAACCATCGATCTTGGGCAAGGCCGCAACGACCGCATTGAGAGCCCGACGTGTATCGTCATATTCCGGGCTCTCTCCAAAAGAGATGCCAGACGGCATTAGCGATTCGGCTTTTGCCCATAGCCGCTCAAGCTTCTCCAAGTTTGCTTCGGCCGCCTCAAACAAACTAAGCGCGGACATTATCGGACTGGTCATGTCGTCACACCCGCTCCGCACTACCGCAGCGATTCCAAATCAGCGTTATTGGGGCCGCAGAGGCCGCCTATTATCCCGAGAAATGATTCCATAGAAACGAGACGAACGAAAGCTCGCTATGGTTGCAGATCGGAGGATGAAGAGAACGAAGACGATCGCCGCCGCAGTATAGGTCCCCGATTGAGCCGGCCCATGCGCGGCCCTTTCGGCGGTGGCTGAAATCAATAGGGCTGAGGGGCGAGATCCAACGAGGATGTAGCAGCTCCTTGACTAATGGTAACAGATACGTTACCCATTCCCCATGATCGAACTGCGCGACTATATCGATCCGGTGGGGCGCCGGCCGATTCAGCGCTGGCTCGATGGACTCGACAGCGTCACGCGGGCGCGGGTCGCCACGGCCCTGGTGCAACTGTCGCGCGGTAATCTTTCCAACGTGAAGAGCGTTGGCAGTGGCGTGCAGGAGCGGCGTCTCGATTTCGGCCCGGGCTATCGGCTCTACTTCGGCCGCGATGGCGATCTTCTGATCATCCTGCTGGTCGGCGGATCGAAGAACCGTCAGCAGCGCGACATCGAGGCGGCTCACGCCTATTGGGAAGACTACAAACGCCGCAAGCGGAGCGAGACATGATCAAGACGAAGCGAGCCAAGCCTCCCCTCACCGGCAGCGTGCGCGAGCTGATCGACGGCTACATCGCCTCGGACCCGGCCTTCCGCCAGGCCCTCATCCAGCAGGCCGTCGAGGCGATGCTCGCGGGCGACGTCGACACCGGCAAGACGATCCTGCGCGACTACATCAAGGCGACCGACGGCTTCGAACGGCTGGGCCGCGCCATCGGCACGCCGTCCAAGAGCCTGATCCGCATGTTCGGCCCGCGCGGCAATCCGCAGGCGCGCAACCTGTTCGGCGTGATCGGCTATCTGCAGAAGCGCGACGGGCTGGAGTTGCGCGTTACCAGCGGCCCCCGCAAGCGGCCGGCCCGGCGCGCGGCGTAGTACCTATTCCACTTCGCGCCGTGCCTGTGTTCGCCGGGCGCGGTCCTGCATCACGAGGCCATCGCCCGTCGCGGCGTAGCGGCGGACGCTCGTATCGTCGAACTCGATCTCGCCGCAGGCTTCGCAGCGCCAGCCGGTCAATCCGCTGACGGCCTCAGCCCTGCCAGCGTGCTGGACGGTGAAAGTCTCACCCTCAAATCGCTTCATCGCGTGTCGCGAGGCGCAGGTTGGACAAAACCGCAGCATGAGTCGTTTCCCCCGGAAACCAGCGGAGGGTATATCGACCACCGACGGATGTCCCCTATTGACAATAGTCCTATCCTCCCTATATTTCCTGCTGAAAGACGGAACGGGCCTGTAGAGGCTCCAGACAGAAGGAAAGATAGGAGGATCAAATGACGATTTCCGAGCAGGAACGCATCTTCGGACCGGCCGGACGGACGCCGCCGGAGCGGATCGAGGCCCTCTCCTGGGCCGAGGCGCTCTATCTCAAGCAGCTCCACGGCGCCAACGTCCGCCTGCCCTCACACATGGCGGCCCTCACGCTGGAGGAGCTGCAGGCCAAGGCCGACGAGGAGACGCAGCCGCAGCGCGAGGCCGAGGAGGCTGCCAAGCGCGCTCAGGCGATCGAGAAGGCCGGCACCGCCATGGAGCGTGCGCTGTTTTCCGGCCCGCCCAAACACAGGACGCCGGGCCGCATCCGCGCCTGCTTCCTGGCCCAGCTCGAGCGCTGGGGCTCGGTCGGCCAGGCCGCCGCCGCGGCGGGAGTCAGCGTCCGCACCATCCAGCGCTGGCGCAACAACCTCCCCGCGTTCAACCAGCGCTGCGAGGAGGCGCTCGACCGGCGCCAGCAACTCCTCGAAGACAAGGCCATGGCGCGCGCGGGCAAGGCCACGATAAAGCCGTTCTTCTTCAAGGGCCGCAAGCTGGGCGAGGCCGAGAGCTACAACGATGCGCTGCTGATGCGCATGATCGGCCAGCTCAATTCCCGCCGCCGCCACACCAGGCCCGCCGCTGCCCCCGCGCCTGCTTCCGCGCCGGCTCCCGCCGCTCCCGCGCCCGATCCCGCCGCCTTTGCGGCTACCCTCAGCCAGGCCCTCGCCTCGAGCCTCGGCCCGGTCCTGCGCGAGGAACTGGCGCGCGCCCTGGAAGAGGCGCGCCGTCGCGCGATGTCGCCGTTGGTCGGACAGGCCGAGTCCGATCCCTTCCCGGTTTAGGCGAGATGGATCAAGGGCTTGAGGTGGTCGTCGCGCGTCGCCGACCGACAAAACACCAGATCGCGCGACGTCCGATGCGCCGCGCGTTCGGCTCCCTCGGCACGCTCCCCTTCGATGCTGTCCTGCTATAACCTTGTAATCTCGCGCGCGTACTCATCGTCCGCCGCGGATCACCAAAGGATGCGAGCATGAAGACCGTCAGCCGGGTCTACGACACCCACGCCGATGCCCGCGCCGCCGTGAGCGCGCTGGAAGAAGCCGGCGTGCCATCGAAGGACATCAGCCTGGTCGCCAACAAGTGCGTCAGCGCCGAACTCGACGAGATCGACAAATATCCCGATGCGGCCACCGGCATCGGCCTCGGTACCGCGCTGGGCGGCGGCGCCGGCATGCTGGCAGGCCTCGGCATCCTGACCATTCCCGGCCTCGGGGCGGTGGTGGCGGCGGGCTGGCTGGCGAGCATCGCCGTGGGCGCCATGGCAGGCGCTGCGGCTGGCGGCGTCGTGGGCGCACTGGTCGATGCCGGCCTGTCGAAGGAGCATGCCGACGTCTATTCGGAGGCGGTGCGGCGCGGCTGCACCCTGGTGAGCGCGCGCGTCGCCGGCCGCGAGGGTGCCAGGATCCAGGCCATCCTCGACCGCTACAAGCCGATCGATCCGGTGCAGCGCGGCAGCGCCTATCGCGGCGAAGGCTGGACCTGCTTCGACCCCAAGGCTCCGGCCTATCGGCCGAGCGAGGCGGAGCTCGAGCGGATCCGGCGTGGCGGATCGGTGTAGCGGATCAGTGCAGGGAGTTCGCCGATGATCACGCCGTCCTATGTCCGCACCATGGCGCGCTATAATTCGGAGATGAACCGTCGCCTCTATGCAGGCGCGGCGCTTCTGTCCAACGAACAGCGCGAGGCCGATCGCGGCCTGTTCTGGAAGTCGCTGCACGGCACGCTCAACCACCTGATGTGGGCCGACCGGCAGTGGATGTCGCGCTTCGACGGCTGGCCGGCCAACACGGTGGCCAACACCGCGAGCCCGACCCTGTTCGAGGATTTCGACGAGCTGCGGGCGGAGCGGATCAAGGTCGATGCGTTACTCGAGGATTTCGCCGGTCGCATCGATCAGGCCTGGCTCGATTCGGATCTGGTGTGGTGGAGCGGCGCGGCCAAGGCGGAGATGCGCCGGCCCAAGGGTCCGCTGATGGTGCATTTCTTCAATCACCAGACCCACCATCGCGGCCAGGTCCATGCGGCACTGACCGCCTGCGGCGTCGATCCCGGCGATACCGACCTGTTCCTGGTCGTGCCGCCGGAGCGATAACTTTCATGAGGCCGGCTGACCGCGGCGCGGCCTCAGGTGCCGCAGCCTCAGGTGCCGCAGAAAGTCTTGTAGCCGGTCATGTCGTCGGTTGGCGGCTCGGCGTAGGCGGCGAATTCCGCCCGCTCGTCGAAGGGTCGTGCCAGCACCGTCATCAGCTCCTCGAACGGTGCGTAATCGTCGCGCTCGATGGCGGCGGCCAGCACAGCTTCGACCCGATGGTTGCGCGGAATATAGATCGGGTTGGTCGCATGCATCGCCGCGCGGCGGGCCATACCATCCTGCGGTTCACGCGCCAGCCGCTCGCGCCAGCGCACGGCCCAGGCATCGAAGGCGGCGGGATCGAGGAACTGGTCGCGGACACCGCTGTCCAGCGCGGGATCGGCGGCCGCATCGCCCAGGCGACGGAAGGTGAGCGTGAAGTCGGCCTGGTTGGCGGCCATCGCCTTCAGCAGATCCTCGGCCAGCACCGCGTCGCCCTCGTCTTCGGTGAACAGGCCGAGCTTGCGGCGCAGGCCTTGCAGCAACGCCGCGGCATAGAGCGGCTGGAAGGTGGCGAGCGCCTCGTTGGCGATGGCAAGTGCTGCTTCACTGTCGTCGGCCAGCAGCGGCAGCAGCGTCTCGCCGAAGCGCGCCAGGTTCCACGGCGCAATGCGCGGCTGGTTGATGTAGGCGTAACGGCCCTGGGTATCGATCGAGCTGAAGACAGTCGATGGATCGTAGGCATCCATGAAGGCACAGGGGCCGTAGTCGATGGTCTCGCCCGAGATCGAGGAGTTGTCGGTGTTCATGACGCCGTGGATGAAGCCCACCAGCATCCACTGCGCGACCAGATTGGCCTGGCGCGCGATCACCTGCTCGTAGAAGGCGCGATAGGGCTGCGCCGCCTTGCGCGCCTCGGGGTAGTGGCGGTCGATCGCGTGGTCGGCCAGCAGGCGCAACGCCTCGAGGTCTTCGCGCGCGGCAAAGAACTGGAAGGTGCCGACGCGGATATGGCTCGACGCCACCCGTGTCAGCACCGCGCCCGGCAACTCGGCCTCGCGCCACACCGGCTCGCCGGTGCTGACGGCGGCCAGCGACCGGGTGGTGGGAATGCCGAGAACGAACATCGCCTCGCTGACCAGGTATTCGCGCAGCACCGGGCCCAGCGCCGCACGGCCGTCGCCGCGACGCGAGAACGGCGTCGGGCCGGAACCTTTGAGCTGGATGTCACGACGCACGCCGTCGCGGTCGATGACCTCGCCCAGCAGGATGGCGCGGCCGTCGCCCAGCTGCGGCGAGAAGCCGCCGAACTGGTGGCCGGCATAGGCGAGCGCGATCGGCTGCGAACCGGGAGCCAGGCGATTGCCGGCCAGGATCGCCACGCCCTCGGGGGAACTCAGCACATCGGGGTCGAGGCCGAGCTGGCGCGCCAGCGCGTAGTTGAGCTTGAGCAGGCGCGGTGCCGCGACCGGCGTCGGCGGCAGGCGGGCATAGAAGCGTTCGGGCAAACGGGCGTAGCTGTTGTCGAACGGAAACGCCGCGTCACCGGGAGTGAAGAGTCCAGAATCATTGGCCATGGCGAATTATCCCATGCTCCCGCCCGTCGGGCTAGACGGCAGCAGTCACGACATCGTTGCTGGAATGCGGCAATTCCATGAGAATCAGGGATGACCAAGCGTAAACACCCGAGAAGGGACTTTCTCCGCGCCGGCGCCGCCGCCCTGGCAGGCGCCACCCTGGCCAGTGATGCACTGGCCCAGGCCCAGGCCCAGGCCCAGGCCCCGGCTCCGGCGATCGCCGGAGGTACTCAGTCGGCGTTCCCCTCGACCGAGGCGCCGGGTTCCAATGACGGCGGCTACAACATCCTCTTCATCCTGACGGACCAGGAGCATTACATGGGGCCGGGCTGGCCCGTGCCGCTGCCGGGCCACGAGCGGTTGCGCCGCACCGGCACCTACTTCGAGAACCACCAGATCGCCGCCGACATGTGCTCGGCCTCGCGCGCGGTCATCTACACCGGCCTGCACATGCCGCTGAACGGCATCTTCGACAATGCCGGCGTCCCCTACATGAAGAGCCTCGACCCCAAGCTGCCGACCATCGGCAAGATCCTGCGCAAGCTGGGCTACTACACCGCCTACAAGGGCAAATGGCACCTGAACGGCGCCATGGCGATGGAGAACAGGGCCGACGAGATCAAGGCGCTGTTCGAGACCCTGATGGACCGCGACTACGGCTTCTACGACTACACCGGAACCGGCGACTTCATCGAAGGCGCCCAGGGCGGCTACCAGTACGACCAGATCGTAGCGGCCCAGGCGGCACAGTGGCTGAAGGCCAAGGGCCGGCCGATGACCGACAAGCGCCAGCCGTGGTTCCTCGCGGTCAATTTCGTCAATCCGCACGACGTCATGTGGGTCAACACCGACACGCCCGGCCAGCCGCCGCAGCAGGCGATCGAAGCCAAGCTGAAAATCGCTTATCCACCCGACGACACGCTCTACAAGCAGCAATGGAACGAGATCCCGCTGCAGCCGAGCTGGCGGCAGTCGCTCGACGCGCCCGGCCGCGTGCCGGCGCACCGCATCTATCATGCCGCCAACGCCATCCTGACGGGCCTGATCCCGCCGGATGAGAGCCGCGTGCGGCTGCGCCAGAACTACTATTTCAACGCCATCCGCGACGTCGACCAGCAGATCGTGCAGCTCCTGGAACAGCTCGACCGGCTAGCACTCACCGACAAGACCATCGTGATCTTCACCTCCGATCACGGCGAGCTGCTGGGCGCGCACGGCGGCCTCTCGGGCAAGGGCACGACGACCTATCGCCAGCAGAACCACGTGCCGATGCTGGTCGTGCATCCCGCCATCAAGGGCGGCCAGCGCTGCCTGGAGACGACCTCGCATCTCGACCTCGTGCCCAGCATCGTCGCCCTGACCGGCAAGTCCACGACGCCGGTAGCCGATACGATGACGCGCATGAAGGGCCAGGACTTCTCCCCGCTGCTGCGCCAGCCGGCCGATCCCGAATTCACCCGGCGCCGCGGCGGCGCGCTGTTCTGTTATAGCCAGCTCATGGTGCACGATTCGAAGTTCACCCGGGAGCTCTACGAGACGCTGCTGAACAAATCGATCGCGCGTTCGGCCCTGTTCCAGAAGATCGAGTCGTTCCCGATCGACTGGTCGCTGCGCGTCTGCATCCGCAGCATCACGGATGAGCGCTACAAGTTCAGCCGCTACTTCTCGTTCCGCGGCTTCAACACGCCGGCCACGCTGGAAGAGCTGCGCGCCAAGAACGATCTCGAACTCTACGACCTTCTCAACGACCCCGACGAGATGGTGAACCTGGCCCACGATTTCGATCGCCATCGCGACCTGATCGCGGCGATGAACGCCAAACTGAACGCCGTCATCGCCCGCGAGATCGGCATCGACGACGGCAGCTTCATGGAACTGAAGGGCTGGATCGACTGGGAGAAGACCGGCGCGGCGGCCATCAACATCTGACGTCGTCACCAGTTGAGATCGCCGGGCTGCACGCCGATTGCGCCTGTGACATACTTCGCCCGAGGAAATGGCCATGAAGCGTTCCCTGATCGGACTCTGTCTGTTGCTGTCGTTTGCCGCCGCCGGGCCCGCGCTCGCCGCGCCGCTCGACGACGCCAACGCAGCCTACCAGCGCGGCGACTATGCGACCGCGGAAAAGATCCTGTTGCCGATAGCCGAGGCCGGAAATCCCTACGCCCAGTATCGTCTGGGCATGGTCTATTCCGAGGCCATGGGCGAGATGCGCAGCACCGCCGAGGCGGCCAAATGGTTCGAATCGGCGGCGCTGCAGGGCCAGCCCTTTGCTCAGTACAAGCTCGGCATCCTCTATGTGAAGGGCGACGGCGTGCCGAAGGACTTCGTGCTCGCCTATATGTGGTTCTCGATCAGCGCTGGTCACACGTTGAGCGACGCCTCCGAAGCCGCGCGGCAACGCGACATGCTCGCGGCCCGCATGACGACGACGCAGGTTGCTGAAGCCAAGAAGCTGGTCCGCACTTTCCGGCCGGTGCGGTTCGAGGGCGAAGCAGCGCCCCCGCGCTAGAAAGCGCCGAAGTTAGAAGGCGTCCGGCCACCGCGCGACGAGGGCCGCCACCATATCCTCGACCCGGGCGTCGATCAGCCGCTCGCCCTTGAAGGCCGAGGCACGCGAAGCATCGCCGGTCGCGGCAGTCAGCTTGAAGTCACCCTCCGGCGCCAACCGGTCCATGCGCACGCTGCGCGGCTCCAGCGCCAGCACGACCGAGGTCTCGCGCTCGTCGGCATGCCCACCCTCGGGATTGTCGAACAGCGAGTGGGCGCCGATCCCCAGCAGCCGCATGTGCAGCACGGCGACCTCGCCCAATTCGCCCGCCACCTCGTCGAGCGGCTTCTCGGTCGAAACGCCGGTATTGAGGATCGCGATCCGCTGCACGCCATGCGTCCGCAGATTGCCGATCAGCTCGCGCATCAGCGCTCTAAAAGTGTCGGCCGTGAGATGCTGGCTGCCGGCAAAGGATGTGAAGGCAGGATAGTAACCGAAGCCCACGACCGGGGCGGCCACGACGGGCAGCCGCTCGATCAGTCTCTGGGCGAGCGCGCGGGCAGTCAGCGCGTCGGTCTTGAGCGGCAGGTGCGGACCGTGCGCCTTGGACGCCGCCCCCACCGGCACGACCACCACGGCGCCCGCATCGAAACGCGCCTTGGCTTCCTGCCAGGTCAGATCTTCCAGCCACACGCCAGTACGTTCGGTCATGGCGGGATGCTAGCATGCGTTGTTGGCAACAAGGAGACCACCATGAAACGCCTCGCCCTCATCCTCGCCGTGCTGTTCGTCGCAGCGGCGCCTGCCTATGCCGATCCCGAGTCCAACAAGAAGGCCGTGATCGAGTTCTACGAGAAAGGCCTGAACCAGAAAGACTTCGACGCGGCTGCCAAGTACTTCGGGCCGAAATACATCCAGCACAATCCCGGTGCGCCCGACGGCATCGAAGGCTTCAAGGCCTTCATCGCGATGCGCAAGGAGAAGTTCCCCAATGCCAAGAGCGAGATCAAGCGCGCCTTCGCCGAGGGCGACTTCGTGATCCTGCATGTCCACGGCGTGCGCGAGCCCGGCGAACGCGGCGTCGCCATCGTTGACATCTTCCGGCTGGAGAACGGCAAGATCGTCGAGCACTGGGACGTGGTGCAGCCGATCCCGGAGAAGGCCGCCAACACCAACGGGATGTTTTAAGGCCCCTTGCCTAGTTGCCCCAGGGAAGCGGCACGCGCGGCGTCGGCCGCATGCCCATGACGATCATCTTGCGCCAGCGCGCATCGGGCGCTGCGTCGTCGAATACGATGCGGTTGCCCACCATAGCGATGCCGAGGTCGCGCCACACGGCGGCGAGATCGACGGGACGGGCGCCCACGACGTAACGGTCAATCAGGCCGCGCAACACAGTCGTGCCGGTGGCGCGATCGCAGATCGCGGCATAGGCGTCGAGCGTGGCGCGTTGCGAACCGTCGAGGCCGCTCCACAGCACGCCGCCCAGGCAATCCTCGAGGCCCTTGGCGCCGTCGGTGGCGCGGCGGATTTCCATGTCGGCCAGCAGCATGAAGAGAGCGCCGGCCCAGTAATTCTCGCGGCCGGATGCCTCACCCAAACCGCGGGTAAAAGCCCGCACGCCCTGCGGCATGTCGGTCACCCATTCGCGCCACACCTCTTCCTCGGTCTTCCAGCCGGCGCGGGCGCGGATGATCGGCTCGATGTAGGTCGCGGCCCCTTCCATGAACCAGGTGCTGCGGCCGCGGATGAAGGCCATGCCGGTATGGATCAGCTCGTGCACCAGCACCCAGTCGCCGAACAGGCGGCGCTGGTCCATGTCGGCGCCGACCTCGATCATCACCGTCGGGCCGCCACCCGGCACGGTGCGGCCATAGCCGATGCCGCGGCGTGACGGCACGGGCACGAGGACGACCAGCATCTGCCTGGCGGTGAAGCCCTGCCAGTAATTGGCTTCGGCTTCGGCGGTGCGTTGCACCCAATCGACCAGGTTGGCGCGCTCGGCGGCACTGAAACCCTCGAGCAGCGCGAGCCGTAGCACGCCCTCGCCCTTCTTCTCGCCCGGCCGCAGCGAGCCCGGCAACGGCACGGCGAGATCTTCCAGGTCGAGGCGGCCCAGCACCGTGTAGCCGGCAAAGCGCAGGTTGGCGCCGGCGAGACGCCAGGCGTCGCCCACCTTGGGCAGGCCCGAGGCGAAGACCAGGCCCGGCGCGGTCGTCATGCGGATGTCGATCGTGGGCAGGTGCGTGTAGCCGAACGGTTCGAGCAGCCATCCCGACAGCAGCGAGATCACGCCTTCGCCGCGCAGCACGGCCTTCGATGGCGAGTCGACGGCGCGGGCATAGGCGCTCAAGTCGAAACCGTAATGCGCCTCGACGACGCCCTTCACCGACTCGACCCGCCAGCCACCGGGCGCGATCGGCTGCGCGGTAGCCGATCCGTCGCGGAACCACTGCACGTTCGACGCCACCAGGTTACCGTCGCCCTGGAAGGTGAGCGCCTCGCCCGAGCGGCAGCGATAGACGATCTCGAGTTTCAAGCCGCCGCTTTGCGTCAGGCTGCCGTCGACCGTGCAGTCGGGCGCCGTCACCGGCTGGGCCCCTGCAGGAAAGGAGAGCAGTAATGCCACAAGCACGGTTCGCCGGAACATGATCGACGCTACCATGTGCTAACGTGGGCGCAATGAATCCGGTCGTTCACGTTTTGCGGCGCATGGGTGGCCGCGCCACGACGCTGCTGCCCTTCTCGCTCGGATTGGGCCTGCTGTTCCAGGACATCGCCGCCGCCGCGCGACCGCTGGTGTGGCCACTGGCCGTGGTGCTGCTGGCGCTGACGCTCGCCCGCACCGACTGGCCGCGGCTGGCCATCCTGATCCGGCGTCCCGGCCTCGCGATCGTGCTGGCGCTGCTCAATCTCCTGGCGGTGCCGATGATCGTCTGGCCGATCTGGCAGGCGATCGGCCTGTGGCCCGGCCTGATCGCCGCGCTCTGCCTCAGCGCCATGGCGCCGGGCATCATCTCGGCCGCCACGACCGCCGGGTACCTGCGGCTCGACTCCTCGCTCGCCCTGTTGCTGACCTTGTTCACCAACGTCTTCGTTCCCTTCACCCTGCCGCCGCTGGCGCTCTGGCTGCTCGGCCTTGATCTGAAGATCAGCGTCCTCGACCTCAGCCTGCGCCTCGCCCTCACCGCGGTCCTCGGACTCCTGGGCGGTCTCGCCATCCGCCGCTTCCTGGGACCCAGGCTCACCCAGTCGGGCAGCACCCTCGATGGCCTGTCGGTGGCGGTGCTGATGGTCTTCGCCATCCCGCTGATGGACGGCGTCGTGGCCCGCGCCCTGGCCGAACCGCTGAAACTCGTGGGCTTCGTCGGCGGCGCCTTCGCCGGCATGCTGCTGTGCAATCTCGTGATGACCCTCGTGAGCCTGCCGTTTCTCGACCGTCTCACCGCCCTCACGGCGGGCTACTGCTCCGGCGGCCGGCACAATGCGCTGCTGATGGCGGTGCTGCCGGTGACGGCGGATCCCGACATCTTCCTGTTCATCGCCGCGGTGCAGTTCCCGATCTACATCATCCCCACCCTGCTGCAGCCGCTCTATCGCCGGCTGCTGCCGAGACCGGCATAAAAGCCGCGCAACAGATCGAGCACGTCGTACACCGGCAGGCCAAGATCCTTCTCCAACGCCTGCTTGTACGGCGGCAGGTTGGTGCATTCGAGCACGACGGTATCGATGCCGGGATGCTTCGAAACGAGGTCGCGTCCCGCCGCCACGACTTCACGCTCCACGACATCACGATCGAGCGTCAATCCATTGCGCAGGAACGTGCCGGCAAACGAGGAGTCCTCGGGCAATCCCACGAACGGCGTGTCGCCGGGCGCGCCGACCGCCTCGAAATGTGCAGGCGTGAGGTTCTTCGCCGACGCCGTGATCACACCGACCTTGCGGCCCTTCAATGCCTTGATGTGCAGCAACGCCGAGGTCGCGACCGGCACCGGCGACACAGCCGATAGATCGTCCTGATAGAGCGCCAGGAAGCCGCAGCTCGTCGAGAGGCCGACCGCACCTTCGGCCGCCAGCGCTTCGGCGTTGGCCTTGAGTGCGGCCAGCACGCGCGGCCGGTCTGGATGCGTCGTCACGGCGTCCGACGAGCCGATGCCTTCCATCTTCCGGAAGATCACCGGGAAGTCGTAGGAAGCCGCATTTCCGATGTCGCCCACGATGCGCGGAAAGCGCGTGTCGAGCATCAGGATACCAAGAGGGGAACGATCATCAGACATTGCGCCGCGCGATCGCCTTGCCGGCCACGTAACCGAAGGTGAGGTAGGGACCGATGGTCGTGCCGGCGCCGACCGCCTTGGTGCCGATCGGGCTCGCCGCGGCAAGGCCGGCGCAGTAGAGCCCGCCGATCACACTGCGGTCGGGACGCAGCACCTGGCCATGCCGGTTGGTGCGCGGCCCGCCCTTGGTGCCCAGGCTGACATAGAGGAAAGGTGCTGCATAAAACGGCCCGACCTCCACCGTGCCGAGCGCGCGGTCCTTGGTATAGAAACGCTCCCACACCGTCTCGCCGCGACGGAAGTCGCGATCGACGCCCTCCTTCGACCAACCGTTGAAGCGATCTACGGTGGCGCGCAGCGCCTGCGAATCGAGCCCGACCTCCGCCGCCAGCGCCTCGATGGAGTCGGCCTTGCGGATGAAACCCTTCTCCTTCGAACCGAAGTGCATGGAGAGCGTCATCGCCTTGGCGTAGCGCGCATCGAAGATGCGCCACGCCGGCAGGTGCATCGGCTTGCCGTCGGGGCCGCGTTCGTCGACCGCCACGCCCAGCGCCGGACTGCCTTCGCTCACGAACCGCTTTGCGTGGCGGTTCACCAGGATGACGTGCGGCGCATAGGTTTCCAGCAGCGGCTGGGCATGGCGGCGGCCCTCGTAGGTCGTGAAGGTCGCGGGCGAGATCAGCGCCTGGTCCATGTGCGCGAGTTCCGCGCCGGCCTCGGCCGCCATCGCCTGGCCGTCGCCGGTGTTGGTGTCGGGCGCGCCGGTGAGGTCGAGTCCGGGGAAGTGCTTTTCCATCAGCCCGCGGTTCCAGTCGAAGCCGCCGGTCGCCAGCACCACGCCGCGCACAGCGCGGATCGTGCGTTTCTCGCCCTCGATCGTGGCCTCGACGCCCGCGACGGAATCACCGTCCATCACCAGCCGCGTCACCGGCGCTTCGAGCAGGAGGGTGCAACCCTTGTCGAGGCAGCCGCGCGCGAGACCGGTGACGAGCGCATTGCCGGCGCCGACGGACGCCGTCAGCAGCCGCCACAGTAGAGTGGGCGCCATGCCGAGCGCGCCGCGCACCGGGTTCTTCAAAACGCCGTCGACCAGTTCACGATAGGTGAAGAGCTGCGTCTTCACCGAGGGGCGCACGCGGTTCCACAGGCGGCCCAGAAGAAAGCGGCTGATCGGCCGGGCCGACACCATGCGTCCGAACGGCTTGCCGCCCTGCGCCTCGGCATAGAGGTCGGGATGATTGACGAGTTCGAAGCGCAGCGGTGTCTCGTCCTCGAGGAACTTCAGCATCGGCGCCGACTGCTCGGCCAGCACCTGCCACAGCTCGTCTTCATCCTCCTGCCAATCCGGCGGCGACACGCCCCTTATGTAGGCGAGAGTCTCCTCGGGCGAATCGGCGATACCCGCCGCCTTCATATGATGGTTGCCCGGCACCCAGGTGCCGGCGCCCGACATCGCCGTGGTGCCGCCCAGCCAGCGCGACTTCTCCAGCACGACGACGCGCGCGCCATCGTGGGCAGCCGCCAGCGCCGCCGACAGACCGGCCGCGCCGGAGCCGACGACGATCACGTCGCAGTCGAGGGGTGCGCTGCTCATCGTCCCCGTCGTCCCGACTCGCGCGAACCATGTTCGCGCTTGAGCGAAGCGGAGTGGAGGGACCTTGTCTCCGCAACACCCGGCTTTGCAATTGAGAGAAGGTTCCTCCACTGCGCGCCTTCGGCGCTTCGGTCGGGACGACGGGAGATCACGGCTCCGGCCACTTCTTCTGCGGGCCGCGTGCTCCCTCGAACCAGCGTGACAACCTCATGACTCCTGTGTCGTCGAAACGGTGGCCGGCGATTTGCAGGCCGATGGGCTTGCCTTCCTTGGTGTAGCCGCAGTTGATCGACGACGCCGGCTGTTCGCTCATGTTGTAGGGCATGGTGAAGGAGATGTGTTCGAGCGGCCGGTTGACGTCGTTGGTCGGCGTCTCCCACTCGGCGTTGTAGGTCGGCACCGGCGACACCGGCGACAGCACGAAGTCGAAGGGCTGGGTGGCGCGCGTCGCCGCCGCCCGGATCGCCATGTAATTGTTCACGCCCTTGATTACGGCAGCACCCGAAACGTCGGCGCCGCCGCGGCACCAATCGGCGATGAAGGGCAGCACCTTGGCCTGCCGCGCGTGCGGGAGCGCGGAGAAATCGACCCAACTCCGCACCCGCCAGAAGAGATCTTGCAGGTGCAGCATCTCGGGCGACAGGAATGGCGGCACGGTCTCTATCTTAGCGCCGGCATCGGCGAACAGCTTGGCCGCCGCCTCGATCGCGGCCTTTGTCTCGGCATCGACCGGCAGGCCCGAACCCGCATCGAGATGCAGGCCGATCTTCAAACCCTTGGGATCGAGCGGGCCGGCGCTCCAATCGATGGTCGCGGGCGGCAGGCTCATGTGGTCGCGCGCGTCGGGCTTATAAAGTTCGGCCATCAGCAGCGCGGAGTCCGCGACGGTGCGTGTCATCGGCCCGACAGCGCGGCCGAAGAACGGCGGATCGACCGGCACGCGGCCGAGGCTGGGCTTTAGGGTAAAAATTCCATTCCAGCAGGCGGGCAGGCGCACCGAGCCGCCGATGTCGGTGCCGAGATGCAGCGGGCCATAACCGGCAGCCGCCGCCGCGCCCGCGCCCGCGCTGGAGCCGCCGGGATTCCACGCGAGGTTCCAGGGATTGCGCGTGAGCGGATGGAACGAGCTGCGGCCCGACGACAGCATGCCGTAGTCGGGCATGGTGGTCTTGGCGAGGATGACCGCGCCTGCCTCGCGCACCCGCGCCGATGCCGGCGCATCCGAAGCCGCCGGCACCAGTTCGGTGGCCGCCGTGCCAAGCGGCACCGGCACGCCCTGGGTGGCGATGTTCTCTTTGATGGTGATCGGCACGCCGTCGAGCGCGCCCTGAGGTGTGCCCTTCTGCCAGCGCTTCTCGGACTCCTGCGCGGCCTTGCGCGCGGCGCCAAAGTCCGGCGCGTAGAGCGCTTTCAGCTTCGGCTCCCAAGCTTCGATGCGGGCGATCACGCCCTCGACGGCTTCGACCGGCGAGAGCTTCTTGGTTTTGTAGGCGGCCAGCAACTCGACCGCGGTCATGTCGTGAATGGAGGTCATTGCTTCAACTTACACGGTACAGCGTTCAGTCCAAGGGGCAGCGACGGTGTCACCACTCAAGGTGAGTGGACGTAGCTTATCGACGCTTGCCATCGTCCATTTGGGCGTTGATCGAGGCACATATTCTCCATGCGCATAATGTCGTGTTTAGGATCATCGACCCAAGCCTTGCCAGCTTTGTAGGCGAGTTCCCGAGTGGCCCAGCGCTCCGAGTGCAAAATTGTCGTCACGTCGACCTGCCCTGCCGGCGGCGGCATGCGAGGCGGCGGATGCGGCGTGCGTTTAGGCGGCAAAGCTTGCCGCTCATTTTTTGTCGATTCGTCGGAGTCGTTGCGCCGCGGCGAGGAAGGACAGCTCCCGACGTCGCAGTCATAACTGACCGTAACGCTCCATCCACCCGCTTGCCGTCGCGCCATGCACATTTTCTTTACGCGTACGGTGGCGGACTTGGAAGCGTCTTCAATCCAATCCACGCCGGCGTTGTAGACGAGCTCGAGAGTCTCCAATTTGGGCGCTCCAATAATCGTCACGCCGAAAACGCGGGAAGAGGATTTCTCTTGTGTCAGAACCATTGTCGTATCCTGAGCCCACGCCAACGCAGCGACCGGAGGAGCCGCCACGAATGCCGCTGTGACAATGTATGGCAAAAGTTTCATCGTTGTTCCCTCCTTTGCACATTGAGACATGATCACGTCTGTTGATGCACGTTATCCACTCTTCGTGCTGCTAGCCATAGATCGAGGTCGCCGACATCCACGAGCCGCACTGGGCGTTCGTCGTCGCCGGGAAACTGGAAGCGGTCGCGGTGATGGGCAAAGACGTCTGGGGCGATGTGGCCGCGCTCACCTGTGCGCGCATTTTCCGCGATGCGCGCCTCGATGACGGCAAGCGGTGTGTCGACGAACAGCAACACGAAGGGCGCGCCCGACGCCCTGGCCACCGCGGCGAAGCGCTGACGCAGGAACCGATGCGAGAAGGTGTCGTCGACCACGACGCTGCGGCCCGACGCCAGCACGGCACGCGCCGTCGCCGCGGCCATCAGGCTGGTCTTCTCCCATTCGGCATCGGCGATCACCGTGCCGCCGTCGAAATCGCGCGCTTTATTGATCGCGTCATGGGAGATCAGCTCGGCGCCGGTAGCGGCCGCAACCTGGCGGGCGATCGTCGACTTGCCGGAGAAGGCCAGGCCACAGAGGGCGATCAGTTCACGAGGCATCGTTCTTCTCGTCCGTATCGGGAGTCCCGACCCCCTCCGCCCCCTGCGGAGGCACCTCCCCCGAGACGGGGGAGGAATTCGAATCTTCTCCTCCCCCGTCTCGGGGGAGGTGGCCCGAAGGGCCGGAGGGGGTCATGAGTGCCTCCACAACCTCGGGAGGTGCGATGTCCGCCGGAACGGCCGACAAGTCTTTGATCTCAGCCGGTGATTCGGACTCGGCGGGTGCTACCGAATGCGCGGCAGAAGCGGGCATTTCCGGAGCAGGCTTTTCTGCACGGCGCGCCTCGATCTCCATCTCCTTCAGCCGGATCTCGTGCGCCCGCTGTTCGCGCCGTTCCTCGCGCGCCTCGGCGCGGGCACGCTGGGCGTCCTCCAGCTTCAGCAGGAACATCAGCGCGCGGTCATCGTGGATCACCTGCTCTCCGATCTGCTTGCCCTTGAAGAAATACGGCCGCGTGCGCGGCTCACCCGCGCGCAGCTTCAGATCGTCGGACTTCTCCCGGAAACGCTCGGCCAAAATCATATCGCAGCGCGCGCGGAAGGCCGGGAACTTGGCGCGCCAGCGCCGCACCGTGCTCTCGTCGACGCCGATGCGCGCCGCCGCCTCGCGATAGCTGCCGCAGCGCTTGAACTGGTTGAGAAAGCGCACCCGCTGCCGCCAGCCGTGCTGCGGTTTCGCCCGCTTGGGCGACGGCGGATCGAGCAGCGCGCGCTCGATCGACTTCGGCGCCGCTTCGATGCGCGCCGCGCTCTGCCGCGCCTCCTCGGCCTCGCGCGCCTCGCGGGTCTCCTCGCGGGCCTTCGCCTCGAGCTGCGCCAGGGTCATTCCGCGCATATGGGCGGGCGGGTGAAATCCATCGCCGTTGATCCGTTTGTAATAGGCCGCGTCGGCCCAACTAAGGCCGTCGACCGGCAACGCCTCGCGGGCACTCAAAGGGGCCCCAAACGGCCGGTTCTGATCGTAAAAGGACATATTCTTTCTCCTATCGTCGAGGCCTTTTCAGGCCCTGAAATCCTCCACGAGAGGATATATAGGAAAGGATATATTCCTGTCAATAGGGGGGCGCCGAAAGCGTCGGACAGCCTTCCCAAATCCTACAGCGGCAGGGAACAATCGCCGCCGAACAGCTTTTCCGGCCGAGTCATGGTGTCCCTCGCCCATTCGGCCTTGTCGGGCGGCCACACGAGCACGCGGGTGGCGCTGCCGGAGAAGATGAACTCCTGCCCGACATAGGCCGCGTGCAGCCACTCGTTCGGCAGGAGAGCATCCTGGGGCGCCCGAAAGGCAAGGACGCCCTGGTCGATGTACTTCTCCGTGTTGAACGGGCTCGTGTAGGTGGAGGACTGGGCGGTGATCGCCTGCCCCACGGCCAGACCACGCGCGGCCTTGCGGGCGCCCATCAGGGCCGTGACGACGATCCTGAGCTCGACGTCGTTCGTCTTGTCCTGCTTACAAGTCTCCGGCGTCTTGCCCAGGCGGCAGTCCTTGTTCGCGACGGCAATCACCTTGCCGGCGAAGATATACTCCCCGCCGCACAGCATCTGCTCGGGCGACACCGGCGTCATGGCCCACGCCGTCGAGCCGCCGGCAAGCAGCGAGAGGCACATGAGGCCGACGGTTTCCCAAATCCTTGTCATGGCAACGCTCGCACACTCCGATGAATCAGCAACGAGGCGGTGACGATCTGGGCGCGGCTTTCGCGAGCCCGGCGATCGCCTCGGACGGCGTCAACCCGAACGACAGGCGGAACGTCCGGGTGAGATGGGCCGTGTCGGCAAAGCCTGCGTCCATGGCGGCCGTCCTGACGAGTTCGCCCGAAGCGATTTGCCCGGCGGCGTGGCGCAGGCCCGACCATTGCTTGAACCTTCGGAAGGTTTGGCCGGTCACCGCCTTGAACAGGCGCAGCGCCCCGGTTCTTTCCATCTGCAATCGGCTGGCGAGTTCGACCTGGGTCATCCGCGACATCGGATCGGCGATCAGGCCTTCGATGACGGTTGCCAGTGACTGAGGACAGGGCGAAAGGCCGATGGCAAGCCGCCGGCGCAATTCGTCCTGAGCCTCCACGTTCTGGAAAATGGCCTTTAGGGCCAGGTCCCCGATGCCGCCCGTCAGGCGTTGGGCGAGTGCTGCTCCCCCGGACCCTGACAGGCCATCGAGGTACATGGCGTTGATGCCGGTGCCTTTGCAGTCGACCCTGTGTTCGATCCCCGGGCGGATGAGCACGATGTCGCCGGTCACGCGCTCGCCACCGCCGATGACCGAGACGGCGCCCCTGATGCCGGAAATCACGCACACGACGGGATTGCAGTGGAGTGCGACCCGGTCCACATCGACCGAGAACACCGATGTCGCAAAGGGGAGGCCGGCGGTCGCCATCCTTCGTGTATTGCCTGCACGTTTATTCAACGCAAGGGCCATCCCGGCTCATAGAGTGCGCTGAAGCTGAAGGGAAAGCCGATGAGCAATCAGACCGCGGCGAGGAACAAGGACAACTATCTGAGGGCGAAGGCTGCCTTCAACGACAAGGACCTCGACCGCTGCATGAGCTACTACGCGCCCGATCATCAGATCAGGTCGCGCGATGTGGGGCCCGGGCGAGAGCATATCCAGCAGTCCCTGGCATCGACGCGTGAGAGCTGGCCCGACATCCAGATCGTCGTCGAGCATGCCGTCGCCGAAGGCGACTGGGTCATGGGGCACTGCCTGACGACCGCCACCCACTCACAACCCGTCATGGGCGTCGCACCGACCGGCCGCCGGGTTCAGGCAATGTTCTGGGATCTGCATCGCTTCAACGCTCAGGGCCAGATCGTCGAGACCTGGAACCTGACGGACAGCCTCGCCATCATGCAGCAACTGGGGCTTGTGCCGTCGCGCGGCTGATCGGTCGCCCCTCCTCCTCAACAGGATCACCGCTGACGATTGACTCGCGCGCAACTCGCGCATAGTTTCCCGGCCCTTTTCAAATAGCCGGCGGACCGTCGTCATGCCCCAGATCCTCGTCGAGGCGCTGGCCAAGACCTATCGCGTCGCTGAACGCGCGCCGGGTCTTGCCGGTGCGGTGCGCGGCCTCGTGCGCCGGCGCTGGCGCGAGGTCCATGCCCTGGCCGGCGTCTCGTTCAGCCTCGAAGCCGGCGAGCTGCTGGCCTTCATCGGGCCCAACGGCGCGGGCAAATCGACGACCGTGAAGATCCTGTCGGGCATCCTCAGGCCCACCAGCGGCCGGGTCGAGGTCGGCGGCCTGGTGCCCTGGCAGGACCGCGTGCGCCATGTCGCGCGCATCGGCGTGGTGTTCGGCCAGCGCAGCCAGCTGTGGTGGGACCTGCCGGTGATCGACGGCTTCGATCTGCTGGCCGATATCTACCGCGTCGAGGCCACACGCTATCGAAGCCGCCGCGACGAGCTGGTGGCGCTGCTGCGACTCGAACCGCTGCTCGACCAGCCGGTGCGCCAGCTCTCGCTCGGCCAGCGCATGCGGGCGGAGTTTGCCGCCTCGCTGCTGCACGATCCCGCGATCCTGTTCCTCGACGAGCCGACCATCGGGCTCGATGCGCCGTCGAAGCTCGCGGTGCGCGAGTTCGTGCGGCGGCTCAACCGCGAGCAGGGCGTGACCGTGCTGCTGACGACCCACGACATGCACGACGTCGAGGCGCTGGCCGAGCGTGTCATCGTCATCGGCCAGGGGCGCCTGCTGGCCGACGGCTCGGTCGAGAGCCTGCGGGCCTCCGTTCTCTCCGAGCGGCGACTCTATATCGACTTCGCGGCCCCCGCGCCCGAGCTCGCGATTGCGGGCGTAACGGTGCGCGCGCGCAGCGGCCGCTCGCTGGAGCTCGCCTTCGACCCGTCGAAGATCCCGGCGCCGAGTCTGATCGCCGCCATCGCCACGCAGCATGCCGTGGAAGACATCCATGTCGACGAGCCCGCCATCGAAGAGGTGATCACGCGCTTCTACGACCTGCACGACGCGGGCGAGTCATGACGACAAGCACGATGGGGGAGATGGCGCGTCCCTATCTGGCGGCCTTCCGCGCGCGCTTCCAGCTCATGCTGCAATACCGCACTGCCGCGTTGATGGGCTTCGCCACGCAGTGCTGGTGGGGCGCCATCCGGATCATGGTCTTCGCCGCCTTCTACGGCGTCCATGCCGCGGCGGCGCCGATCAGCCTGGCCGACGCCGTGACCTATGTGTGGCTGGGCCAGGCGCTGCTGGCGCTGCTGCCGTGGGTCGCCGATCCGGAGATCGGCCACGCGGTGCGCACCGGCGGCGTCGGCTATGATCGGCTGCGGCCGGTCGATGCCTACGGCTACTGGTATGCGCGGACCCTGGGATGGATGATCGCCCGCGCCGTGCCGCGCGCGGCGCTGATGCTGCTGGCGGCGGGCATCGTGCTGCCGCTGGTGGGTCTCGAAGCCTGGGCGTGGCGGCCGCCGTCGGGCCTGGAAGCGGCGCTGCTGTTCGTCCCCGCCTACGTGCTGATGACGGCGCTCGGCGCCGCCGTACTGATGCTGGCCAACGTCATCGTGGCCGCGAGCCTGAACGAGCGCGGCGTGAACGCCATCCTGACGCCGCTGGTCATCGTCTTTTCCGGCAGCCTGCTGCCGCTCGACTTCTTTCCCGATGCGCTCAGGCCGTTCCTGCATGTGCAGCCGTTCGCCGGCCTCGTCGACATCCCGTTCCGCATCTACTTCGCCGATCTGAAGGGTGCGGCGGCGTTGCAGGGGCTGGCGCTGCAGGCGGGGTGGACCTTCGTGCTGGTGGCATTCGGCCGCCTCGCCATGGAGCGCATGATGCGCCGCTTAGAGATGCAGGGCGGGTGAGCATGAATGGGCCCCTGAATTCATTGGCCCTTTACGGCCGCTATGTCGCGACCTCGCTGCGCGCGCAGGCGCAGTATCCCGCGGCGACCCTGATGCTGACGGCCGGCCACTTCGCGGCCACGGCGATCGAGTTCCTGGGCGTGTTCGCGCTGTTCAATCGCTTCGGCGCGGTCGGCGGCTGGTCGTTCGGCGAGGCGGCGCTGTTCTATGCGCTGGTCAACATCATGTTCGCGCTGGCCGATCTTCTCACGCGCGGCTTCGACGTGTTCGGCACGGACTTCGTGCGCACCGGCAACTTCGACCGCCTCCTGTTGCGGCCGCGCTCGACCGTCCTGCAGCTCATCGGCCACGAGGTGCGGCTGTCGCGGCTGGGACGGCTGCTGCAGGCTTTCGCCGTGCTGGTCCTCGCCACCCATCTCGTGCCGATCGCCTGGGATGCCGCGAGCATCGCGCTCGCGCTGTGGGCCGTGGCGGGCGGCGTGGCGCTGTTCGCCGGCATCCTGGTCCTGCAGGCCACACTCGCCTTCTGGACCGTCGAAAGCCTGGAGATCGTGAACGTGCTGACCTATGGGGGCGTCCAGGCGGCGCAATATCCGCTCAACATCTACGCAGCCTGGTTCCGCCGACTGCTCACCTTCGGCGTGCCGCTGGCCTGCGTCGCCTACTATCCGGTGGTCGCCATCCTGAAGCGACCGGACCCGCTCGGCGCGCCCGACTGGCTCCTGCCGCTCACGCCGCTGGCCGGCTTCGCGTTCCTGGCACTTTCGTTCCTCGCCTGGCGCGCCGGCCTCGCGCACTATGCTTCCACGGGCAGCTAGGGAGAGGACCAACCATGGTTGCAAGCGACAGCTTTGCCGAGTTCCTGCGCGAGCAGCTCGAACCACTCGGTCGTGTCACGGTGCGGCGCATGTTCGGCAAGGCCGGCGTGTTCTGCGACGGGGTGATGTTCGGGATGGTGACCGACAACATGCTTTACCTCCGGCTGGACGATCACAACCGGGCGGCCTTCGAGGAGGCGCTCGCCTCCCCGCTCCTCAGCTACGAGAAGAAGGGCGCCACCATCGACCTCGCCTTCTGTCGCGCGCCGGAGCGGCTGTTCGACGAACCCGACGAGCTCGTCGCGTGGGCGCGCCTCGCCCTGGCCGCCGCGCGCCGGGTCGCGGCGAAGCGGAAACGCCTCACATCGCGCGCATGAGGGCGGCGCCCTTGTCGAGCAGGGGCAGGACCTTGTCCTTGCCCTCGGGCGGCACGCCGAACACGACTCGGTCGACGCCGGCGTCGCGGGCAGCTTTTAGCGCCTCGCCGTTCATGCCTACACCGAACAGCGTCACCGGCACATCCGCTTCGGCGCGCCCGGCCGCCTTCAGCAGCTCGCGGAACGGCGGCAGCATCGCCAGCGTGTCGCCGCCGCGGCCGCCGATCGGCATCCAGCCGTTGGCGTAGGCCACGGCGCGGCGCGCGCCCTGCGGGAAGCCGCCGCCGACGATGATCGGCGGATGCGGCTTCTGCACCGGCTTGGGCCACTGCATCATCTCGTCGAACTTCACCAGCTCGCCGGCGTACTTCGGCTTCGAGTTGCCCCAGATTGCCTTCATCGCCTCGATGCGCTCACGCATCAGCTTGAAGCGCGTGCCGAATTCAGTGCCGTGGTCGGCCATCTCCTCCTCGTTCCAGCCGCCGCCGATGCCGAACAGCACGCGGCCGTTGGACAGGCGGTCGACGGTCGAAACTTCCTTGGCGGTGTGGATGGGATCGCGCTGGATCACCAAGCAGACGCCGGTGCCGAGCTTGATCGTCTTGGTGACGACCGCGGCGGCGCCCATCGCCACGAAGGGATCGTAGGTGTCGTAGTACCACTTCGGCAGCTCTGCACCGCCCGGCCACGGCGACTTGCGGCTGGTGGGAATATGGCTGTGCTCGGGGAACCACAGCGATTCGAAGCCGCGCGCCTCGGCCTCGACCGCGAGCTCGTGCGGCTGGATCGCGTAGTCCGTCGAAAACATCGTGATGCCGATCTTCATGCTGCGTTCCCCATGTTCGTTCCGGTCAGTCTACACAACCCTCAGCGAATAGCTCTTCACCCGCTGCGCGATCACGCTTCGGCCATCAGCCAGTCGCGAAACGCTTTCACGCTGGGTCGCTGCAGGGCACGGGGTGGATAGACCACGTAATAGGCGAAGCCGGCAGGCAGGCTGAGTTTGAACGGGCGCACCAGCCGGCCTGCGGCAAGCTCGTCGGTGACCAAGGCGCTGCGGCCGAGCACGACGCCCTCGCCCCGGACGGCAGCTTGGATCGCATGATCGGACGATAGAAACGTTGGACCACGGTGCGGATCGACATTGTCGATTCCGGCGCTGTGCAGCCATATGAGCCAATCGACAGTGAAAACGTCATGCAGGAGCGTGTGGCGAGCGAGATCGGCGGGCGTGCGCAACGAATGCCGACCTTTGAGCAGCTTCGGGCTGCAGACCGGAAAATGATCTTCCTTCATCAGCAATTCGGCTGACAGACCCGGATATTGGCCACCGCCACAGCGAATGGCGATATCAATTCCGTCGCCGACGAAATCCGCCAGCCGCTCCGATGTCGCCACCCGCACGTCGATATCGCCGTGGGCCCGCCGAAAACGAAACAGCCTGGGCATCAGCCATCTGGCCGCGAACGAGTCGATCGTGCTGACGCTAACTATCCCGGAGGTTTGTCCGGTCGCTGCCGACGTCGCCGCCGCGAGGTGTTCCAGGACGTCGCGAATCTCGGCCGCAAAAGATGCGCCGATTGGCGTCAGCCGCACCGAGCGGGTCGCCCGTATCATCAGTTGCACGCCGAGATGATCCTCGAGATTGCGGACGGCGCGGCTCACGGCACCGTGGGTGACGCGTAACTCGTCGGCCGCTCTGGAAAAACTCAGGTGGCGGGCCGCAGCCTCGAAGCTCGGCAGCGCATTCAGGGGCGGGAGACGGCGTCGCATGGGTTGCGGTCAATTTGTGAGCAGTAGTCACAGATAGTCGTCCATTAGTCGTTTGTCATCAGTGTTCAAGAAGCCATTTTACTTCGCATGACGGGCGATGCCGAAGATCCGCCCAAAGCGATGGAATAGCCCCAGGAGGAGATGGTGGTGGCCATGCTGGAAGGAAAAACGCGCATCCCGCCGGTCGACGTCGAGACGCGCCCAGACGACCTGCGCGAAGCGCTCGAGGAACAGCGCAAGCTCTATGGCGCGCCGCTCTATCCCTACCTCTTCTACGCGCGTCATCCGGCGTACTTCCGCGCCGCAAAGGCGATGTGGACCGCCCTTCAAGAAGACGCGAAGCGCGTGCCCGGTGCGCTCGTGGCGCTGCTCAACCGCCGCGTCGCTTGGTGGAACGGCTGCGAGTATTGCCAGGACGCCCATGCCGCCAAGGGCAGCAGGCTCGGCCTTTCAACAGAGAAGATCGAGGCGCTCAACGACTACGCGAAGAGCCGGCTCTTCAGCGACGCGGAGAAGGTGGCACTCGAGTACGCCGACGCGATCACGGACACGCACCGCGACGTTGACGACGAACTGTTCGCGCGCCTGCAGCGGCACTACGACGACGACACCATCGCGGAGCTGACGATGATCATCGCATGGCAGAACGCGGGCACGCGCTTCAACCGGGCGTTCCGCATCCCATCGCAAGAGTTCTGGAAGCGATGACTGGAGTAGACCCCGGGAGACGCGTCGGGTCACGGCGAACAGAGGACGGACAGCGCCAAGCGAAAATCAGGCCGTCGCCGATTTCCGATGATCGCGCTCCTGCACCGACATGCCCTGGACGACGGCCTTGATGTCCAAGGGCTCCTCGACCAGCGTCTCGGCGTTCCACATGCTGCGCTCTATCTCGAGGAAGTTGCCGTCGTAGACGTGGATGGCGGCGCTGATCTTCCCGAGCGGATTGACGACGGAATGGACGATGTCGGGCCCGAGGATCGCCACGTCGCCGGTGCCCAGCGCCTGGCCACCGGCGGCCTCGATCTGGAATTTGGACGCGCCGGGAACGCGGCGCCAGAACATGTTGTCCTCGCGGCCCTCATACATGCCGATCACCGCCGACATGCGATGGTCGTGCGGCAGGGTGATTTGCCGGGGCGCCCACAGAAGGTTCAGCACCGTGAGCTCGGGCGATTTATAGAGCACCTGGACGCCTGCCTTGTCCGGTGCGCCGATGCCGCGGATGAGTGCGGCGGGATCGGAGATGGCGCGGGCCACGACCTCCCTCATCGGCTGCCGCGACCGCTCGGAAAGCGTCGCGCGAAGATCGGCGATGAATCGGTCAAGATCGAACACGGTCAGCCTCCTTGTCGTCACGGACCTGCGCGATCATGGCGCGCGCGATCTCGCGCTCGCCCATGATCACGCTGTTGGCGCCGAGCTTCGACAGGTAGTCGACCTCGGCATCGTAGTGCGCGCGCGTGATGATCTCGATGCCGGGGTTGGCGCGACGCGCCTGCTGGACAATCTGCCCCGCCTCGAAGCTGTTGGGAATGGCCACGATCAGCAGCCGCGCCTGGCGCACGTTGGCGGCGGCCAGCAGGCCTTCGCGGGCGGCGTTGCCCGAAACCCCCTCGACTCCGGCGACCTTCAGCAGGTCGATGGCCTGGACCGACTCGTCGATGACGAACATCGACCGGTGGTCGAGCTGCAGGGCCTCGCCCACCAGGCTGCCGACCCGGCCATAGCCCACCAGCACGACGTGGCCCGCAAGCGTGCTCGCCGGCAGCTCGGCTTCGGCCGGAACGGGCGCCGCCGCCGCACCGCGCGGCTCTAGATAGGCCTTCAGCC
>CAMDOT010000032.1 GCA_945903635.1 Rhizobium sp. Q54 | reverse complement strand
GTGTGCGTGGCGTCGCTGTCGATGCGGAAGGTGCGGCCGGGCACGATGATGCGGAGCGACCCGCCGTCGGCCAGCATCTTCTGCACGTCCTTGCTCAGCATGGTCCGCGCCTGCACCGGCGAGGTGTGCGTGCGCAGCACGACGGGCGTCCCGTCGGCGCGCGGCGGCAGGTAGAACGTGTCCTGCATCTGCCGTGCCGGATGATCGGGCGGGATGTTGAGCGCGGTGAAGTTGTGCCAGTCGTCCTCGATGTCGGGGCCGTCGGCCCACGTGAATCCCATCTCGCCGAAGATGACGCCGAGTTCGTCCATGACCTGACCGATCGGGTGCAGCGTTCCCTCGCGGGCCGGCCGCGGCGGCAGGCTGACGTCGATCTTCTCCGACGCGAGCCGCGCCGTCAGTGCCGATGCACCGAGCGTTCCCTTGCGTGCTTCGAGCGCCGCTTCGACCTCGCCCTTCAGTTCGTTGACTTTCGCTCCGAATTCTTTGCGCTGTTCGGGCGCCATCGCGCCCAGGGTCTTCATCAGGCCGGTGACGCTGCCCTTCTTGCCGAGCACAGCCACGCGCGCGACTTCGAGCGCGCCAAGATCGGCGGCGGCCGACACAGCATCCAGTGCTTCGCTGCGTATGGTCGAAAGATCACTCATCCGTCGCTCACTCCGAACCGAACACGAAAAAGGGAGCCTGCGGTCCAGGCTCCCTCTTTGAGATCTCCATTCGTTGCGCCGTTGTACGGCGCCGCGAACTTACTTGAGGGCGGCCTGGGCCTGGTCGACTAGGGCCTTAAACGCCGCCGGCTCCCGCACGGCGAGATCGGCCATGACCTTGCGGTCGACTTCGATCCCGGCCTTGAGGATGCCGTTCATGAACTGCGAGTAGGTGAGGCCATGCTCGCGGGTCGCGGCGTTGATGCGCTGGATCCACAGGCCACGGAACGCACGCTTCTTGTTGCGGCGATCGCGATAGGCGTACTGCAGGCCCTTCTCGACCTTCTCGATGGCGACGCGGAACGCCGCATTGGAACGGCCGCGATAGCCCTTGGCGAGCTTGAGGACTTTCTTGTGACGAGCGTGTGCAGGCACGCCCCGCTTAACGCGTGACATGGTCTACCTCTCGTACGGAAAGAAGTTGCGCTTGATGATCCGTGTGTCCGGCTCGGACACGATGGCCATCCCGGTCGCCTGGCGCAGGAAACGGTTACCACGCTTGCTCATGCCGTGCCGCTTGCCGACGACGCCATGCTTCACTTTGCCGGTGGCCGTGAAGCGAAAACGCTTTTTGGCCCCGCTCTTGGTCTTCATCTTGGGCATTTTTGTTCCTTTTCAAAGGGTTAGCGCCTAAGCGCAGGTCCCGGCCCCCTATCGAAACAGGGAACCGAAAAGTCCTTACAAAGCAGCCGAGGCAATGCCCTTATTGGCCAGGCCACTCGAAGGAACGGGGCTTATAGCGATGCGGCCCAGTCCGTGCAAGCGTGCGGGATCGGGCAGAATGGCCATCAGACGGGGATTTTCGCATGAAACTGGCAGGCAAGGTGGCGTTGGTGACGGGCGCCCAGCAGGGCATCGGGGCAGCCATCGCCGTGGCGCTGGCCGGGGAGGGCGCCGATGTGGCGCTCACCTGGCTCGACGACCAGGGGGCTGCCGAGGCCGTGGCTGCCAAGATCCGGGCCGCAGGCCGCCGCGCCCATCTCATCAGGGCCGACGTCGCCCGGCTGGCCGAGGTCGAGGCGATGGTGGCAGAGACCGTCCGCGCGCTCGGCGCCCCCGACATCCTGGTCAACAATGCCGGCGTCTATCCCCGCGTCCCGCTGCTCGAGATGCGCGAGAGCGACTGGGACTATGTGCTCGACATCAATCTGAAGGCCGGCTGCTTTGCTACCATCGCGGTGGCCAAGGCCCTGATCTCGGCCGGCCGCAAGAGCGGCTCGGTGATCAATCTCTCCTCGCAGTCCGTCCGAGGCGCCGTGCGCGGCGTGCACTACAGCGCCAGCAAGGGCGGCATCGTCTCCATGACACGGGCGATGGCGCTGGAACTGGCGCCGCACAACATCCGCGTCAATGCCATCGCCCCTGGCACGACCGACACCGCCCAGCCGCGCTACGGCAACACCGACGCCGAGCTGATCGAGATGGCACGGGCCAACATACCGCTGGGCGGCAAGCTGCTCGCGCCCGACCAGATCGCGCGGAGCGCGGTGTTCCTGGCTTCCGATGACGCCGACGCCATTACCGGGCAGATACTGCACGTCAACGGTGGCTCCTACATGCCGTGAATTGACGACCGCCTAGTCGTCACACGGTTCCTCTTCCACACCCCGCTCGATGAAGGCGGCGATGCAGGCGCCGAACTTGCGCGCGAAGGCGAATTCGCTGCCGGCGCCGTGACCCTTGAAGCCTTCGGGTTCGTCGATCACCATCGCTTTCACGCCTGAAGCGGCGAAGGCGTCGGTGGCGTCGTCCATGCGGCCGCCGACGTCGTAGTCATCGTGGGCGAAGTTGACCAAAAGGATCGAAGGTCCCGGCTTCAGTGCCCGGATCATGTGCTGCCAATCGGCGCGTGCGCGCTTGGTGTCGGTCATGTTCCCGACGGTGCCGTGATGGGCTGCAGAGATCGAAATCACGCCATCGACTTTGGCGCCGCGCACGAGGGCGGCAAGCGACACCCAGGCGCCGGCCGACTGGCCGGCCAGCACGATGCGGCGATAGCCCATCTGGCGGGCCTTGGTGACAGCGTCAGCCAGCACTGTGGCGTCGCTCGCCCAATCGCTGATCCATTCCCGATCGAAGCGATAGAGATCGTAGCCAAGGCGCGTGAAGCGGCCGGTCCAGGGCTGCGGCGCGTTGTTTGCCGCATTCACGCCCGCCTGATAGCCGTGGCTCCACACGATCAGGCCGGTGGCGAGCTGCGGGCCGCGCATCGACCAGTAGGGTTCAGGTCGCAACTGGCCGATGTCGGGTGCATCGACGGCGCGCACCGGCACCGCCTTGCGCCAGTCCTGGTTGGCGACGTTGTAGTTGTTGACGATGTGCAGCGTGCAGGGCTTTTGGGTGCGCGCCTCGCAGCGCTTCATTGCCGAGGCGATCGCGGTGCTGGGATCGGCGCCCGAAACGCTGGCCTGCCAGTTGGCCTTGCCGTCGGTGCCGACCACGAAGGCACGATGCGGTCCGTAATTCTGGAAATCGCTGAACAGACGGGCAGCTTCCTTGTTCAATCCAGGCGTGGCTGATGTTGTGCCCGACTGGGTGGATGTCGTTTGAGCGGCGGCCGCGCTGGCCAAGCCAAACACCAGTGCTGCGAGCGCAACGTTCGAGATCTTCATGCGTTATCTCCCCTAGGGGAAAGTTAACAGTCATGAAAAAGACCGCAACATTTGCCGTTCTTGTGTTTTTTGCCGCGGCGCCTTGCTGGGCGCAGACGCTCGCGCCGGCCGCGGTCGCGCCTGCCGACGCCCAGCCCAGTGTTGCGCCCGCCAATGTTGCGCCCAGTGTCACCCAATCCAGTTCCGAGCGTGTGCGGGACAACCCATCGCTGCAGTACGTTCTGATCAAGTCCGTGGCCGCGCAGGCGATCGGTGTCGTCGACGCGCGGGCACTGCCGGTCGAGCCCGAAGGCTACAATCTGCTGAAATACTGTTGGACGTCCGCCAATGTCCTCGGCGACTGGTCGGAGAATGCCGGCCTCACGGGCGAAATGGTGGCGCGCGCCCTGGAAACCAATTCATGGGCGCGCGATCTCGGTCGCGCCGGCTATCCCGCAGCAGGCGTTGCCGAGGCGGTCGGCCATTATGAGGCAGCGCTGATTGCCACCGGCTTCACCGAGCTGGCCCGCGAACGTGCCCTCGATGCGCTGGTTGGTACGCTGGAGGAAATGCGCCGCAGCGCGCCGGGGGCGGCCAAGATCTTCAAGGTCAATCGGTGTGGCCGGGAAAGCCGCACGCTTACCCTCAACCACAAGACGGCCCCCGAAGGCGGCCGCGCGCGCTTCATCCCCTACGTGCTGCACCGGCTCTGCAGTGCCCAGCAGCTCAATCCCGACGACCCGGTGCGCTGCGACTACTGGAAGGCCGCCAAGGCGGATGGCCCGATGTCGTTCGCAGGGCCGATGGTCTACAGCGTGCGCTGGCCGGACGGCACGATCGCGACCGGCGAGTTCGAGCCCGACGCCTCGCGCGACACCGGAATCGTGACGTTGCGCGCGCGGCTCTTGAAAAAATAGAAGGCTGGATGGCTGGCCTGGCGCCTACTTCGGCGCCAGCACCATGATCATCGGCCGGCCTTCCATGCGCGGCATCGACTCGATCTTGGTCAGCAGGTCCATCTCGCCGCGCACGCGGTTCAGCACCTGCATGCCGAGGTCGGAATGGACCATCTCGCGGCCACGGAAGCGCAGGGTGACCTTCACCTTGTCGCCCTCCTCGATGAACCGCTTCATGGCGCGCATCTTCACTTCGTAGTCATGGTCGTCGATGTTCGGGCGCATCTTGATCTCTTTGACCTCGATGACCTTCTGGTGCTTGCGCGCCTCGTGGGCCTTCTTCTGCGCTTCGTACTTGTATTTGCCGTAGTCGGAAATCTTGGCGACCGGCGGAACCGCGTTGGGCGAGATCTCGATCAGATCGAGACTGGCTTCCTCGGCCATCTCGATGGCCTCGCGGGTGCTGACGACGCCGACCATCTCGCCGTTCTCGTCGATCAGTCGGACTTGCGGCGACTTGATTTCGCCGTTGACGCGCGGACCCTCGCGGGTGGGCGCGCTCTGTTGAGCAGGTCTGGCTATGGCTTCCTTCTCCTTCGTTAAAGCCCCCTGATGGCCGATGGGCCGGGGGCGGGCATTGAAGCCTCGACCGCCCTAGAAGGGCGGCCGGGCCTCGGTAGAAAGTGTAGTGACGGCGGCCCCGAGTTCAAGGACCTCTTGCTTGTCCGAGCCGAGACGCCGGATGGCGACCGTCCGGGCCTCCATGTCGCGCCGGCCGACCGCGATGATCAGCGGCACGTGTGCCAGTGAATGCTCGCGGACCTTGTAGTTGATCTTCTCGTTGCTGAGGTCGGTGTCGACCCGCATGCCCGCGGCGCGGAGCGCGTCGGCGACTTCGTTGGCATAGCTGTCGGCGTCGTTCACGACCGTGACCACCACCGCTTGCGTCGGTGCCAGCCACAGCGGGAATCGGCCGGCATAATTCTCGATCAGGATGCCGATCATGCGCTCGAAGCTGCCGAAAATGGCGCGATGCAGCATGACGGGCCGCTTGCGCGATCCGTCCTCGGCGACGTAGCTCGCGTCGAGCCGCTCGGGCAGGACGAAGTCGACCTGCAGCGTGCCGCACTGCCAGTCGCGGCCGATGGCGTCACGCAGCACGAATTCCAGTTTCGGGCCGTAGAACGCGCCCTCGCCGGGATTGAGGATGACGTCGAGCCCCGCAGCCTTGGATGCCGAAAGCAGCGCGCCCTCGGCCTGGTCCCACACTGCGTCCGATCCCGCACGTACCGGCGGCCGGTCGGAGAACTTCACGAAATAGTCTGTGAAGCCCAGATCCTTGTAGACCTCGTCCAGCAGCTTGCAGAAGCGGATCGTCTCGCTCTCGATCTGGTCCTCGGTGCAGAAGATATGGGCGTCGTCCTGCGTGAAATTGCGCACGCGCAGGATGCCGTGCAGCGCGCCCGACGGTTCGAAGCGGTGGCATGAGCCCATCTCGGCCATGCGCAGCGGCAGCTCGCGATAGCTGCGGAGCCCGACGTTGAAGATCTCGACGTGGCACGGGCAGTTCATCGGCTTCAGCGCGAAGATGCGCTGCGTCGGATCGGCCATGAATTCCTTCAGGCCGCTCTCGTTCTCGCTGAGATACATGTTCTCGCGGAACTTCTCCCAGTGGCCCGACTCTTCCCACAGCTTGCGGTCGACGAGCTGCGGCGTCTTCACCTCGACATAGCCGCCGGCCTCGAGCTTGCGCCGCAGGTAGCCCTCGAGCGTGCGCCAGAACGTCCAGCCCTTGGGGTGCCAGAACACCATGCCCGCCGCTTCTTCCTGCTGATGGAAGAGGCCCATCTCGCGGCCGATCCGGCGATGGTCGCGCTTCTCGGCCTCCTCGATGCGCATGAGGTAGGCTTTCAGGTCCTTGTCCGAGAAGAAGACCGTGCCGTAGACGCGCTGGAGCTGCGCGTTGTTCTTGTCGCCGCGCCAGTAGGCGCCCGACACCTTGGTGAGCTTGAACGCCTTGCCGAGCTTGCCCGTCGACGGCAGGTGCGGGCCCAGGCACATGTCGAGCCAGTCGCCCTGCTTGTAGACCGTGATGATCTCGTCCTTGGGCAGCTCGTCGGCCCATTCGGCTTTGAACTTCTCGCCGTGCTGGACGAAGTAGTCCTTGATCTTCGCGCGGTCCCAGACCTCACGCTCGATCGGCAGGTCGCGGTCGACGATCTCGGCCATCCGCTGCTCGATCCTGGCGAAGTCTTCCGGCGAGAAGGGCTCGGCGCGCACGAAGTCGTAGTAGAAGCCATCCTCCGTCGACGGGCCGAACGTAATCTGCGTGCCGGGGTAGAGTTCCTGGACTGCCTGCGCCAGCACGTGCGCCGCGTCGTGGCGCAGCAACTCCAGCGCCTGCGGGTCCTTCGACGTCACGATGCCGATCTTGGCATCATGGTCGACGATATGGCCGAGGTCGACCATCTTGCCGTCGATGCGCAGCGCGAGTGCTGCCTTCGCGAGGCCGGGACCGATCGAGGCCGCGATCTCGGCGCCGCTGACCGGTTTGTCGAACGACCGGACCGAACCGTCCGGCAGGGAAATATTGATCATGACAACCACCAATTGGAGAGAATCCGAACGCAGTCCATCGGCCGACGCGGGGCGTCGGCGGATGCCGGCCGGGAAGCGGCACAAGTGCGCGCGCCCGGCCGAATCAAGTTCGGTCGGTGGTGGGTGTCGTCGGAGCGCTGGAGAACAGTCGGTCCATGGTGCCGGAGATAGTTGCGTGGCCTGCCCGAGTCAAGTTGGGCGGCAACTCGTATCGTGCAATTCCGGCTTGAAATTCCCCTTCTCGGGGAAGCCGGGCCCGCCGGTTGGCGGGCTCACGAGGCTCCCGGCGGTGCCGCCAGGCGCTCGTAGAGCGCGAGCAATCGCCGGTTAGCCTCCGCCAGCGCGTAGTGACTGCGCGCGTGCTCCTGGGCCGCGCGGGCGACCTCGGCGCGGCGTTCGGTCGAGAGCGACAGCGCGGTGCGCAACGCCTCCGCCAGCGCCGCGGCGTCGCCCGCTGGCGCCAGCCAGCCCGTGACTTCGGGACGCAGCGTTTCGGCGGCACCACCACCGTCCTCGGCCACCACCGGCCGGCCCATCGCCTGGGCTTCGACCAGCGTGCGGCTGAAACCCTGGCGACCGCCACCGGTCGCCACCACGACGTCGGCCAGCATGTAAGCCGCCGGCATGTCGTCGACATAGGGGCCGATCTGCATCCGGCCATGCAGCTCGGCCGCCTCGATGGCGCGCTCGAGTTCGCGCTCGAACGGCGTCGGCACGCCGACCGAGCCCAGCAGCAGGCAGAACACGTCGTCGCGGCCGAGCAGCCGGAGCGCCTCGATCAGGGTCTTTTGGCCGTTGTCCTCGCCGAAGCGCGCGGGGCAGAGCACGAGATGCTTGCCGTCGGGCACGCGCAGCTCGCCGGCGAGGCGGATCAGCCGGTCGGCGCGCACGATCGCCGGATCGAAGCGGTCGAAGTTGATGCCGGGCGAAATGGTTTCCAGGCGGTCGGCGAGTGTGGGAAAGCGCTGCGCGGCATCGCGCGCGACGTGGTCGGACACCGCGATCACCGCATCGGCACGCATCTGGCGGCGCTCGAGGAAGCGGCCCATCAGATCGCCCGCGACGAACGGCCGGTGCAGCGTGGCGATCCATTTGACGCCGAGCCGCCGGGCGAGCGCGCGGGCGATCCAGGCGGTGGCGGGCGACCGCGCCTGCACGACGTCGACCCGGGCGTCGCGCAGCGAGCTTGCCAGCTTGGCCGGCAGCGCGAGCCGCCCCCACAGCCGATTGCCGTCGACCGGCAGCTCGATGTGCGTGGCGCGCAGCCGCAGCAGGTCGGGCACCATCGCGCCGCCCGGGGAAGCGACGAGGGCCGAGCCGCCCGATGCGATCACGGCCTGCGCCGCGTCGAGCGTGGCGCGGGCGAGGCCGCCGCCGGCGAGGGAGGGCACGATCTGAAGAAGCGTGGGCGCGGACACGGCGTTTTATTTTTCGTAAGAGTGATGAGGAGAGTGAGCAGGTAACACGGGAGGGCCAACGTGGGTAGAGTCGAGCGGCTTCAGCGCCCCGACGGCAATAGCGTTGCCTATGCGAAAACCGTGGGTGCGAAAACCGCGGGCGCCGCACCGACCGTGGTCTTCCTCGGCGGCTTCCGCTCCGACATGACCGGCACCAAGGCGATGGCGCTGGAAAAGTGGGCGCACCGCACCGGCCGCGCCTTCCTGCGCTTCGACTATCTCGGCCACGGCCAGTCGTCGGGCCGCTTCGAGGACGGCACGATCGGCCGCTGGCTCGACGACTCGCTCGCGGCCATCGACCAGCTCACGACCGGGCCGCTTGTCCTGGTGGGATCGAGCATGGGCGGCTGGCTGTCGCTGCTGGTGGCGCGGGCGCGGCCGCAGCGCCTGGCGGGACTGGTGCTGATCGCGGCGGCGCCCGACTTCACCGAACGCATGCTGCTGAAGGGGCTCTCGGACGAGGATCGCATTGCGCTCGAACGCGACGGACGGCTGGAACGGCCGTCGCAATATTCTCCCGAGCCCTCGGTCTTCACCTGGAAGCTGATCGAGGAGGGACGTCGCCATCTGCTGCTGGACAAGAAGCTGGTGCTGCCCTGTCCGGTGCGCCTGCTGCACGGCCAGAGCGATCCCGACGTGCCGTGGGAGTACTCGCTGCAGATTGCCCAGCATCTCGAGGCGACCGAGGTGATCACAACCCTGATCAAGGGCGGCGACCATCGCCTCAGCACGCCCGCCGACATCGCCCGCCTGATCGCAAGCGTCGAAGAGCTGATCTGATTATCGGACTGCGGGCCTCCAGGCCCGCCTCATGGTCATGAGCGGGCCTGGAGGCCCGCGGTCCGCCTGACTTGAGCTAACCCGCGGCGATCGCGCGCAGTCCTTCGCGGTAGGTCGGATAGCGCAGCACCACACCCAGCTCGCGCTTGATGCGCTCGTTCCGGACACGCCGGCTCTCGGAATAGAAGGAGCGCGCCATGTCGCTCATGGTGGGCGCCGCCACGTCCCACGGAATCGACGGCGGCACCGGCAGGCCCAGCAGCTCGCAGGCGAAGGCCACCACCTCGCCGGTCGAGACCGGCAGGTCGTCGGCCACGTTGTAGATGCTGCCGGGATGCGGCGCGGTCATTGCCGCGACGACGGTGGCGGCGATGTCGGCGACATGGGCGCGCGCGAAGAACTGGCCGGGCTTGTCGATGCGCCGTGCCGTACCCGCCTTCACCTGGTCGAGCGTGCTGCGGCCCGGGCCGTAGATGCCGGGCAGCCGGAAGATATCGAGCTTGGCGCCGGCCTCGAGCGCCATCGCCTGCCAGCCGCGCTCGGCGGTCAGTCGCTCTATGCTGCGCGGCTGGCCGGGGTTGGGCGGCGTATCCTCGTCGACCCAGCCGCCGCCGTGATCGCCATAGACGCCGGTGGTGGAGAGATAGCCCAGCCATCGCGCCTGCTTCAGCATCGGGCCGCAGAGGCGGAGCGCGGGATCGCCGGCGCGGCCTGGCGCGATGGTGCAGAGGACATGCGAGATGTCGCCGAATGCCACGGCAGGCAGCGGGACGGTGCCGTCGAATACATGCGCTGCGATGCCACCCTCGCGCAGTCGTGCGGCTTTCTCCGCGCTGCGGCAGGTGCCGGCCACGGTCCAGCCCTCTGTTTTGGCGAGCCAGGCGATTTCAAGGCCGCTGTAGCCCAGGCCGAAAATGAAAAGGCTTTTCGTCATCTTGTCAGGATCGCTCCGGCAGGGTTCTTTTCAAAGATGTTGTTTCGCCACCCGATTCCCGTCGCTCTTCTGGGTTTTGCCCTGGCCTCGCCCGCATCAGGCCAGACCCTCAGCCCGTTCGAAAGCACGCCCGATCATCTGCAGCGCTACACCGAGTGCATGAAGCTGGCGCGCCGTGAGCCGCTGCGGGCCCTGCCGATGGCCGAGAAGTGGAATGCCGAGGGCGGCGGCCTGGGCGCGCGCCATTGCGTGGCCGTCGCCATGTTCCAGGCCGGCAAATATCCGCAGGCGGGCGCGCAGTTCGAGGCGATCGCCCGCGACATGGGCCAGGAGCGTCCGGGCCTGCGCGCCGAGCTGTGGGTCCAGGCTGGCCAGGCCTGGCTCGAGGCGGGGCAGGCCGAAAAGGCGGCCGAAGCGCAGAGCCGCGCGCTCGACCTGAAATCCAACGACGCCGACCTGTGGATCGACCGCACGCTCAGCTACGCCGCCATGTCGCTTTGGCCGCGCGCGATTTCCGATCTCGACCAGGCGCTTCGGCTGCGGCCGGACGACGTCGAACTCCTCGTGCTGCGCGCCGCCGCCTGGCGCAACGCGCGCAATCCGGCCCAGGCCATGGCGGATGTCGTCCGCGCGCTGCGGATCGCCCCCGACCATACCGAGGCCTTGCTGGAGCGCGGCTTCATCAACCTGGCGCGCGGCGACCGGGCCCAGGCCAACGGCGACTTCAACCAGGTGCTGCGCCTCGTCCCGCCGGGCTCCGATGCGGCGCGACGGGCCGAGGCGGGGCTGGCCGGCCAGCAGCCGGCGGCCGGAACGCCTCCGGCCGGAGCGGCCACGCCGGCGGCGCCAAACACCCCGCCCAAAAGCGGCGGGAAGCGGTAGTATGCCTGCAATGACTGGAGTAAGAGCCACTGCAATGAACCGATTGATCTCGACCATCGCGCTCGCCCTCCTGATCCCCCTCGCGATCCCCGGCGTCGTCGCTGCCCAGCAGCAACAACAGCCGCAGGCCACGCCGATGTATCCCGCGCCACCGCCGCAGGCGGCGCCGACCGTGCAGCAGGGCGCGCCGACCACGGGGCTTACGTCGCCCTTGCCGGCCGGCCAGGCCAAGATCGACAAGACCGACATCGCCGCCGACACCGAGGCGCAGCTTTTCATCGACGCGCGCAAGATCGTCTGGGGCCGCTACGCCAAGATCAAGGGCGCCAAGTCGGGCGACGTCGCCGTGACCCGCCAGGGAAACCTGTGGACGATCAAGGGACGCATCGACAGCGTGGCGCCCGGCACCGAGGGCGACTGGGCCTCGATCGACGGCGTGGTCGAGCGCATCTCGGCCGGCGTCGTCCAGATCCGCGGCGAGGTCGCCTTCCGCGTCGCCAAGGTCGAGAAGGGCACGCCCTGCAAGGTGGCGGGCACGCTCACCTTCCGCCGCTCCGGCAAGTCGCAGGTGTGGCGCCTGGCCGAAGGCGACAATCCCTGCGACGGTATGCGCGAGGGCTTCGACCTCGTCTACGAAAAGCCCACTGAAAAGAAGCCCGTGCCGACGCAGCCCAAGCGGGGCTGACGCCTAAGATCTGAGATTCGCAATCGCTGCCCGCGCGAGTTCGTCGACGCGCTCGTTCTCGGCGTGACCGCTGTGACCCTTGACCCAGCGCCAGTCGACCTTGTGCAGGGCATGCGCGGCATCGAGGCGCTGCCACAGGTCGACGTTCTTCACCGGCTTCTTGTCGGCGGTCTTCCAGCCGTTCCGCTTCCAGCCCTTGATCCACTTGGTGGCGCCGTCGAGGACGTATTTGCTGTCGGTGGTCAGGCGCACGCGGCAAGGCCGCTGTAGCGCCTCGAGGCCGGCGATCGCCGCCATCAGCTCCATGCGGTTGTTGGTGGTGGCAGGCTCGCCGCCCGAGAGCTCCCGTTCCTTCTCTCCCATCCGCAGGATGGTGCCCCAGCCGCCCGGCCCGGGGTTTCCGCTGCATGCGCCGTCGGTGAAGATCTCGACTTCCGGTGGCTGGGTCACAGTTGCTCTCTCACAGCCCGTAGTCCGCCAGCGACTTGGCGTTCCTGTGGAAGCGCAGATAGGCGAGGTATTCGAGCGGGTCCTTGCGCTTCACCAGCGCGGTGGCCGGCGTATGCAGCCAGTCATAGAGCCGCGTCAGCAGGAAGCGTAGCGCCGCGCCCCGCGCCAGCAGCGGCAGGGCCGCGCGCTCGGCATCGTTCAGCGGCCGGGCGTTGTCGTAGGCCTGGATCATCGCCCGCGCCTTGGTGGCGTTGAACGACCGGTCGGGCTCGAAGCACCAGGCGTTCAGGCAGATGGCGATGTCGTAGGCCAGCGAATCGTTGCAGGCGAAATAGAAGTCGATCAGCCCCGACAGCTTCTCGTGCAGGAAGAACACGTTGTCGGGGAAGAGATCGGCATGGATGACGCCCGCCGGCAGGTCCTTCGGCCAGTTGGCATCGAAGAAATCGATCTCGGCCCCCAGTTCGCGGGCGAGGCCGGGCGCCACGTCGTCGGCATGGGCACGGCTGCCGTCGAACAGCGGCCGCCAGCCGGCGACCGAGAGCGCGTTCGGCCGCTTGATGGAGAAGTCGCGGCCGGCGAGATGCAGTTCGGCCAGGGCGCGGCCGATCGGACCGCAATGCTGGACGCCGATCCGGCGCGGCCACAGGCCATGCAGGAAGGTCGTGACCGCCGCCGGCTTGCCGGCCAGCGCGCGGATCGCGTTGCCGTCGCGGCCGTGGATCGGCTTGGGACAATTGATGCCGCGCGCCGCCAGATGGTCCAGCAGGCCGAGAAAGAAGGGCAGGTCCCTGGGGTCCACGCGCTTTTCATAGAGCGTGAGGAAATATTGCCCCTTGGTCGTGGTCAGCAGGTAGTTGGAATTCTCGACGCCCTCGGCCACGCCTTTCAGCGCCTCGGCCTCGCCGATGTCGTAGTCGGCAAGGAACGCGTCGAGCTCGGCTTCGCCCACCTCCGTATAGACAGCCATGTTATGCGACCAGCAGACGCGGCAGCTTGAAGACGACGTTTTCCTCGGTGGTGCGCACTTCCTCGACGGTGACGTCGTAGCGCGCACGGCAGGCCTCGATCAACTCGTCGACCAGCAGTTCGGGCGCCGAGGCACCAGCCGTGATGCCGAGCCGCCCGGCGTCGCCCAGCCACTCCCAGTCCATGTCGGCGGCGCGCTGAACGAGGCGGGACTTCGCGCAGCCGTAGTTGGCCGCGACCTCGACCAGCCGCATGGAGTTGGAGGAGTTGGGCGCCCCGATCACCACCAGCGCATCGCAGCGCTTGGCGATCGCCTTCACCGCCGCCTGGCGGTTGGTGGTGGCGTAGCAGATGTCCTCCATCTTCGGCCCCTGGATGGCTGGAAACCGGCGGCGAAGGGCGGCCACGATCTCGGTCGTGTCGTCGACCGACAGCGTGGTCTGGGTCGCATAGGCGAGATTGAGCGGGTCGGAGACGTCGAGCGTGTCGACCTGGGCCACGTTTTCGACCAGCAGCACCGCGCCGGGCGGAAGCTGGCCCATGGTGCCGATCACTTCCGGATGGCCGGCGTGGCCGATCAGCACGACGCGCCGCCCCGATTCGTGGTGGCGCTCGGCCTCGCGGTGGACCTTGGAGACCAGTGGGCAGGTGGCATCGACATAAAGCAGGTTGCGCCGCCCGGCCTCGGCCGGCACGGCCTTGGGCACGCCGTGCGCCGAGAACACCACCGGGCGGTCGTCGGGCACCTCGTCGAGTTCGTCGACGAAAACCGCGCCCTTGGCCTCGAGATTCTCGACCACATAGCGATTGTGCACGATCTCGTGGCGGACATAGACCGGCCGGCCATAGCGTTCGATCGCCCGCTCCACGATCTGGATGGCGCGATCAACGCCGGCGCAGAAGCCGCGCGGGCTGGCGAGCAGGATCGTGAGCGGCTTTTTCAACACGGCCATGAGAATTCGTTCTTCGGGATACCGACCCGCTCGCTTGCGGGTCTGCGGACCATTGCCTAGACTCCGCCCTCACGAGATCGATCAGAGCGGATTGGCGCGGCACCGTAACAAAGCCGCCGCAGCGGGGAAAGCAACATGACCGAGCCGGTTGTCGCGGCCAGGGTGCCAGCGAAAGTGGCGCTCGAAGCGGGCAAGGATTATTGGTGGTGCGCCTGCGGGCTGAGCAGCAAGCAGCCATTCTGCGACGGCACCCACAAGGGCGGCAGCTTCTCGCCGATGAAGTACACGGCGGAAAAGTCGGGTGATCACTGGCTCTGCGCCTGCAAGCACTCGGCCAATAAGCCCCTGTGCGACGGTAGCCACAAGACCCTGCCATGAACCTCGCAAAATTTGCCGTTCGCGGGCCGGCGGCGCTGGCCCTTGCCCTTGCCCTCGGAAGCTGCGGTGGCGGCCCGGCGCCGCCCTCGTTCGTCTGTCCGCCGCCGCTCACTGTGCAGGATGCCAGCCGCATCACCCACTTCAAGGACGGGCCGGGCCGCGACCCGCGCGACATCGCCTACGAGGCGGTGCTCGTCAATGCGGGTTCGGCCTGCCAGCTCGGCAAAAAGGCAATCGATGTCACGGTGGTGATGATCGTCTCCGTCTCGGCCGGTCCTGCCGTTACCGCGGGCCAGACACGCGTTCCGTACTTCGTGCGCGTGATCGACGGCAGCGGCGCGGTGCGGCAGGGCCAGGATTTCACCGCCGACTTCAAGCTGTCGGCCGCCAGTCCGCGCGGTGAGTCGCGCGAGGAGCTGTCGTTGAGCCTGCCGTTCAACGAGATCAGCGACCTGACGGGCTACCGCATTGCCGTGGGCCTGAAGCCCAGTCCGGAGGAACTCAACTACAACCGCCGGGCGGGCGGGCGGTGAGCGCCTATGCCGACAGGCTGGAGGCGTTGGCAGCCGAGGCGGCCGATCGCTGCACCGGCTGCGGCAAGTGCTTCGAGGTCTGCCCGACGGCGCGCGAGATCGGCCTCGACGCCGCCGAGGCAAAGGTGCGGGTCGGCGAACTTGCGGCTCTGACTGTAAACGGTGGCCCCGCGGCGGACGGCCTGCAGAAGTGGCTGAACGCCTGCGACGGCAGTGCGCGCTGCACCGATGCCTGCCCCGAGGGCATCAACGTCCGCCAGTGGGTGACCATCGCCAAGATGAAGGCGCTGAACGCCACGCGGCCGCGCGAAGTCGGCGCCGCCAACGCCGCCGGCCGCTTCCGCCACATGGCGCAGGCGGTGCGGTTGCTGGCCAGCATGCAGCTTCCGTCGGAAACGCTGAAGAAGATCCTGGAACCGGCCGAGCGACGGACCGCCGAGATCCTGTTCTATACCGGCTGCAACGTTCTGCGCACGCCGCATATCGTGCTCAACGTCATGGATATCCTCGATGCGATGCAGCTCGACTTCGATGTCGTCGGCGGCACCGCCCATTGCTGCGGCGTCTACCAGTTTCAAGAAGCCGACCTGCCGACGTATGAACGCATGGGCCATCGCACCTTCCAGCGCTTCGGCCAGTCCGGCGCGTCCAAGGTGCTGACCTGGTGCCCGACCTGCACCAAGAATTTCGACGAGCTGGAGAAGGACGTCGAGGAGCCGTTCTTCGATCTCGGCCACATCAGCGAATTCCTCGCGGCCAACCTCGACGCCCTGAAGGCGCGCTTCATCGATCAGCCCAAGCGGCGTGTGGTGATCCACGAGCATCTCGGCATCGGCGCTACGGTCGACAGCATCCGCAGATTGCTGAGCGCCGTCCCCAACCTCGAGCTGGTCGAACTCGTGCAGGATTCCGGCTTTTCCTACGCCTGCGGTGGCCAGGCGGCGAAGTTCAAGGGCCGCGAGCAGGCGATCCATCGCGCGCTGGCCGAAGGCGCGGTTGCCGCTGGCGCCGACACCATCGTCACCATGTACCATTCCTGCCACCGCGCTCTGGCCGGCGCCGAAGCCGTCTATCCGCTGCGGGTCGTGAACTTCACCGACGTGATCGCCGAGGCGCTGGGCCGCGGCGGCCATCCCGACTACTACCGCCTCTACAAGGCCGGTGGCGCGATGGATGAGGCCGTGGCGGCGGCGCGCCAGTTCCTCGCCAACAACGGCGTGCGCATCGACGAAGCCTCGGTGCAGTCGCTGACGGCCGACATCTTCGACGAGACCGGCCTCGCCGGCTCGCGCGAGGCCTTCGCCCAGGCCTTCACGGCATTGGCGAAAGAAGGCTGACGGCTTGGCCGAGAACGCCAGCGTCTGGCTCTTCTCCTACGGCACGCTGCAGCAGCAAGAGGTGCAGCTCGCCACCTTCGGCCGCCTGCTCGAAGGCCGCGCCGACGTGCTTCAGGGCTACGCCACGTCGCTGTTCGAGATCAAGGATGCCGAGGTCGTGAAGACCAGTGGCAAGACGCATCATTTCATGGCGCGTCCCAGCGGCCGCGCTGCCGACGAGGTGCCGGGCGTTGTTTTCCGGATCACGCCGGCCGAACTCGCGGCGGCCGACACCTACGAAGTGTCGGACTACAAGCGCATCGCCGTACGGCTGAAGTCGGGGCTGGAGGCCTTCGTCTACGTCGGCGCGTGACCCTGAATCGACGAAGCGGGCTCAGCCCGCGTCCTTGAAAGCCCCGCCGACGAGGCCACGCAGCCAGCGGTTGGCGGCATCGTCGACCGACGCGTGCCAGTAGAGATAGAGGTCGAGGGTCGGCATCCTGAACGGCAGCGGCAGGATCCGGGTCGGCAATCCGGCCGTAAGCGCATCGGCATAGCGTTCCGCCATGGTGAGCACGAGGTCGGTTTGTGCGACGGCGCGCAAGGCCGCGAGATAGTTGCGGCAACGCAGCCGGACATGCCGCCGGAGGCCGCGCGCGCTCAGTTCCACGTCTTCTAGGCCGGGGCCCTTGCGCCGCGACGTCACCAGGACGTGGTCCTGGGCGAGATAGGTTTTTAGCTTGAGGCCCCGGGCGACGTGCGGATGGGCGCGCCGTGCCACGACCACCATCCGGTCGGCCACCAGTCTCTGCCGCCGGATACCCTCGGAGAGCGGCAGGGCAATGTCGATGGCGAGATCGACGGAGCCGTTGGCCAGCGCCGTTTCGAGGTTCCGCCGCCGCACCTGCACGGTCCGGAGGTCGACGCCGGGGGCGGCGCGCGCGATGCGGCTCATGATCGGCGGCAGCATGAGCGTTTCCGTGGGGTCGCGCAGGCTGATCGTGTACTGCGCCTCCGCCCGGGCCGGATCGAAGCGGCCGGCGCCGGTGACGAGCTGGTCGAGCGACTGCAGGCCGTGCCGCAGCGGGCCGATCAGGGCGCGCGTCAGCGGCGTCGCCACCAGGCGCCGGCCGTCGCGCGCGAACAGCGGGTCGCCGAACAGCAGGCGCAGGCGGGCGAGCGAATGGCTGATTGCCGACTGGCCGAGGTTCAGGCGCTCGGCGGCGCGGGTCACGCCGCCTTCGTCGTGGATGGCCTCCAGCACCTGGAGAAGATTGAGGTCGACTCGCCGGCTATGAGCCATATCGATGGATATCCATGTCAAACAATCATTTTATTCATTGTTTGCGCATCCCTAGTTTCGGTCAACCCGGACCGAAGGAGGTCGCCGCATGGAATTCACCTATTCCGACAAGGTAAAGGCGCTGCAGGAGAAGCTCGGCGCCTTCATGGACCAGCACATCTATCCCAACGAGGAACCCTACGAGCGCGAGGTCGAAAGTGGCGACCGCTGGCAGCCCGTCGCCCTCATGGAGGAGTTGAAGGCCAAGGCAAAGGCCGCGGACCTGTGGAACCTGTTCCTGCCGGGCGGGCATGGCGCGGGCCTCACCAATCTCGAATATGCGCCACTGTGCGAGATCATGGGACGCTCGCCGATCGCGCCCGAGGCGTTCAACTGTTCGGCGCCCGATACCGGCAACATGGAGACGCTCGAACTCTACGGCACAGAGGCGCAGAAGAAGCAGTGGCTCGTGCCCTTGCTGGAGGGACGGATCCGCTCGGCCTTCGCCATGACTGAACCGGCGGTCGCCTCGTCGGACGCCACCAACATCGAGAGTTCGATCGTGCGCGAGGGCGATCACTACGTGCTGAACGGCCGCAAGTGGTGGACGACCGGCGCGCCCGATCCGCGCTGCAAGATCTTCATCTTCATGGGCAAGACCGACAAGACTGCCGACCGCCACCGCCAGCAATCGATGGTGCTGGTGCCGCGCGAGACGCCGGGCGTCACGATCGTGCGGTCGCTGCCGGTGTTCGGCTACGACCACGCCCCGCACGGGCATGGCGAGGTCCTGTTCGAGAACGTGCGCGTTCCGGTCGCCAACATCCTGCTGGGTGAGGGCCGTGGTTTCGAGATCGCGCAGGGTCGGCTCGGCCCCGGCCGCATCCATCACTGCATGCGCGCCATTGGCGCCGCCGAGCGGACGCTGGAGAAGATGTGCAAGCGGACAAAGACGCGCGTCGCCTTCGGCCGGCCGATCGCCCAGCAGGGCGTGACCTTGGAACGCATCGCCGAGGCCCGCATCATGATCGAGCAGGCGCGGCTGCTGGTGCTGAAGGCCGCCTACATGATGGATACCGTTGGCAACAAGGTCGCCAAGGCCGAAATTGCGATGATCAAGGTGGCGGTGCCTGCAATGCTGACCAAGGTGGCCGACATGGCGATCCAGGCCTACGGCGGGGCCGGCGTCTCCGACGACTTCGGCTTGGCCGCGACCTACGCCTCGGCCCGCACGCTCCGCCTGGTCGACGGTCCGGACGAGGTCCATCGCAACCAGATCGGCAAGCTGGAGCTGGCGAAGTATAATTGAGGCAGCGGTTGCCGGCAGTCACTTCGCCCTCGACCAGTCCTTGAAGTTTTGGCGCTCTGGATTACCCTAGCGGCATGAACGCCACGCCGATGAATGAACTGTCGAAGCTCAGCATCGAAGAACGTCGGGCGATGATCGACGATCTGTGGGACAGCATCGACAGTGAACTCGACGCAGGTCCGATTCCGGAAGAGACTGGAAAGATGCTCGATGAGCGCGCCGATGCGCTGGCGCGTGACCTGAATCAGAAGAAATACACACTCCAGGAAATAGCAGCGCGTCGCAACGTCAAGCTATGACGTTTGCGGTCGTCTATGCAAACGATGCAGCTGACGATATCGATGCCGCCTTCGAATGGTTGGCCACTCGCGTGCCGGCTGCGGCGATCGATCTCCTGAAGGCGATCGATCGGACCGGGAGTCATCTCAAGCGAAACCCGGCCATCTACTGAGTCGCCAGAGGAACACCGTCGGGCGACCTACGACGGGTCAACCTTCGGCCTTTCCGCTATCAGCTCTATTTCCAGATTCTTGGCGTCGAGGCCGTCGTCATTGCCTGCCTGCACGCCAGCAGGTCGCCGAAGACCCTCACTCGGATCGTATCGGGCCGCACATGAGCCGACCCATCGGATTTGTCATCGGCTGCGGAATTTGTGGGCGGGTTGGTGCCGCCCGCTCACGAAGATCGCCAGGCCTACGACAAGAAGGCTGAGGGCGCTGAAGACGGTGCGCAGCGTGTTCCACCAGGTCCACGGAACCGAGAAGTCGGACCAGAGCTTGAGGGCCGCCTGCGGATCGGCCGGCGCGGTCGCGGTCGCGAGCGCCTCGTTCATCGGCACGTTGACGAGTGCCGTGGGCAGCAGCGCGCCGAGGAAATAGACCAATCCGGCGATCAGGAAGAGAGCCGCTGCCATCGGCCGTCGCGTGGCGAGGAACAGCACGGCGGTCACGAGGGCGGCAGCTGGCGTTCCGAAGAAGGCCACGAAGAAGACCGGATTCCTGACCGCAAGGTTGATGGCCTGCATCGCCGGGATGGCGTGACCGGCGCCCGCCACGTCGAGGCCGAGCATCACGGAACTCGAATAGGCGAAGAAGAAGCCCGCCATCGTCCCGGTGAGGAGAAGGGTTATGGCTGCGGACAGGTACGCGATGAGTCGCATCGTCCCGAACCCTAGCTCGCCTTCACTGACAGTACCGCCCAGGCCGCGTCTGAGAAGAAGCCGACATGGGCGGCGAGGGGCCCCTCGAAGCGGCCATAGATCTTGTAGGTCGCGGCCTGCAGCACGACGCCGATCGCCGCGGCCGCCGAGAGCGCCACGTCGCGGCGGGGCACCTCGCCGGAGGCCATCGCCCGGTCGATCACGTCGTGGACGACAGCCACCGGATTGGGTGCGTCGTCGGGCACCTTGGCCAGGAAGGCATGCTGGTTCAGGAGATGGTAGGCGAACAGGGTCCAGTCGCGGTCGGCCCATTCGCAATAGCAGCGCACGATGGCCTCGATTTTTGCGCGCAGGCCCGGGTGGGGGCGCTGCGCCTCGTCCAGCGCTTCGGCCAGCGCGCCGTGGTGGCGCAGGAACAGGTCGAGGGCGAGCTGCTCCTTGCTCGGGAAGTGGCGGTAGATCGTGCCCTCGGCGATCGAGGCCGCGAGCGCGATCTCCCGTGTCGTCGTTTCCGCCACGCTGCGCGCGACGAACAGCACCAGCGCCGCGCGCTCTATTCTTGCCTTGGTGTCTTCGGCCTTGCCCATGCCGGGCACTCTATGAGGGAGCGCTCACTTGTAAAAGCCGCTTCCTCTAGCCTCTCGCAGAACCAGCGCCAATCGATCACCCAGTCGGAGGCGACCGCGGCCGGCGTGGCCTCGGTTTGGACGCTCAGGAATTCGGTAAAGGCACGGCGGATGAACATGCGAACCTCCATGAGTGAGTAAGCGCTCACATAATTAGTGAGCAGTCACTCAATTTCAAGAGGAGCCTTGTTGACTTCGATCATCCTATAGGATAGTGTAATTCTTATGAATTGTCCGAAGCTCCTTGCCGCGATCACATCGTCCAAGCCTGTCGCGGCCGGGAAGCGGCAATTCAAAAATGTCCCGTTCTACGGGACATGCGACCAAGGCCACGACGGCGCCAATCTCGCGACGTATCAAAGGTTTGAACGCGCTCACCGCGACATGGGACTCTCGCCTTAGCGTCAGGAAAATGTCCCATGTCGCGGCCTTTGCGCGTGACGGCCGGAAAGCCACCGCCTATGGTCTCGTCACCCAGACGATCCCTGTGGGAGAGACCGCCTTTCCATTGGCGGCGCCGAAGGAGCAACCGGCCCCGGAAACTCTCAGGCAAACGGACCGCAGGAGGATGGGTCTCTGGAAAGTGGCGGGCGCCTCATCTGGCGCACGCCCACCGACGAAGTAAGCCGGCCCTCTTTTATTGAAAGAGTGTCTTTCGGCGAATCTTTCAGGTCTCCGGACAGAGGGGGTCGCGAACGGCGCAGTCCTTGCGTCGGGCATACGCGACTCTGTGGAGACCTTTTTGACCGAAGTTCCAGCCGGCCCCCTCAAGCGCACACCTTTGTATACGCTGCATAAAGAACTTGGCGCGCGCCTCGTGCCGTTCGCCGGCTACGAAATGCCGGTTCAGTATCCGACCGGCATCCTGGTCGAGCACGCGCAGACGCGGAATGCCTGCGGCCTGTTCGATGTCTCGCACATGGGCCAGGTGCGGCTGACAGCGAAGGCGGGCCACAACGCCGCCAAGGCGCTGGAGACCTTGGTGCCGGGCGACATCGCGGGCCTGCAGCCGGGCCAGCAGCGCTATACGCAGTTCACCAACGAGTCTGGCGGTATCCTCGACGATCTGATGGTGACCAGCACCGGCGATCATCTGCAACTCGTCGTCAACGCCGCCTGCAAGGACGCCGACCTGGCGCACATCCAGGCGGGTCTTTCATCGGCCTGTGAGATCGAGCCGATGTTTTCCCGCGGGCTCCTGGCACTTCAGGGACCGCAGGCCGTGACCGTGCTGTCGCGCTTCGCGCCGCAGGTCGCTTCGATGAAGTTCATGACCGGCGCCTTCGTCATGATCGAGGGCGCGCGCTGCTACGTCACGCGCTCGGGCTACACCGGCTGCGACGGCTACGAGATTTCCACGCCGGCCGATGCGGCCGATCCGATCGCGCGCAAGCTGCTCGGCCATCCCGAAGTGAAGCCGATCGGCCTCGGCGCCCGCGATTCGCTCAGGCTCGAGGCCGGCCTCTGCCTCTATGGCCACGACATCGACACCACCACGACTCCGGTCGAGGCGGTCCTGCTGTGGAGCATCGGCAAGGAGCGCCGCGTGCAGGGCGGCTTTCCCGGCGCGGCGGTCGTGCAGAAGCAGATCGCCGACGGCTCGCCACGCAAGCGCGTCGGTCTCCTGCCCGAAGGCAAGGCGATCGCGCGCGAAGGCGCGGAAATCGCCATCGCCGGCAAGATCGTGGGCACCGTCACGTCGGGCGGCTTTGCGCCCACGCTCGGCCGTGCCATCGCCATGGGCTACGTCGAGCGCGCTCAATCTGCCAACGGCACCAAGGTCGAGCTCGTCGTGCGCGGCAAGCCGGTGCCGGCCGAGATCGTGCCCATGCCTTTCGTCAAACACACCTACTACCGCGGATAGGAGCCCGTAATGGCCGAGGTCAAGTACAGCGAAGAACACGAGTGGATCCGCGTCGAAGGTGACACCGGCACGATCGGCATCACGCAGTATGCGCAGGAGCAGCTGGGCGACGTGGTCTTCGTCGATGTGCCCGCGTCGGGCCGCAAGGTCGCCAAGGGCGAGGCCATCGCGGTGGTCGAATCGGTGAAGGCGGCGTCGGACATCTACGCCCCGGTGTCGGGCGAGGTGGTCGAGAGCAATGCGGCGCTGGCCGATACGCCGGGCGACGTCAATTCGGAGCCGATGGGCAAGGGCTGGTTCTTCCGGATCAAGATGTCCGACAAGGGCGAGCTCGCCAGCCTGATGGACGAGGCCGCCTACGAAGCCTTCGTGAAGAGCCTGGGCTGATCGGAGCACGCCATGCGTTATCTGCCCCTCACCGACGCCGACCGCCGCGAGATGTTGAGCGTGATCGGCACCAAATCGGTGGATGAACTGTTCCGCGACGTGCCGGCCTCGGCCGTGCTCGGTACCAAGATCGCCGGGCTGCCCGATCATCAGGGCGAGCTGGAAGTCGAGCGCGCCTTTCAGGCCTATGCAGCGAAGAACCTGTCGCCGGCCTCGGTGCCATTCTTCATCGGCGCGGGCGCCTACCGCCATCACGTGCCCTCGACCGTCGACTACATGATCCAGCGTGGCGAGTTCCTGACCTCCTACACGCCGTACCAGCCCGAGATCACGCAGGGCACGCTGCAATATCTCTTCGAGTTCCAGACCCAGATCACCCTGCTGACCGGCATGGAGGTGGCCAACGCCTCCATGTACGACGGCTCGACTGGCACGTCCGAAGCCGTGCTGATGGCCAACCGCGTGACGCGCCGGCACAAGGCGCTCGTCTCGGGCGGGCTGCATCCCCAGTATCGCCGTATCATCGAGACCGCCGCCAAGTGGGAAGGTTTTGGCGTCGTGATCGGCAAGCCCGACGTTGACGGGCTCGAAGACCTGATCGCCGCGGTCGACAAGGACACGTCCTGTGTCGTGGTGCAGAATCCGAGCTTCTTCGGCCACGTCCGCGACTTCGCCAAGCTTGCCGCCGCCTGCCACGCCGCGGGCGCGCTGCTGATCGTGGTGGTGACCGAGGTCGTGTCGCTGGGGCTGATCGCGCCGCCGGGCGAGATGGGCGCCGACATCGTGGTCTGCGAAGGCCAGTCGATCGGCAATGGCCTGGGCTTCGGCGGCCCTTACGTGGGCCTGTTAGCGACGCGCGAAAAATACATGCGGCAGATGCCGGGCCGCCTCGTGGGCGAGACGGTCGATGCCGACGGCAAGCGCGGCTTCGTGCTGACGCTCAGCACGCGCGAGCAGCACATCAGGCGCGAGAAGGCGACGTCGAACATCTGCACCAACGCCGGCCTCTGCGCGTTGGCCTTCACGGTGCACCTGACGTTGCTGGGCGAGGCGGGGTTCCGGCGCCTGGCGGAGATCAACCACGCCAAGGCGTCGGAACTGGCCGACCGCGTCGGCACGATCCCCGGCGTGAAGATCCTGAACGACAGCTTCTTCAACGAGTTCACGGTGCGGCTGCCCAAGCCTGCCGCGCCCGTGGTTGAGGCGCTGGCGGCTAGGCGCATCCTGGGCGGCCTGCCGGTGTCGCGCCTGATCCCGAACGATCCCTCGGTTGAGAACCTGCTGCTGCTGGCCGCGACCGAGACGGCGACCGAGGAGGGCATGGGCCCGCTGGTTGCCGCGCTGAAGGAGGTGCTGTGATGGACCGCTCTCAGGGCCGTTCGGGCGGGATCGTCTCGGGTACGGCGACGGCGCCCGCCACCTTCACAGGCAACCGCGCACTGCAGATCGAGGAACCTCTGATCTTCGAGATGGGTCAGCCGGGACGCTGCGGTGTCGATCTGCCAGAGCCGCCGAAAGTGAAAGATCGTTTGAATGGTCTTCGCCGCAGTGGCGATATCGGCCTTCCGGGCTTGAGCGAGCCGCAGGTCGTGCAGCACTACACGCGGCTGAGCCAAAAGAACTACGCCATCGACATGGGCGTCTATCCGCTGGGCTCGTGTACCATGAAGCACAATCCGCGCATCAACGAGAAGGTGGCGCGCCTGCCCGGCATCGGCGATCTCCATCCACTGCAGCCGGTCTCCACTGTGCAGGGAGCGCTGGAACTGATCGACCGGCTCGCTCACTGGCTGAAGACTCTGACCGGCATGCCGGCCGTGGCAATGTCACCGGCCGCCGGTGCGCATGGCGAGATGTGCGGCATGATGGCGATCTCGGCCGCTCTCGAGGCGCGCGGCGAACGCGCCCAGCGCAAAGTTGTGCTGGCGCCCGAATCGGCGCACGGCACCAATCCCGCGACGGCGGCCGCGCTGGGCTTCACCGTAAAGCCGATCCCGGCCAACGACCGCGGCCGCGTCGATCTTGCGGCGCTCAAGGCCGCACTCGGTCCCGATGTCGCGGCGATCATGCTGACCAACCCCAACACCTGCGGTCTATTTGAAAGCGAGATCGTCGAGATTTCCAAGGCCGTTCACGCGGCGGGCGCGTTCTTTTACTGCGACGGCGCCAACTTCAACGCCATCGTCGGCCGCGTACGGCCGGGCGACCTCGGCGTCGACTGCATGCACATCAACCTGCACAAGACCTTCTCGACGCCGCACGGCGGTGGCGGGCCGGGCGCCGGGCCGGTGGTGCTGTCGGCAGCACTTGCTCCTTACGCACCCTATCCGTGGATCGTGAAGGACGGCGACAAGTGGCGCGTCGCTGAAGACGACGGCGCCCTCAAGTCTCTGGGGATCGAGGGCACGCCGCTCGGCCGGCTAAAAGCCTTCCACGGCCAGATGGGCATGTTCACCCGCGCGCTCGCCTACATCATGAGCCACGGTGCCGACGGGCTGAAGCAGGTGGCCGAAGACGCGGTGCTGAGCGCCAACTACGTGATGGCGGCGCTGAAGGACACGATGAGCCCGGCGTTCGAGGGCCCGTGCATGCATGAGGCATTGTTCGACGACAGCTTCCTCAAGGACACCGGCGTCAGCACGCTCGACTTCGCCAAGGCGATGATCGACGAGGGTTATCACCCGATGACCATGTACTTCCCGCTGGTGGTGCATGGCGCGATGCTGATCGAGCCGACCGAGAGCGTGGCCAAGGAGGATCTCGACCAGTTCATCGGCGCGCTGCGCTCGCTCACCGCGCGCGCCAAGACCGGCACCGCGGCCGAGGCCTTCAAGGCCGCCCCTCTCTACTCGCCGCGCCGCCGCCTCGACGAGACCCTGGCCGCGCGCAAGCCGATCCTGCGCTGGAAGCCGTCCAACAATCCGCCAGAAACCGATCCGTTGAAGCAGGCGGCGGAGTAAGCACTTACGTCTCCTCGACTCATGTTCCTCTCCCCCGCTAGGGGGGAGAGGCTAGGTGAGGGGGCGAGACAAGTGCGTTTCCCCCTCACCCGTCCTCTCCCTCTAGCGGGGGAGAGGAGCATGAGCCAGGATAGCGCTCATGAGAGTGTTCACGACGCTACCCCAGGAAGACCTGCGCAAGGTCGGCCCTGCCGCCCAGGCGATCGAGGCGACGGGGTATACCGGCGTCAGTACGCAGGAGAACCGGCACGATCCGTTCCTGGCGCTCGCCGTCGCGGGCGTCGCGACGCAGAAGATCGAGCTGCACACCGGCGTCGCCATCTCCTTCCCGCGCTCGCCGATGGTGGCGGCCAACATCGGCTGGGACCTCGCGGCCAGCACCGGCGGGCGCTTCACGCTGGGCCTCGGCTCGCAGATCCGGGCGCACAACGAGAAGCGCTTCTCCGTGCCATGGACCGCGCCGGCGCCGCGGATGCGCGAGTACATCCAGGCGGTACGGGCGATCTGGGCGGCGTGGAAGGGCGACGGCAAGCTCAACTATGAGGGCAAGCACTACCGCTTCACGTTGATGACGCCCAACTTCGTGCCGGAGAACTATGATGGCCCGACGCCGCGCATCGGTCTCGCCGCGGTCGGTCCCTTCATGCTGAAAGTGGCGGCGGAGGAAAGCGACGGCGCCAAGCTTCACGTTTTCTGCACGCGCAAGTATCTCGAGAACAAGGTCATGCCGATCCTCACCGAGGGCCTGGCCAAGACGGGCCGGCAGCGGGAGCAGTTCGAGATTTCGGGCGGCGGCTTCGTCGTCACCGGCAAGGACGACGAGGCCGTCCAAAAACTGTTCGACTGGGTGCGCTATCGCGTGGCCTTCTACGGTTCGACGCCGGCCTATTGGCCGGTGTTCGAGGAACACGGGCTGGGCGATCTCGGCCGCAAGCTCAACGCCATGACCAAGGCCGGCCAGTGGAACGAGATCGCGGCCGAAGTGCCGGACGACGTCGTGCACCTGTTCGCCGCGGTCGGCCGCCACGACCAGATCGCCAAGGCGATCGAGGGTCGCTTCGGCGGGCTGGTCGATTCGATCAGCGCCAGCGCCAATTCGTCCAAGCCGGCGGACCTGCCGCCCGACCTGCTGCAGGACCTGGCCAGGATCTCGACACTCTACAAGCCATAAGAAAAAGCCCCCGCCTTGCGGCGGGGGCACCAGGTAGCCCGCGATTGATTTTGTGCGGGCGATCCGAATTTCGAAAAATCTAGTGCAGGCGCTTCGGCAGCTCGGCGATGGCCTCGTCGACCAGGGCCTGCGTGCGGCCCGAGCCGACCTGCTCGCGCAGCAGCGCGCGGGTCGCGGAGAGTGCAACGTCGACGGCGGTGTCGCGCACCTGCTTGGTGGCCAGCGCTTCGGACTGGGCGATGCGGTCGAGCGCCTGCTGTTCGCGCAGCGCTACGGCCGTCTCGAGGTTCGCCGCGGCCCGCGCCTGCATGCGCGCCGCTTCCTCGCGGGCCTGCTGGACGATGGCACCGGCTTCGCCCGCGGCCTGGGCGAGTGTGCGGTCGGCCTCGGTCTTTGCCTTCAGCGCATCGGCCCGCAGGTGCTCGGCGTCGCTCAGCGCCTTGGCGATGGCCGCCGTGCGCTTGTCGAGCATCTCGGTGATCTTCTTCCACAAGAGCTTGCCGGCGAGGAGGAAGAAGATGACGAAGGCGACGGCAACCCAGAAACCCGGGTCGGAAAACAGGCCGCCATGGCCGGCATCGGCGCCGGCGGCCCAGGCAGTGCCGATCATCGGCCGGTCTCCTTGGCAGCGGCGGCGACCTTGGCCCCGAGCGCGCCTTCGTCCGCCGGCTGGCCGGCGAGCTTGGCATAGGCGCTCTGGGCGATCTCGCCCGCCATCTGTTCGAGGCCGGCCATGACCGTGTCACGCTGGCCGGCGATGCGCTTCTCGGCCTCGGCGATGCGGCCATTGAGCTTTTCGCCGAGTTCGGTGAAGCGCGCCGAGGCGAGCGCGCTGTCGGTCTCGGCCTGAGTGCGCTGAAGACGGCGCGATTCCTCGCGGGCGTCGGCCAGGCGCTTCTCGTAGGCCGCCACCAGGGCACGCGTGTCCTCGTTGGCCTTTTCGGCCGCGTCGAGGTCGCCCTGGATCTTGGCCTGCCGCTTGTCCAGCGTGTCGGAGATCGCGGGCACCGCGAGCCTCGACATCACCAGGTACAGCACCACGAACGCGATCGCGAGCCAGACGAGCTGCGGCGCGAAGCTATGGTAATCGAGCTGCGGCATGCCTCCGGCTGCGAAGGCGGTGCCACTCACGAGCAGCGAGCCGAAAAGGCCCGCCGCCAGGGCGCTGTAACCTGATGTACGCATGATCGTTCGTCCCAAGCCCCGTGTGACGTTATTTGGGGCTTAGAACACGAACAGGATCATGAAGGCGATGACCAGCGCGAACAGCGCGACGGCCTCGGTGAGCGCGAAGCCCAGGAGCACGTTGCCGAACACGCGGGGAGCGGCTTCCGGGTTGCGCAGCGCGCCCGAGACGAAGCTGCCGAAGATGTTGCCGATGCCGATGCCGACGCCGGCGAGGGCGATGGTGGCGAGGCCGGCACCGATGAGCTTGGCTGCAGAGGCGTCCATGATGATTGTCCCTTCGTTGAAAATGCAGGTGTCAGTGATGGAGGTGGATGGCGTCGTTCAGATAGAGGCAGGTCAGGATCGCGAAGACATAGGCCTGCAGGAAGGCGATCAGCAGCTCGAGGCCGGTGAAGACGACGATGAAGGCGAGCGGCGCCCAGCCGCCGAGGATGCCCATCATCACGACGAAGCCGCCGAACACCTTCAGCATGGTATGGCCGGCCAGCATGTTGGCGAACAGGCGGATCGACAGGCTGAACGGGCGGATGAAGTAGGAGATGATTTCGATCGGCACCAGCAGCAGCAGCAGCACCCAGGGAACGCCCTTGGGCACGAAGAGCGAGAAGAAATGCAGGCCGTGCCTGGCGAGGCCGATCAGGGTGACGCCCACGAACACGAACAACGCCATCGCGAAGGTGACGACGATGTGGCTGGTCGGCGTGAACGAGAAGGGCACCATGCCCAGCACGTTGCAGAACAGGATGAAGATGAAGAGGGTCAGGATGAACGGGAAGTATTTCTTGCCCTGGTCGCCGACGTTGTCGCGCACCATGCCGGCGATGAACTCGTAGCCCAGCTCGGCAACCGACTGCAGGCGGCCCGGCACCAGCGCTCGCTGACGCATGCCGACGACGAACACGCCAGTCGCCAGAATGACTGCGACGATCATCCAGAGAGACGAATTGGTGAAGGAGACGTCGAGGCCGCCGAGATTGAAGTGCAGCAGTCGCTTGATCTCGAACTGCTCCATCGGGCTATGCATTTAGGACTTCCCCACTCATTCCAACGCCCACGAACCGCCTCAAGCCCCAAAGTACCTCAGGGCAGGCGCCGACCTCCGTCGTCGCCCTTCGCCGCAGCATCCGAATAGACCCGGATGGCGCGCCACGCATTGTTGGCGCCTGCAGCGAACCCCAGAACCAGGCCCGTCACCAAAGCGAACGGTGCGGAGCCCCACCAGCGGTCGAGCCAATAGCCGAGAAATGCCCCGACCAAAAGGCCCGCGATCATATCCGCCAAGACGCGATAGGCAACGCCCGTCTGCCGCTGCGACATTCCGCTCTTGTCGCTGTCCTGCCGCGGTTTTTCGATCTTTCCGCGGGCCGCCTTGAGCCGCGCATCCAGGTCGTCGACACGCCGGCGGTCGCCTGCGGGATCGGGTGTTTCCATCGCTTCTGCCCTCGGACGACGTCGATAGAGACTACCCTCGCCATCCGCTTGCGGGCGGATGTCTAGGGGGTGGGTCCGGCCCTGTCAAGGAACGGATTCCCGTTGTTTGCCAATCGGTTAGTGACCTCCTCCGGCACTCCCTGAAGCCTTCAGAACCGAGAAGGTCGCGTCGCCGTCGCGCTCCACCTGCGGCACCAGATCGACTTCCCAGTCGAGGTACTGCTGCATGGCGGCTTCGACGTCCTCCTTGAAGTCGTACGGCCGGTACCAGACGTCGGTCGGCGGATCGGCCATCCGCACGTGCCCGGTCTCGAGCGCGAGCTCGGCCTTGCGCCACGCTGCCGTGCCGCCCGCGAGGACCGCCACCGGCAGGCCGCCGGCGGCGGCTTCCGCCTCCGGCGTGGCAAGGGCCGCAATCTCGCCGTCGGGCGAGGCCAGCACGATGCGCGTCACGCCCTTCTGCTTGGCCAGCATATCAGGGATCGTCCTGGCCAGGTTGGCGCGCACGGCGAACCAGGCGCCCGGGACATGGCCGTCGCGGTAGCGGAGGCTGGTGTCGAGGTCGATCACCAGGGTGGCCGCAAGCGAGGTGTGTAGCTCGGCCGCCGTCACCGATTTTGCCGCCGGCACCGTGAAGCCCTCGGGATAGCGCCGCTCCGGATCGGTCGTGAGTTCGGCCGGCGCCGGCTTGTGGTCGAGCACGTAGGTCTCGGACCAGCCCATCTGCATCAGCCAGTGCGCCGTCATGGTGGCGCGCACGCCGTCATTGTCGTGCAGCACGATCGTGGCGTTGCGCGCGCCGACATATTGATCCGTCGCCTGCACGAGCTGGCCGCCGGCGGCGTGCCTGAAGCCTTTCAGGTGACCCTGGGCGTATTCGACGGGATCGCGCACGTCGAGGCGATAGAGCGGGCCATCCTTCGCCTCGAGCTTGGCGAGGCCTGCCTTGTCGATCTTCCTGATGTTCATCTTTTTGGCGATGTTGGCCGCGGCCGCCTGCGCGAACTTCGCCGCCTCCGGTCCCTGCGGCCCGAAGCTCCTGGTCTCGCCACGGGCGACTTTCAGGCCAGCTAGATGCCAGCCCATGGTGCCGTTCTTGAGCGCCATCACCTTGTTGGGCAGGCCGGCATTGATCAGCGACTGCGCGCCGATGATCGAGCGCGTGCGGCCGGCGCAATTGACGACGACGAGGGTCTCGGGCCGCGTCACGAAATCCTTTACGCGGTAGACCAGCTCTGCCCCCGGGCAATCGATGCCGCCGGGGATCGACATGTTGGTGAATTCCGGCAGCGGCCGGGAATCCAGGATCACCATGTCGGCCTTGGAATAGAGCAGCTTCTGCACGTCGGCAGCATCGATGCGCGGCGTGTCGTTGCCGTGCTCGACCACCTCGCCGAACGCCTTGCTGGGCACGTTGACGCCAGTGAAGACCTCATAGCCCGCGTCGCGCCAGGCTTTCAGCCCGTCCTTCACGACGGCGACGTTGTTGTAGCCCAGCATGGAGAGGCGGGCGGCGGCGCGGTTGGCGCGGCCACCCGATTGGCCTTCCTCGCCGCTGTCCATCAGCACGATCCGTGTCTGCGGGTCGGGCAGCAGGGCAAGCGCACGCGGCTCGAGGCGGGAGAGGGGAAGGGGCGTGGCGAACAGCGGATGGCCCTGGGTCGAGAACTCGCCTTCCTCGCGTACGTCGAAGAACGCGAAGATTTCGCCCGACTTCAGCATTGCCTTGAGCTGCTGCACGGTGAGCAGCGGAGTTAGGATCTTGGCCTTGGCCATGAAGCGCTTGGCGGCGCCCGTCGCCATGTCGACGCTGACGCGGTCGGGCAGGCGCTCGAGGCTCAAGCCATAGAAATGGAGGTGCAGCGCATTGCCCGATCCCACCGGCGTCTCGATATGGTGGAAGTCCTCGGGCAGGTAGGCGATGACGTCGCCGCGCTTCAGGGTCTTCTCCTTGGCCGGCGCCTCGCGCAGCTGGACGATGTCCTCGCGCGCACCGTTGTCGAGGCGATCGTAGACCACGTTGCGCTCGGCGCCATGGACGCCAGCGATGATCGCCCAGGTCGTGTGATTGTGCGGCGGCACCTTCTTGCCGGCCCCGCCCGCCGAGGCATAGAGCGCGAAGCGATGGTCGGGATCCTCGCTCAGGCGATAGATGCCGCCGTCGGGTCCCAGCGGAAACTCGTCCTGGGGAAACAGCTCGGCGCGCGCCGCGAGCGCGGACAGGAGACCGCCGATCTTCTCCAGATTGTCCCTGGTGACGCCGCTCTTTTCGATGCCGCGGGCCTCGTCGACCAGACGCCGCACGGCGGCGGCGCGCTCTTGATGCAGGTTCATTTGATCCTCCGTTGGCCCCCAGTATAGCCATCCGGCGCTTGTCGCCACACGCCAAGTCCCACTACGGTGCCGCCATGAAGAAGTTCCTGTCTGCCGTTCTGCTGGGCGCGACGACCCTCGTAGCGGCCTCCGCCCTGGCCCAGACGGTGACCAAGCCGCCTGCCAAGCCGCCGACGGCCGCCAAACCCGCGGCAACGGCGGCCAAGCCGGCCGCTCGGCCGCATCCCACCGTCCAGCCTCGCCGAGCGGTCTTCGTGCCTGCCGCGCCCGTCATCGAACTCGACGAAGCGCCCGTCGTGGCCGATCTGCCGACCGTCCTCGACACTGAAAATCGCGACCGCTACCGGCGCATCTTCCAGGCCCAGGCCGCCGGCCAGTGGGCCGAGGCCAATGCTGAGATCGCCAAGCTGCAGGACAAGACCCTGATGGGCTATGTCGGCGCGCAGCGCCTGCTGAGCCAGGGCTATCCGGCGCGCTACGAGGAACTCGCCACCTGGCTGCAGGAGTACAACGATCATCCCGACGCGCCCTCGATCTACAAGCTGGCGCTGGCCCGCCGCACGCCGGGCGGGCCCGAACTGACGCCGGCGAGTTTCGTCGGATTCACGCCGGGATCGCCGAGTTTTGCCGCCGCGCGCACCGTCAGGGGCGCCGACGCCCCGCAGGCGTCTGAACTCCGGTCGCGCCTGCAGAACATGGCCGACGACGGCGGCTTCAACGCCGCCTTTGTCCTGCTCGACCGCAAGTCGACCCTCGAAACGCTGGGGCCGCAGGAAGTCGAGTTGTGGCGCGGCCGCATCCGCACGCGGGCGCTCGAAGCCGACTCGCAACGGGGCGTGCAGGTCCCGGTCGAGGTCGGCCTGCCGCCCGACGCCAACTGGAACGCCGCGATGACGGCCTTCACCCGCGGCAACATGGCCGAGGCGGCGCGTCGCTTCGAGCTGGTGGCCGATGCCCCGCCCGACCAGGCGTCATCGTGGACGCTCTCCGCCGGCTCGTTCTGGGCGGCGCGCGCCAATCTGCTCGCCGGCAATCCGCAGAAGTTCGCACCCTATCTCAAGCGCGCGGCGATGTTCGGCACGACCTTCTATGGCCTGGTGGCGCAGAAGGCGCTGGGCATGACGATCGCGCCGGACTGGAAGGTGCCGGAGCTCGATCGCCGCCGGGCGGACCTGTTGCGCAACGATCGCACAGGCAAGCGCGCACTCGCCCTGCTGCAGCTTGGCGCGACCACGGCGGCCGAGCGCGAACTCTATGCCGGCTCGATCGACGCCGATCCGCAACTGGTCGAAGCGGTGCTGGGGCTCGCCAGCAAAGCCCAGCTACCGGCTCTTTCGGTTCGTGTCGGCAACGCCAACTGGGATCAGCGCCACAAGATCGCGGGCTTTGAAGGCGCCATGTATCCGATCCCGCCCTGGCAGCCCTCGGGCGGCTTCACCGTCGACCGCGCGCTGGTCTACGGCTTCATGCGCCAGGAATCGGCGTTCAACCCCAAGGCACGCTCGGTGGTGGGCGCCATGGGCCTGATGCAGCTGATGCCCGGCACCGCGCGGGTCGTGTCGACGCGCTACGCTCCTGAACAGGCCGGTGCCAATCCCTACGATCCGTCGACCAACATGGCGCTGGGCCAAGCCTATATCTCGTGGCTGCTGAACGGCGTCGACGACAACCTCGTGCGCACCGCGGCCGGCTACAACGGCGGGCCGGGCAACGTGATGAAGTGGGACGGCTCGCTGAACGCCGGCCAGGATCCACTCCTCTATATCGCCTCGATCCCGCTCCATGAGACGCGCGATTTCGTGCAGCGTGTGCTGGCGAACTACTGGCTCTATCAGGTCCGGCTCGGCCAGCCGACACCGTCGCTCGACCAGATCGCGGCCCACGAATGGCCACGCTACACGTCCCAGGACACGAAGCGTTGACGATGTCGACAATGTGACCATATCATATGGTCACATTGTCAGTCGGGTCCGATCATGGACAGGAAGATCAACGCCTCCACCTTCAAGGCGCAGTGCCTTGCCCTGATCGACGAAGTCGCCGAGAGCGGGCAATCCATCACCGTCACCAAGCGCGGCAAGGCGAAGGTGCAGATCGTCGCCGTGCGTGAGAAACCCAAGACGCTTCTCGGCGCCACGAAGGGAACGTTCAAGATCGTCGGCGATATCGTCGGCCCAATTGTTGACGACTGGGACGAAGACCGCGAGTGGCGAAACATCACTGGGCAATTCAATGACCCTCCTGCTCGATACACACGCGGTCCTGTGGATGACCGAGGATCTGCCAAGTCTCGGAAAAGCGGCAAGAAAGGCATGCAACGTAGCGTTCGCCGATGACGATATCGCCGTCCCGAGCATCGTCTTTTACGAAGCCGGCTACCTCCTGAGACGTGGCCGGGTAACGGGCCCGCCGACGGCGCGAGAATGGCGTGGCCGCCTCCTGTCGCTAGGGATGACAGAAAAGCCGCTGTCGGCCGAGATTGCGTTGCTGGCCGCCGAACTCGATGAGTTGCACGGCGATCCGATTGACCGGATCATCGTTGCCACTGCACTGGTTGAGGACGCAGTATTGTTGACGGCTGATCGGTCCATTCTCGAATGGAAGGGCAAGATGCGTCGTCAGGATGCGCGCCGTTAGGGAGGAGTGAGGAGTGCTGCCGCTGTCGGGAGTGAGGGTTGTCGAATTCTGCCAGGTCCTGGCGGGGCCATACTGCGGCATGCTGCTGGCCGACATGGGCGCCGAGGTGATCAAGGTCGAGCCGCCCGAAGGCGACATGATGCGCCAATGGCCGCCGATCAATGAAGGCTTCAGCGAGAACTTCGCCTCGATCAACCGCAACAAGCGCTCGGTCGTGCTCGATCTCAAGAACCCAACGCACAAGGCGGCGGCGCGCCAGCTGATCCTGTCAGCCGACGTCGTGCTGGAGAACAACCGGCCGGGCGTGATGGGTCGCCTGGGCCTGGGCTACGAATCCTTCCGCGCCGAAAAGCCTGGCCTGGTCTATTGCTCGATCTCGGCCTTCGGCCAGAGCGGACCGCGCTCGGGCGAGGGTGGCTTCGACGTCACGGTGCAGGCGATGAGCGGCATCATGAGCGTGACCGGCGAGGAGGGTGGCGCGCCGGTGAAATGCGGCGTGCCGGTCTCCGACACCGGCACCGGGCTCTATGCTGCCTTCACCATCGCCGCGCTGCTGCGCCGCGTCGCGGGCGGCGGCGAGGGTGCGCACATCGACGCCTCGATGCTGGGCTGCAGCCTCGGCATGGCGGCCCTTCAGACCAGCGAATATTTCGGCACCGGCCGCGATCCGAAGAAGCTTGGGTCGGCCCATCCACGTAACGCGCCCTATCAGGCGTTCAAGGCGGGCGACGGCCATTTCGTCATCGCCGCCGGCAACGACAAGCTCTGGCAGAGCGTCACCGAAGCGGTCGGCCGCTCCGACCTGCTGGCCGACGCGCGCTTCAAGACCACGCAGCTTCGCGCCGCCAACCAGGTCGCGCTGAAGGATCTGCTAGAGGTCGAGTTCGCCAAGGCGGGCGTCGATCACTGGCTCGCCGTCTTCGAGAAGGCGGGCGTGCCGCACGGCCGCATCAACACGTACAGCCAGATCCTGGCCGATCCTCAGGTGGCCCACATGGGCTGGATCGAGGAGATGGAATTGCCGTCAGGGATGAAGACACGGACCTTCGGCAACCCGGTGAAGATTTCAGGCACCAACCTCGCCAAGCGGCGCGATCCGCCGGCGCTGGGCGCCGACGGCGAGGCGGTGTTCGGCGCTGCATTGTCACGAAAGGCCGCGGAATGAGTATCGATCGCCTACGCCGCTTCATCGGGGACATGACGTCGCTCACGGGCGGCGCGTGGCAGGACAAGGACGAGGCGGCGATCGTCGAAGTCGGCGCCAAGCTCCTGGGTGAGCTGGTGAAGCATGACGACTGGCTGCCGGACTCCGCCGCGAAGGTGCCGGCGCATGGCTACGCGCAGAACCTCCTGTGGTGCGATCCGTTCGAGCGCTTCTGCGTCGTGAGCTTCGTGTGGGCGCCCAGCGCCAACACGCCGGTCCACGATCATCAGATGTGGGGCCTCGTCGGCATGCTGCGCGGCTCGGAGACGTCGCTTCACTTCACGCGCCATCCCGAGACCGGCGTGCTGGTGCCGGGCGAACTCAACAAGCTCGAGCCGGGTGGTGTCGAGGTGCTGGTGCCGGCGCCCCGTAACCCTGGTGGCGACATCCATCAGGTGACCAATGCGCTGGCCGACCAGGGTTCGGTCAGCATCCACGTCTATGGCGGCAACATCGGCGCCGTGCGCCGGCATACGTTTGACGCGAAGACCGGCGCGCCCAATCTTTTCGTGTCGGGCTACACCAACCGCGAGCAGCCTAATATCTGGGATAGGTCGGCGGAGGTGAGGGCGGCCGGCTAGTCCTTATCTATTCTGCGCGGTGCGGGGCAGGCGCCGCGGACGGCGCCGACTCGCGCGTATGAACGCGCTGCCGCCCGCCACCCTCACAAGCTAATGCTTGTGAGGGTGGGGATGCGTCGGGTCGACCCAGTAGACCTCTTCGACCTTCTCGGCCGGCGTGATGTCGATGTTGATCGCCACGGCCTCGTTGTCGGAACGGACCAGCACGCATTCCAGCGGCTCGGTCTCCGAGGCGTTGATCTCCTGGTGCGGCACGTAGGGCGGCACGTAGATGAAGTCGCCCGGCCCGGCCTCGGCGATGAACTGGAGCTGGTCGCCCCAGCGCATGCGGGCGCGGCCTTTTACGACATAGATCACGCTTTCGAGGTGGCCATGGTGATGGGCGCCGGTCTTGGCGTGGGCGTGGATGGTGACCGTCCCGGCCCACAGCTTCTGGGCGCCGACCCTGGCGAAATTGATGGCCGCAGCGCGGTTCATGCCCGGGGTCTGGGCGGTATTGGTGTCGAGCGAGCCGGCGGGGATGACGCGGACGCCATCGTGTTTCCAGTCGGTCATGCTTTTCATTTAGGCGG
>CAMDOT010000031.1 GCA_945903635.1 Rhizobium sp. Q54 | reverse complement strand
TCAGCTCGGCGACGGAGGCCGTCTGCCGTTGGCCGGCGGGGCTGTCCGTGAGGACCCCTCCGGGAGAACCGATGCGGTGGATCGCCATGAAAAAAATGTAGGTAGTACAAGGGGTCGGGTCAATGAAGCGGGTTGGAAAGGCGCCCGGGATGGCTGGATTTAAGGCCGTCCGGGCGCTACACCGGCCGCCCGCCATTCGACCGATTCGTTCAGGAGAAGCCCATGCGCCCTTCCGGCCGCAGCCCCGACCAACTACGCCCCATTTCGCTCGACCCAGGCTTCTCGCGTTACGCCGAAGGCTCGTGCCTGGTGAAGTTCGGCGAAACCCACGTCCTTTGCACCGCCTCGGTCGACGAGAAAGTGCCGCCGTTCCTGCGTAATTCGGGACGCGGCTGGGTCACGGCGGAATACGGCATGCTGCCGCGCTCGACCCATACCCGCACGGACCGTGAGGCCGCCCGCGGCAAGCAATCGGGCCGCACCCAGGAGATCCAGCGCCTGATCGGCCGCTCGCTGCGCGCCGTCGTCGATCTGCCCGCCATGGGCGAGCGGCAAATAAATATCGACTGCGACGTACTGCAGGCCGACGGCGGCACCCGTACGGCCAGCATCACCGGTGCCTGGGTGGCGCTGCATTTCGCCTTCGAGCGCCTGATCAAGGACGGCAAGATGACCACCAACCCGATCACCGGCCAGGTCGCGGCGGTGTCGTGCGGCCTGTTCGAGGGAACGGCCGTGCTCGACCTCGACTACCCGGAGGATTCAAAGGCCCAGGCCGACGCCAATTTCGTGCTGACCGGCGACGGCGGCATCGTCGAGGTCCAGGGCACGGCAGAGGACAAGCCTTTCAGCGAGGCGCAGTTCCTCGAACTGATGGCACTCGCCAAGAAGGGCGTCAGCGAGCTCGCGCGCCTGCAGCGGCTGGCGATCGGCAAAAACTAATGGCGCGTCGCTTCACCTTGCCCAAGCTGGTCGTGGCCACCCACAACCGCGGCAAGGCGGGCGAGATCGCCACGATGCTTTCTCCTTTCGGCGTAAAAATCGTCTCGGCGGGTGACCTCGGCCTGCCGGCGCCCGACGAGACCGGCACGACCTTCGAGGCCAACGCCACCATCAAGGCGCTGGCGGCAACCCGTGCCAGCGGCCTGCCGGCGCTGGCCGATGATTCCGGCCTCAGCGTTCATGCCCTCGACCACCAGCCCGGCCTCTACACGGCCGATTGGGAAGGCCCGACCCGCGACGCCACGGTCGGCATGCGCCGCATCCAGGACGAACTTCGCGCGCGCCATGTGCCGGAGACGGACACCGCCCGCATCGCCACCTTCCATTGCGTGCTGGCACTTGCCTGGCCCGACGAGCATCTCGAACTGTTCCACGGCACGCTCGACGGCAGTATCGTCTGGCCGCCGCGCGGCACCGGTGGCCATGGCTACGATCCGTGCTTTCAACCGAACGGCGACATACGAACGACGGCCGAAATGTCCGACGCCGAGAAGAACGCCATCAGCCACCGCGGGCGGGCCTTCCGGCTGATGGTCGAGGCCTGCTTCGGATGAGCGCGCCGCCGCTGGGCGTCTACGTCCATTGGCCCTTCTGCAAATCGAAGTGTCCCTACTGCGACTTCAACAGCCATGTCCGCGACGGTGTCGAGCAGGCCCGGTGGCGGGACGCGCTCCTCCGGGAACTGGAGCACGCCGCCCGCGAGGCGCCAGGTCGTCGCGTCGAGACGGTCTTCTTCGGCGGCGGCACACCATCGCTGATGCCGCCGGACACCGTGGCTGCGGTCATCGCGCGGATCCGGGAGCTCTGGGACCACGCGCCCGAAATCGAGATCACGCTGGAGGCCAACCCGACCTCGGTCGAGGCTGGCCGGTTCGCGGCCCTGGCCGAGGCTGGCGTCAATCGTGTGTCGCTGGGCGTGCAGGCGCTGGACGCCCAGTCGCTGAAATTCCTCGGCCGCGAGCATTCGACGGACGAGGCGCTGGCGGCGCTGGCGACCGCGCGCCGCCATTTTGCGCGCTACTCGTTCGACCTGATCTATGCCCGGCCGGGCCAGACTCCCGAGGCCTGGGCCGAAGAGCTGGAGCGCGCCCTGGCGCTCGCCGGCGAACACCTCTCGCTCTATCAATTGACCATCGAGCGCGGCACGCGGTTCTTCACCGATCATGCCCGCGGCGCCTTCACCCTGCCCGACGAGGAGGCGGCGGCGTCGATGTTCGAGGCGACCCAGGCCCGGCTCGCGGCGGCCGGCCTTCCCGCCTACGAAATTTCCAACCATGCCCGCCCGGGGGCTGCCTGCCGCCATAAATTGATCTATTGGCGGTATCAGGATTACGTCGGAATCGGACCCGGCGCGCACGGCCGCTTCGCCCTGGACTCGATGAAGGGTGGCGAGACCCAGGGCCCGCGCAAGCGGGCGACGCGGCGGGCGAGCGGGCCGGAGGCATGGCTCGAGGCGGTCGAACGAGTGGGCCACGGCACGGCGGAAAGTACGACCGTCGCCGGGCAGGATCTGGTGGAGGAGGCTCTGATGATGGGACTGCGACTGGCCGACGGCATCGACCGCGCGCTGTTCGCATCCGTCACCGGCGTCGATCCCGTGGAGGCTTTGGGCGAGGCAAAGCTGGCACCGCTGGTCGCCGCCGGCTTCCTCGAAGTCGGGCCCGATCGCCTCGGCGCCACCGAGGCCGGACGCCAGAGACTCAATGCGCTCCTGGAGCGGCTGATCGCATGAGGCTGCTGTTGGCGCTTCTCGCCGTGCTGATTGCCGCTGCCGGCACGTCGTCGGCGCAGCAACAGCCACAACAGCAACCGCCGAAACCCGCAGCGAAGCCTCCCGCGGCAGCGGCCAAGCCCACGGCGGCGGCGGCCAAACCCGGACCCAAGTCGCCGTTCACGCCGCCGGCTTTCAAGATCACCGTCGCCACCGAGGCCGCCTTCCCGCCCTTCAACTACCTCGATCGCAAGGGCATACCGGCCGGCTTCGAGATGGAACTGGCCCAGGAAGCCTGCCAGCGCATGAAGGCCGAATGCGAGTTCGCCGCCTTCAAGTGGGACGACCTCATCCCCGGCCTGCTCGACAAGAAGTTCGACGTGATCATGTCGTCGATGGAAGTGACCAGCGAGCGGCGCAAGCGGATGAGCCTGTCGCGCCGCTACTATCTCTCGCCCGGCGCCTTCATCGCGACAAAGGGCGCGCCGTTCGATGGACCGCCGTCGCTGCTGCGCAACAAGCGGATCGGCATCCAGAAGGATTCGACGCATGCCGACTGGGCCGACAAGAGTTTCCGCCGCTCCGCCCAGCTCAAGCGCTACAACACGCTGGCCGAGGCGCTGCACGCGCTGACCATCGACGAAGTCGACGCGGTGTTCGGCGACAAGGCGCAGCTCTGGCTGTGGAGCCAGAAGGCCGAAGGCAAGTGTTGCGAGCTGGTCGGCCAGGACATCAAGGACAACCAGACCTTGGGCATCGGCGTCGCCGCCGGCATGCGCCGCGAGGACGTCAAGCTGCGCGATGCCTTCAACAAGGCTCTGGGCGAGATGGTGAGCGACGGCACTTACAAGAAGATCAACGAGAAGTACTTTCCGTTTACATTGAACTGACGACAACCAACTGAAGACAATCGGGGAAACGACGATGGACGCCAAGACCCAGAAGAAGCTGTTCGACGCGTTGCGCGCCGTCGACACACCGACGATCTGCAACGCGCTCGAGGAAGCGCGCGGTGTTCGCACCGCGACGGGCTTCACGACCCAGCATCTCCATCCGACCGAACCCGACGCCCCGCCGATGGTGGGATATGCCCGCACCGGCGTCATCCGTGCCGCTCAGCCGGCGGTGGGCTCAGCCGCCGAGAAGAAGGCAAAGCGCGTCGGCTGGTACGAATATGTCGTGAGCGGCCACGGCCCGAGCGTCGCCATCATCCAGGATCTCGATTCAAATCCCGGCACTGGCGCCATGTGGGGCGAGGTCAACAGCACCGTGCATCGCGGCCTGGGCGTGCTGGGCTGCGTCACCAACGGTTCGGTGCGCGATCTCGGCGTGCTGGCCAAGGGCTTTCCCATTCTCGCCGGCAAGGTCGGTCCCAGCCATGCCTTCGTGCACGTCGAAGGCTGGGGCATGCCCGTCGACATCTTCGGCATGACCGTGGTCCATGGCGACCTGATTCACGCCGACCGACATGGCGCCGTGGTCATCCCGCACGACCTGGCGGCCAAGTTGCCGGCCGCGATCAAGCTGCTGGAGCGCAAGGAGAAGGTGATCCTCGACGCGGCGAAGAAGAAGGGGTTCGGGATCGAGGTCCTGCGCAAGGCCTTCGCGGCCTCGGAGGACATTCACTAGGCCTCAGTGCAGCGCGCGGTCGCGTGAGACGTAGTGGCCGCGCTTCAGTTCCTTGAAGAAGTGCGGAACCTGGGGATGCGACACCGGCTTGCCGGTGTCGTCGGGCAGCAGGTTCTGTTCCGAGACGTAGGCGACATAGGTCGTCTGCGAATTCTCGGCCAGCAGGTGATAGAAGGGCTGGTCGCGACGCGGGCGAACTTCCGCCGGGATCGACGACAGCCACTCCTCGGTGTTGGCGAACACCGGGTCGACGTCGAAGATGACGCCGCGGAACGGGAATTTGCGGTGCTTCACCACCTGTCCGATCGCGAACTTGGCCGTACGCATCGGCTGTTCGACGATCGCCGGAGGAGAAGCGTGATTGTCGATTTCCATGACGTAAGTATTACCCCGAACAAGGTTCTAGGCAACGCGCGCAGGCGGGCGATTTCACTCGCCCCCTGCAACAATACGTGAAACGCCAGCCATTGGATTGCCGGGCAAGAACAGGACCAGTTCCGGGGCGGGACCGGCCTCGGTTGACGCGGGCCACCCGCACGTGGACTCTGCGGGCGAAGAGGAAAGGGGTATCGGGTCCTTGGCCGATGGTCTGAAAGTCCGGTTTTGGGGTGTGCGTGGTTCCATTTCCTGCTCCGGCGCGGAGTATACGCGCTATGGCGGCAACACCTCATGCCTGGAAGTCACCGCGGCCGGCCGGCGGCTGATTTTCGATGCCGGCACGGGGATCCGCACGCTGGGCCTGGAACTGGCCCGCCAGGCGCCGCTCGACATCGACATCTACTTCACCCACACCCATCTCGATCACATCTCGGGCCTCACCTTCTTCGCGCCGCTGTTTGAACAGCGCAATTCGGTGCGCATGTGGGCGGGTCACCTCGAGGCGCCCTACACGCTGAAAAAGGTCGTCGGCCACCTGATGCAGGCGCCACTCTATCCGGTGTCGCTCGAGGTCTTCCAGGCAACTGTCTCGTTCAAGGAATTCAAGAGCGGCCAGACCCTCTCCTGCGGCGAGGCGGTGAGCATGCGCACGGCGCCCCTCAACCATCCCAACGGTGCCACCGGCTACCGCATCGAGCACGGCGGCAAGTCGATCTGCTACATCACCGACACCGAGCATTACGAGGGCAGGCGCGACGAGACCATCGTCGAACTCTGCCGCGGTGCCGACGTGATGATCTACGACTCGAGCTACACCGACGACGAATACCCGCGCTATCGCGGCTGGGGCCACTCGACCTGGCAGGAGGGCGCGCGATTGGCCGACGCGGCCGGAGTCGGCACGCTCGCCATCTTCCATCACGATCCCAGCCACGACGACGCCTTCATGGACGGTGTGGCCCGCGAGGCGGCTGCGGCCCGGCCCGGCAACGCGCCGGGCGGCCTGCCGCGCGCGCTCGTCGCCCACGAAGGCCTGACGCTCACCCCGTGACCGGCTCGCTCAGCCTGCGCGGACGCTGGCGGCGGCTGGCGCTCGGATTGCCGACCGTGCTGGGGCTCGCCCCGCGTGGCTGGTTCATCCCGCATCGCTACGCCCCGCTTCTGCCGCCGCCCGGCGCCCAGCCGCCCTATCCGGCGATCGAGCAGCTCTTCGAGCGGCACGCCGGGGCGTTCGCCGAGATGCTCGACACGGTCGATCGCCGGGCCGTGGAAATCGAGGGCCTGAAGAGCCTGACCGGGCAATCCTGGTTTCCCGCGCTCGATGCCGCCGTTGCCTACGCCCTGGTCCGCGAACGCAAGCCACAGCGCATCGTCGAAGTCGGGTCGGGCCATTCGACCCGCATCCTTGCCCGCGCGGAATGCGGCGTCGGCGAGATCCTCGCCATCGATCCGATGCCGCGCGCCGACATCGTCGGCCTGCCGGGGGTGCGCGTGGTGCCCTCGACCCTACAGGCCGCGCCGCCCGATGCCTTCGACGGGCTTCAGGCGGGCGACATCCTGTTCATCGATTCGAGCCACATCCTGATGCCCGGCAGCGACGTCGACATCCTGCTCAATCGCGTGCTGCCCCGCCTGCCGGCGGGCGTCCTCGTGCACATCCATGACATCTTCCTGCCGTTCGACTATCCGACGGTGTGGGGTTGGCGGAACTACAACGAACAGCAGGGCGTGCTGCCGATGCTCACCTCGGGCGCCTATCGGCCGCTGTTCTCGAGTGTGTGGGCGACGCGGCGGATGGGTGATCGTCTGGCCGCTTCGGTGGTGGCCCGTCTGCCGCAGCCGGACGAGGCGATGGCCACCAGCCTGTGGCTGGAGAAGGTCTGATGTTCGCCCGCCTCGGCGGCTGGCTGTTCGACCGCGGCGGACCGGAAAACCTCCCCGAGCGCGTGCGTGACGCGATCCGGCTTCAGCAGGAGCGCAGCGAGATCCTGATCGGCTGGATCCAGCTCATCATCGTGAGCCTGCTCATCGGCGTCTATGAAGGCACCAGCATGGCCGAAGGGCTGGTGCAGGACGACTATTCGGTCGAGCTGGAAGTCCTGCTGATCTACGGCGCGATCTGCATCGTCCGATTGGCGCTGGCCTACATGCGCCTGCTGCCGACCTGGGTGATCTATCTCTCCGTGGTGATCGACATTGCGTTGTTGATGGGGCTGATCTTCAGCTTCCACCTCAAATATGCCCAGACCGCCGCCTTCTATCTGAAGGTGCCGACGCTTCTGTACGTCTTCCTGTTCATCGGCCTCCGCGCGCTGCGCTTCGAGGCGCGACTGGTGATGTTCAGCGGCATCTGCGCCGCGGCCGGCTGGGCCTATCTCACCTACTATGTCTCCACGGGGCGCGGCGGGCCGCCCAACCGGACGCACAATTTCATCGAATACATGACATCCAACGCCCTTCTGGTGGGCGCCGAGATCGACAAGATCATCGCCATCCTGCTCACCACCATGGTGCTGGCGCTGGCCATCGCGCGGGCCCGTCACCTGCTGGTGCGATCGGTCAGCGAGGGCGCCGCCGCGCGCGACCTGTCGCGCTTCTTCGACCCCGGCGTCGCCGCCCGCATCCGGACGGCCGCGATGTCGGTCAAGGCGGGCGAGGGCGAATTGCGCGACGTCGCCATCCTGAACGTCGATCTGCGCGGCTTCACCCGGCTATCGACCGAACTCGAGCCCGACGAGGTGATGAAGGTCCTGCAGGACTATCAGGGCCGGGTCTGTCCACTGATCGCCAGCAATGGCGGCAGCATCGACAAGTTCCTGGGCGACGGCATCCTGGCCTCGTTCGGCGCCGTGGCCGCCTCGACGACGGCCACTGCCGATGCACTGCGCGCCGCCGACGCGGTGATCGCCGCGGCCGACCGCTGGATCGGCGAACGCCGGGCCTCCGGGCTGCCGCCGCTCACCATCGGCCTGGCGGTATCGGCGGGCAGGGTCGTCTTCGGTGCCGTGGGCGACGGCGAGCGGCTGGAATTCACCGTGATCGGCGATGCCGTCAACTTCGCGGCCAAGCTCGAGAAGCACAACAAGGAAGAAAAGACCCGGGCGGTGACGGACAGCGCCACCTACGCCCTCGCCGAGCGGCAGGGTTACGTTCCTCCGGCGGTGCGCGAGAGGCGGGCCGGACGACGGGTAGGGGGCGTCGAGGATTTAGTCGATATTGTGGTTCTGGCGACGTAAAATCGGGGCTTCCCGGTTGCCTTGCCCTTTCCGCATTCGGGGCTTATGTAATTTGAAGCGGGTTGGTAACGAGTTGGCGGAGCGCCATCGTGGGTAACAACTACGACATCATTCTCATCGGGCTGGTCGCGGTATTCTTGATCCTGCGACTGCGTTCCGTCCTCGGCAAACGCACCGGCAGCGAGCGTCCGCCCGCGCGTGATCCGTTCACGCCTCCGGCACCGCCCTCGACGCCGGCGCCGCGCGTCGGTGATGCACCGGGCAGCGCCTCGGGACGGTCCGACAATGTCGTTCCTCTCCCAACCGCCAATGCGCCCGCGCCGCGCCCGCCGTCGTCCGTGACCGGACCGGGCGGGATTCGCGCCACGGTCCTGCCGACCGCCACCGCCGCCGTCGCCGCCATTCGCGCCGCCGACCCCTCGTTCGACCCCATGGGTTTCTGCACCGGCGCCCGCGCCGCTTTCACCGCCATCGTCGAGGCTTTTGCCCGCGATGATGTGGCAACGCTGCGTCCATTGCTGGACGACGCGACTTTTTCGAGCTTCGAGGGCGCCATTCGTGGCCGTGCCGAGCGCAAGGAAAAGGCCGAGACCACGCTGATCGGCTTCGAAGCCTCCGACATCGCCGCAGCCGAGCTGCAGGGCAGCCTCGCCTCGGTCACGGTGCGTTTCGTCAGCGAGCAGATCAACGTGGTGCGCAATGCCGACGGCCAGATCGCCGACGGCAATCCGAACGAGGTGCAGAAGGTCGTCGATCTCTGGACGTTCCGCCGCGACACCAAGTCCAGCGATCCCAATTGGCTGCTGACCAAGACTGAAAGCGAAGGCTAGGGAGGCTTTCCGAATATGCGCTGGAGCGTCCTGTCCGGCGGCGCGATGTGGCTCGCCGTCGCCGGTCTCCTGTCTGCATGCGCGGGCGGGGGAGCCAGCGCGCCCGAAAAGCGGGTGGCGATGGCGCCGATCTCCTTCAACGAGATCGCCGGCTGGGCGGACGAAAAACACGGCGAAGCGCTCGCCACCTTTCGCCGCTCCTGCCCCAAGCTGACAGCCGGACCCGACGTCAAGATCGCCACCGATGGCGGCGAAAAGACCGTCACCCCGGCCGAATGGAAGCGCATCTGCGATGCTGGCGCCGCGGTCAAGGCCGGCGACAACCGGGGCGCCCGCCAGTTCTTCGAGGAGAATTTCCGACCGCTCGTGGTCCAGTCGCCGGGCAAGTTCACGGGCTATTTCGAGCCCGAGATGCGCGGCAGCAAGGCGCCGTCGCGCCTGTTCACCGTGCCGGTCTATCGCAAGCCACCCGACCTCACCGACAAGCCTTACTACACGCGGGCCGAGATCGAGCAGGGAGCCTTGAAGGGCAAGGGGCTCGAAATCGCCTGGGTGCAGGATCCGGTCGGCTTGTTCGAGGTCCAGGTCCAGGGCAGCGGCAAAATCCAGCTCGCCGAGGGCGGCACGATGACCTTGGGCTTCGACGGCTCCAACAATCGGCCCTACACCGCCATCGGCAACGTGCTGATCGAGATGGGCGTGATGAAGAAGGACGACGCCAACTGGCCGGCGATCCGCGACTGGCTAAAACGCAATCCGCAGCAGGCGCGCGACGTGATGCGCAAGAACGAGCGCTATATCTTCTTCAGGGACACCAAGAGCCAGACCGCAGCCGGCGCCGAGGGCGTGCCGCTTACCGCGCAGCGCAGCCTGGCGGTCGACACGTCGCTCACTCCCTTCGGCACGCCGGTCTGGATCGACACCGCCCGCCCCGTCTATCGCAAGCCCGGCGCCACCGAGCCGTATCGCCGCCTGATGATCGCCCAGGATGCCGGCGCCGCCATCCTGGGACCAGCGCGCGGCGACGTGTTCTACGGCGCCGGCCCGCAGGCTGCGGAATGGGCCGGCCGCATGAACAGCGCCGGCCGCGCCATCGTCCTGGTGCCCAACAAGAGCTGACGCCGCTTCAGGCGCTGTCGCCCGAAGCGGCGTTTCTGTTTTCTGGAAACGCCGCCTTCGAGATCTGGCGCCTTCGAGATCAGGCGAGGTCGAAGCGATCGAGGTTCATCACCTTGGTCCAGGCTGCCGCGAAGTCGTTCACGAACTTCTTCTGCGCGTCGTCGCAGGCATAAGCTTCCGCAAGCGCCCTGAGCTGCGAGTTCGAGCCGAAGACGAGGTCGACACGCGTGCCGGTCCACTTCGGTTCGCCCGTCGCACGGTCGCGTCCTTCGAACACGTCCTCGGCTTCCGACGCCGCCTTCCAAACCGTGCCCATGTCGAGCAGGTTCACGAAGAAGTCGTTGGTGAGCGTCCCGGGACGCTTCGTGAAGACGCCGTGCGACAATTGTTCGACGTTCGCATTCAGCGCGCGCATGCCGCCGACGAGGACCGTCATTTCAGGGGCGGCCAACGTCAGGAGTTGCGCCCGGTCCACCAGCCTCTCCTCGGCCGAGACGTCGCTTCCGGCCTTGAGATAGTTGCGGAACCCATCGGCGAGCGGTTCGAGCGGCGCGAAGGCCTCGACGTCGGTCTGCTCCTGCGACGCATCCGTGCGGCCCGGCGTGACGGGAACTTCCACGACATGACCGGCATTCTTCGCCGCTTGCTCGATGGCGGCGGCACCGCCCAGGACGATCAGGTCCGCGAGCGATACTTTCTTGCCGCCTGTCTGTGCGGCATTGAACGCCTTCTGGATGCTTTCGAGAGCTTCGAGAGCCGTCGCGAGCTGGGCCGGCTCGTTGACCTCCCAATCCTTCTGCGGGGCGAGGCGGATGCGGGCGCCGTTCGCGCCACCGCGCTTGTCGGAGCCGCGGAAGGTGGCCGCCGACGCCCAGGCGGTCGAGACCAGCACGGAGACGGACAGCCCAGAAGCCAGGATCTTGGCCTTGAGGGCGGCGATATCCTGCGCGTCGACCAGCACGTGATCGACTTCCGGGATCGGGTCCTGCCACAGCAGCACTTCGGCGGGCACCTCGGGGCCGAGATAGCGCACGCGCGGGCCCATGTCGCGATGGGTGAGCTTGTACCAGGCCCGGGCGAACGCTTCCGCGAACAGATCCGGGTTCTCGTGGAAGCGCCGCGAGATCTTTTCGTAGGCCGGATCGAAACGCAGCGCGAGGTCGGTGGTCAGCATGGAAGGGGCATGACGCTTCGACCGGTCGTGCGCATCCGGCACCGAATTGGCGCCGGCGTCGTGCTTTGGCTTCCACTGATGCGCGCCGGCCGGGCTCTTGGTCAGTTCCCAATCGTAGCCGAACAGGTTCCAGAAGAAGTTATTGCTCCACTTGGTCGGCGTCGTGGTCCAGGTGACCTCCAGGCCGCTGCCGATCGCGTCGGCGCCCTTGCCCGTGCCGAATGTGCTCTGCCAGCCGAGCCCCTGCAGCTCGATGCCGGCGGCTTCCGGCGCCGGCCCCACCAGGGCCGCATCGCCCGCGCCATGGGTCTTGCCGAAGGTATGACCGCCGGCAATCAGTGCCACGGTCTCCTCGTCGTTCATCGCCATGCGCGCGAAAGTCTCGCGGATGTCCCTGGCCGCGGCGAGCGGATCGGGATTGCCGTTCGGGCCTTCCGGATTGACGTAGATCAGACCCATCTGGACGGCGCCGAGAGGGTTCTCGAGTTGGCGGTCGCCCGAGTAACGCTTGTCGCCGAGCCAGGTGTCTTCCTTGCCCCAGTAGATGTCCTCGTCGGGCTCCCAGACGTCGGCCCGCCCGCCGCCGAAGCCGAATGTCTTGAAGCCCATGGACTCCAGCGCGACGTTGCCCGTGAGGATCATCAGGTCGGCCCAGGAGATCTTGTTGCCGTACTTGCGCTTGAGCGGCCACAGCAGCCGGCGCGCCTTGTCGAGGTTCACGTTGTCCGGCCAGCTGTTGAGCGGCGCGAAGCGTTGCGTGCCAGAGCCCGCGCCGCCGCGGCCGTCGCCGACGCGATAGGTGCCGGCACTGTGCCATGCCATGCGGATGAAGAACGGACCGTAGTGACCGAAGTCGGCCGGCCACCAGTCCTGCGAGTCGGTCATCAGCGCATGCAGGTCCTTCTTCAGCGCCTGCAGGTCGAGCTTCTTGAATTCCTCCGCGTAGTCGAAGTCCTTGCCCATTGGATCGGACAGCGCCGAGTTCCGGTGCAGAACATCCAGGTTGAGCTGGTTCGGCCACCAGTCACGGTTCGATCGGCCGACGAAAGTTTCCTTGGGACGAGCACCGTGTGCGACGGGGCACGTGCCGGCAGTTCCCGCATTCTGGTCATCCATCTGTCTTCTCCGCTCGTGGTTGTCCGTCTCTATATCAGATTAGAATTATTCTAAACAAGGGGGCGTTGCACCCCATTTTCGCGACTGCCATCTTGGCCGCCGTGTCACAGTCACCGTCCCCGACTTCCCGCCCGCGCCGCGTTGCGCTTTTCGTCACCTGTCTCGTCGATCTGTTCCGGCCATCGATTGGCTTCGCCGCGGTCAAACTGCTCGAGGAGGCGGGCTGCACGGTCGAGGTGCCGTCCCTGCAGGTATGTTGCGGCCAGCCAGCCTACAATAGCGGCGACCGCGCCACGACACGGGCGATCGCGGCTCAGGTCATAGAAGCCTTCGAGGGCTACGACGCCGTCGTGGCCCCGTCCGGTTCCTGCGGCGGCATGTTGAGCCATCATTATCCCGGCCTGTTCGACGACGATCCGGCAATGAAACTCCGGGCCGAGAGCCTCGCCGGGCGCAGTTACGAGTTGATGGCATTTCTGGTCGACGTGCTGGGCGTGAAAAAGGCCTCGGCGCGTTATGACGGCGCCGTCACCTATCACGATTCCTGCTCCGGCCTGCGCGAGCTCGGCGTCAAGGACCAGCCCCGCCGGCTGCTGTCGACCGTGCAGGGCCTGTCGGTTCGCGAAATGAAGACGCCCGAGGTGTGCTGCGGCTTCGGCGGCACCTTCTGCGTGAAATATCCCGAAATATCGAACGCCATGGTCGGCGAGAAATCGGCCGATATCGCCGCCTCGGGCGCCGACACGCTGCTGGCCGGCGATCTCGGCTGCCTGATGAACATGGCCGGCAAGCTGCAGCGCGAGGGCAGCACCGTCCGCGTGCGCCATGTCGCCGAAGTGCTAGCCGGCATGGGCGATCTGCCGCCGATCGGCGAACCAGAACGCGACGGAAAATGGGGCGGGCCCGGCTGATGGAATCCACCGCCCGCGACTTCAACGACAACGTCGACCATGCGCTGGCCGATCCCAACCTGCAGGACTCGCTCAGCAAACTGAAGGTCGGCTTCTCGGAACGCCGCCGCCAGGCAGCCGAGCGCCTGCCCGAGTTCGAGGCCCTGCGCGACCGCGCGCGCGACATCAAGAACCATGCGCTGGCCAACCTCGATTTCTATCTCGAAGAGTTCGAGCGCAAGGTGCTGGCGCTGGGCGGCCACGTCCATTGGGCGCCGACCGCCGCCGACGCGCGTCGCATCATCGGCGAGCTGTGCCAGAGCATGGGCGCCCGGACCGTCGCCAAGTCGAAGTCGATGGTGGCCGAGGAGATCGCGCTCAACGAGCATCTCGAGGAGATCGGCATCGCGCCGATCGAGACCGACCTCGGCGAATACATCATCCAGCTCCGCCACGAGCCGCCCAGCCACATCATCGCGCCGGCGGTACATCTCACCAAGGACCAGGTGGCCGATACCTTCCTCGAGCATCACGCCAAGCTGGGCTTCACCAAGCGCCTGACCGAGCGCAGCGATCTGGTCGCCGAAGCCCGCCATGTATTGCGCCAGAAATTCCTCGACGCCGATGTCGGCCTCACCGGCGCCAACTTCCTGGTGGCCGAGACCGGCTCGTCGATGCTGGTGACCAACGAGGGCAATGCCGATCTCTCCAACACGTTGCCCCGGATGCACATCGTGCTGGCCAGCATCGAGAAGGTGATCCCGACGCTCGAGGACGCCGCCGTCCTGCTGCGCGTGCTGGCGCGCTCGGCGACAGGCCAGGAATCCTCGTCCTACACCACGCTCAACACCGGGCCGAAGCGGCCCGGCGATCTCGACGGGCCGGAGCACTATCACGTCGTCATCCTCGACAACGGCCGCTCGGCGGTGCTCGGCACCGAGATGCAGGACATCCTGCGCTGCATCCGCTGCGGCGCCTGCATGAACCATTGTCCGGTCTATGGCGCGATCGGCGGCCACGCCTATGGCTGGGTCTATCCCGGGCCACTGGGTGCCGTGCTGACGCCGCAGCTTATCGGCGTCGAGGAGGCCGGCAACCTGCCCAATGCGTCCACCTTCTGCGGGCGTTGCGAGAGCGTCTGCCCGGTGCGTATCCCGTTGCCCAAGCTGATGCGTCACTGGCGCGAGCGTGAGTTCGAGCGCCACCTGACACCCATGGCCGTTCGCCAGGGCCTGGCGCTGTGGAGCTTCGTTGCCCGGCGGCCGGCGCTCTATCGCCGACTCACCGGCCTTGCCAACCGCGTGCTGGCGCTGTTCGGACGGGCCGAGGGCCGCTATCGCGCGCTGCCGCTGGCCGGCGGCTGGACGCGCTTTCGCGACCTTCCCGCACCGCAGGCCGGCGGCACGTTCCACGCCCAGTGGAAGAAGAGGCGGCCATGAGCGCGACGTCGACGACTGCCCGGGCGCAGATCCTGAACGGCATCCGCCGATCGCTCCGCCGTGGCGAGATCACGGGCGCTGAGCGCGAGGCCGTCGAGGCGCGGCTGGCCCGGCCGCCGCTCGGACCCGCCGTGGCGCGCGCGCGGCTCGCCCAGCCCGAGAAGGTGGCACTGTTCTGCCAGTGGGCGGAAACCAACAACGCCACGGTGGCGCGCGTGGCGGCGCCCGACGTGGCTGCAGAGGTTGTGTCGTTCCTGGCGCGCAACAACCTGCCGGCGCGGGCGGCGATGGCGCCCTCGCCCCTGCTGGCCGGCTACGATTGGGGCAGCCAGAAGATGCTGTCGCTGCGCCAGGGCCGCGGCGAGGCGAGCGATCAGGTGTCGATCACCGGCGCATTCGCCGGCATCGCCGAGACCGGCACACTGGTCATGGCGTCGGGACCGGACCATCCGGTGACGCTGAACCTGCTGCCCGACACCCATATCGTGGTGATCCGCGAGAGCGACATCGTCGGCGGCTACGAGGAGGTGTGGGTGCGATTGCGCGAGCGCTACGGCAAGGACTGCATGCCGCGCACCGTCAACACCATCACCGGACCGTCACGGACCGGCGATATCGAGCAGGCCATGGAATTGGGCGCCCACGGGCCGCGGCGCATGCATATCGTCGTCGTGCGCGAATGACGGCCGTCGCCTCGAAAGCCAGCCCATGAAGCCGGCCGGCGCCGCCGCCCCTCCCGAGCCCCGGGGGGAACTGCGCGTCGTCGGCACCAGCGTCGGGCGCGAGGTCGAGCTGCTGCTCGACCGTCTGGACGGGCAGGTCGGACGCCGCGCGCCGCGGGTCCTGCAGATCGGCTCGCGGACCCTCGTTTCGGATCGCAACGAACGCAACTGGCGCAGCTTGATCGCCCAGCGCTTCGGCCGCCGCGCACGCTTCGTCGGGCTCGACCTGCTCGAGGGCGCCAATGTCGATGTCGTGGCCGACATCTGCGGCAGCCCACGAACGCTCGCAGCCAAGTTGGGAGAGGACCCGTTCGACCTGGTGATCTGCTCCCACGTGCTCGAACACACGCGTCACCCGGCGCGCGCCGCCGGCAATATCCAGCGCTTCCTGCGGCCCGGCGGGCTTGCCCCCGGTGGACTTGCCCCCGGTGGACTGGCCTATATCGCCACGCCGTGGTCGCAGGCATTTCATGCCGCGCCGGATGACTACTGGCGCTTCTCGGTGCGCGGCCTGATGCTGATGTTCGGAAAGCTGGAGATCGTGTCGTCGTTCTACAGCGGCGGCGATGTCGGGCTCGACGTCGCCTATCGGGTCGTTCGCGACGGCCAGCCCGACCTCGATCCGCGGGCCGGCGCCGTCGAGCAGGGCCTGTTCCAGCTCGTGCTCGACCACGAGGACAATCGGGATATCCTGGCCCGTCAGGCCACCGAGCGGTTGCCGGTGTCGCGGACCTACCTGCCGACCCTGTTCGTCAATGTTGTCGGCGTCCTGAAGGCCTAGTCGTCGGCCCGGCCCTGCAGCTTCAGCTTACACGACGACGCTCATACGGTGAGATTGAAGGCGATGGAAATGCGCTCGCTGTTGCCGCGATAGGGCCGCACCTGGTGCAGCAGCCAGGCCGGAAACATCACCATCCGGCCGGCCCTGGGTTGCAGCCTCTCGGTGGCGCCGCCCGATAGGCCGCCCGGCCCGGCAAAGCCGAGGTGTGGCGAGTGCATCGCCGGCAGCGGTCCACGCGGATCCATGAATTCGAGCTCGCCACCCAGCGATGCATCGGCGGCGATGCCGCCGTCGTCGACATAGTAGACGCCCGACCAGTAGGCGCCGGGGTGTGCGTGGAATTCGTTGCCATCACCGCAGCGGTTGACGTTGGCCCACATGTTGGCGGCCCACGTGCCGGTAGCGCAGCCCGGGCCATTGCCGACGTTGCCCTTGCGATCGGTCGTCACGCGGTTGGCGAGGTTGCGACCGATGGCCAGCAGCTTGATGGCTGGAGCGCCGCCCCAGCGATCCATATCCTGGCTCGACTGCCAGCCGCCCAGGTTGGAATGCTGCGTGCTGGGCTGGCATTGCTGGCGTTTCTCGATCGCCTGGCGCAAGTCGGCGTTGAGTGTTGCCGCCTCCGGCACTTCGAGGGCGACGAGCGGCGTGGGGAAGAGCAGGGAAATCTCGGGCGCGATGCTCAAGTTCTCAGCCTCATGGAAACTGAAACGCGAGGAATACGGAACGCGAGGAATACTGGGGACTACCGCTACGCGTCGCACGCGAATAGCAATGCTCGATAACGGTCGCCCGTAAGAACGCGCGACGACCAAACCCCGTGAAACAGGGGGCAGAGCAAAGGATTTCATCTATCTTAGAGCAGAGTCGCGGCCTGCTCAATCGTTTTGAGGCGCGACAGGCCTAGGTTCTATGGACTCTAGGAATTCCCATTTTAGGCGATCCATGATTCAAGGTTGCCTTTGGGAGGCGTACTTTGAGTGTCATGGATCGAGTGGTGTTGAACGATGACCAATGGTAGTCGATTTCTGGTCTGATCATCGGTCAGCCGGACCAGAAGGGTTCGACCGGACGCGACAATCGAATGTTCGTCGAGGGGGTGCTGTGGATCGTGCGCACCGGCTCACCGTGGCGTGACTTGCCCGAGGCGTTCGGCGAATGGAACAGTGTGTTCCAGCGGTTCAGCCGATGGAGCCGAGAAGGCGTCTGGCGGCAGATGTTCGAGGCTATGTCGGACGATCCAGACTTCGAGTATCTCATCGTCGATTCCACCTCCTGGCCGAGCACGGCGAACATCTCCTTGGCCAGGGCCGAGACCGCCGCATCGTCGGCAATGAGGGTCAGCAGCAACTCGACCTTGTCGAGCCCCTTGGCTGTGACCAGGCCGAACTCGGCGGCGTGGCCGCGGATGGTGTTGGCAAGCTGCGTGCGGCGCCTGACCAGGCCTTCTCGGATGCCCAGCATCATCTGGGCTGCCGTCTGCTCGGCGCTCTTGATCGGCACCAGGCGTTGTCTGATGTGCGGCCGGCTCATCGCTTCGCAGATCGCCGCGGCGTCCGCCGCGTCGTTCTTGCCGCGCGCCACGTAGGCCTTCACGTATTGCGGCGGGATCAGCACGACCTCGTGACCCTGCGCCTGCAACTCGCGCGCCCAGCAATGGCTGCCGCCGCAGGCCTCCAGGCCCGATCGACGTCGGCTCCAGCTTGCCGAAGAACGCCAGGAACTCCTGGCGCCGCAACTTGCGCTGCAGCAGGACCCTCTCGCTCTCGTCGACGCCATGCAGTTGAAAGACGCTCTTCGACGTATCGACCCCAACCCGTGCTATCTTCGTCATGGACGGCTCCCTCGAATGAGTTGCGACAACCTCATTCTGGCACTCAGGTGCCGTCGGGGACCGTCCACCCCAACGGGCCTCCTCAGGGCGGGGGTTACCCCGCCCGAGCACGCTCTTAATCAAGAGCGGGCCTGGAGGCCCGCAGTCCGGAAGAGCATGAAAACGGAGTCCGAAGCTCAAGTCATCCGGCTCTAGGCTCGGCAAACTTCCAGATTCGGCGATCTCGAGGAACGCACAAATGAAAAGAGCGGGCTTTCGCCCGCTCTTTCCGATTTGTAGCTTGGCCCAGGCCTAGAAGCGCAGGTCCATGCCGAGGAGCAGAGCCCAGGTCTGACCCGTCACAGCGTTCGACGGGCCGCTCTGGTTCAGCAACAGACCACCACCGGTGAGCTTCACGCCCGGTCCAAGCGCGTAGTTGGCGCCGAGCTCGAACTTGTTGGCGGTTTCCGCACCGAACGCGAGGGCGAACGGGCCGCTGAACACGGTGCTGTTCCGGCCAGGCGTGCCGGTGAAGGTGCCGGCAGCGCCGCCGGTACCGTTGAACGTCGCAGCACCACTGCCCTGAGCGATCGACTGGACAGTGTTCGAGCCGTTACCGTTGTTGTTGATGGAGCCCATCCACAAGAACGAAACCTGCCACGGGCCGGTCTCGTACATGATACCAGCCGCGGCGAAACGCGTCGCGTTGTCCTGGCCGGTGTAGTAGTTGGCGCCCATGCCCTGATTGTCGTAGCCGATCGAACCACCGAGGGTGATGCCCTTGTAGCCGAACTGCAGACCAGCAGTCCACATGACCCAGTTACCGAGATTGCTGCCGGTGATCTGGTTGGCGGCCGAACCGAGGCCGATATAACCCGGGTTGAAGCTGGCATAGGCCCACGAACCGTAGGCCGCGACCGTCACATCGCCGAACTTGTTCAGATAGTTCACGCCGACATCGAACGCGTTCGTCCAGGCATAGTCGTTGTTCGGACAGCTGCTGACGTTGGTGGCGCCAGCGTAGCCGCACTGGCCACCGCCGCCGCCCGGCCCGGAGGCCAGACCGGTGGTGCCCAAGATGCCGCCGCCCTGCTGGGCGTTGACCTTGGGAGCGTAACCGACACCCAGCTGGAAGCCCGAGAAGCGCGGAGTGAAGACGTTGATACGATTCACGTCCTGCCAGGCTGCCGTGTTGGTGGCCGTCGTGCTGTGGAAGTAGGCCTTGTTGGACGCCGCCACAATATTGTTGACGATCTGGTGGTTGTGCTGAATGGCGCCGTAGCCGATCAGCGCCGACGGCGCGCCGTAATACATACGGTACGAACCGGCGTCGCGCGAGCCTAATTCAACGCGGCCCCAGTCGCCGAAGGCGAACAGGTAGGCTTCGTCGATCTGAGCATTGGCGGTTGCCGACGACGGGTTCCAGCCTTCGAGTTCGACGTTGACGCCGACTGTCGTGCCGTTGTCCAGCTTGGTCTGGCCGATGAAGTGGATTTCACCTTCCTGCTGGAAGAACACGCTGTTGTAGCTCTGGAAAGAGCCGTTCGTCGCGTAGGTGGAGCTGATGCCACCTGCCACCGCGTAAAAGGTGTAGTAGCCGCCGACGCCGATCTTGATCGGATCGGCTGCCATGGCCGGTGCGGCCATAAGCCCACCGACGACCAAGGCGGTCGAGCCCAGTAGAAGCTTCTTCATCATTCTCCCTCTCTCATTAATCAGAGACTGGTACGTACCAAAAGGCCTGTCCAGACCGGTGGAGCGAGCCCCACCAATGCGGCCGAGCCAATAGAACACAGGGTTGAAAGGAGGGTCAACAAATGGTCGCTATGTTGCCGGATTCTTCCTCCGACCTGTGGCGTCTTTGTCACAATTTGGCACGGTTCAGAGCCATAATGCAGGCCTTGCTACCGCATCTAGTCATTGGCAGAACAGACCCTGTCAGTTTTATAGTAGGACGCAATTGACCCATATCAGTATCTCGTCAAAACCATCTCTTGCGTGGCCCACCCGCTTGAAGTCCCGTAGACCGGCGTTTATGGTTGAGATGCCATCTCGCCTGCCAATTCGGGCGCGCGCGGTACTGCGCGCAGGCAGTATCTGGTACAATATTTAGGCCAATTCGGACAAAGGCGCCAATATGTCGGGCTCGTTGCTATTCATTCGCCTTCCGGTCGTTCTGGCGGGCGTCCTGTCGCTCGGAGTTGCCGCCTGTGGTGGAAACAACGCGGCCGAGACACGCTCCGGCCAGTCCGGTGATCGCACCACGCGCGACGTGCGCGCCGGCCTCGGCGGTCGCACCCAGGATCAAGGCACCCTGTTCGGGCCGGGCGGCATGTTCGGCTCCAAGGCCGACAAGAAGGACGACAGCGGCACCGGCGTGGCGGTGAACGCCTATCTGTGGCGGGCCTCGCTCGACACCATCAACTTCATCCCGCTGGTCTCGGCCGATCCGTTCGGCGGGGTCATCATCACCGACTGGTACACGCCGGCCGAGACGCCCAACGAGCGCATGAAGGTCCAGGTCACCATCCTCGACCGCGAGCTCCGGGCCGACGGCGTGCGGGTGTCGGTGTTCAAGCAGCAGACCGCGCCCAAGGGCGGCAACTGGGTCGACGCCCAGGTCGATCCGCGCACCCAGATCGACATCGAGAATGCCATCCTCACGCGCGCGCGCCAGCTTCGCATCGCAGGCGGCTCCTGACGGCCTCATCACATCGCCAAAAACTTGACGTGAGAGGCCGTAGCGGGCATCCGCTGCGGCCTCAGTCTTTTTCGGGGTCCCGCTCTCTGTAGGAAGTAGGCCGTGTCGTCGACGCCCACCGCACCAGCGCGCTACAATTTCCACGAAACCGAAGCCAGGTGGCAGAAGGTCTGGGACGAGCGCCAGACCTTCCGCGCCGTCATGGATCGCGCCAAGCCGAAATACTACGTGCTGGAGATGTTCCCCTATCCGTCGGGGCGCATCCACATGGGCCACGTGCGCAACTACACGCAGGGCGACGTGATCGCCCGCTACAAGCGGGCCAGGGGCTTCAACGTGCTGCACCCCATGGGCTGGGATGCCTTCGGCCTGCCGGCCGAGAACGCCGCCATGGAAAAGAAGGTCCATCCCAAGAAGTGGACCTACGAGAACATCGCCACGATGAAGGCCCAGCTCAAATCGATGGGCCTGTCGCTCGACTGGAGCCGCGAACTCGCGACCTGCGATCCGAGCTACTACCGTCACCAGCAGAAGATGTTCCTCGATTTCTGGAAAGCCGACCTCGCCTACCGCAGGGAGGCCTGGGTCAACTGGGATCCCGTCGACAACACCGTACTGGCCAACGAGCAGGTGATCGAGGGCAAGGGTTGGCGCACCGGCGCGCCGGTCGAGCGCCGCAAGCTCACGCAGTGGAACCTCAAGATCACCCACTTCGCCGATGAGATGCTGGAGCGTCTCGACACGCTGAAGCGCTGGCCGGAGAAGGTGCGCCTGATGCAGGCGAACTGGATCGGCAAGAGCCGCGGCGCGCGCGTGTTCTGGGATCTCACGGATGCGTCAGGCGCCGATCGCGGAAAATTGGAGATCTTCACCACGCGTCCCGACACGCTCTACGGCGCCTCGTTCGCGGCTCTGTCGCCCGAGCATCCGATCGTCGCCGAGCTCGCCGCCAACGATCCCGGCCTGCAGCGCTTTGTTGGCGAGTGCCGCAAGACCGGCACCGCCGCGGCCGAAATCGAGACCGCCGAGAAGACCGGCTACAAGCTGCCGCTGCTCGCCAGGCATCCGCTGATGCCGGGCAAGACCATGCCGGTCTACGCCGCCAACTTCGTGCTGATGGAATACGGCACCGGCGCCATCTTCGGCTGCCCCGGCCACGACGAACGCGACCACGAATTCGCCACCAAGTACGGCCTGCCGATCCTGGCCGTGGTGGCGCCGGCCGATGCCGATCCCAAGAGCTTCGGCGTCGCCCAGGTGCCGTTCGTCGAGGACGGCGTCATCATCAACTCCGATTTCCTGAATGGCCTCTCTGTCGAGGACGCCAAGGCCCGGGTGATCGCCCGCCTCGAGGAGATGGGCGTCGGCAAGGGCACGACACAGTACCGCCTGCGCGACTGGCTGGTCTCGCGCCAGCGCTACTGGGGCTGCCCGATTCCGGCGATTCATTGCGAGAAGTGCGGTGTCGTGCCGGTGCCCGAGAAGGACCTGCCGGTGAAGCTGCCGGACGACGTCACCTTCGACCGCCCCGGCAATCCGCTCGACCGCCACCCGACCTGGAAGCATGTCGATTGCCCGAAGTGCGGGGCCGCGGCCCGGCGTGAGACCGACACGTTCGACACCTTCATCGATTCGAGCTGGTACTTCGACCGGTTCACGTCGCCCGGACAGGAAACCGCGCCGTTCGACCGCCAGGAGAACGAATACTGGATGCCGGTCGACCAGTATATCGGCGGCGTCGAGCACGCGATCCTGCACCTGCTCTATTCGCGCTTCTGGACGCGCGCCATGCGCGAAGTCCAGATGACGAGCCGCGACGAGCCATTCGACGGCCTGTTCACCCAGGGCATGGTCTGCCACGAAACCTACAAGTCGAGCGATGGCCAGTGGCTGTTGCCCGAAGAGGTAATCCGCGACGGCGGCAAGGTCATGCGCGTCTCCGACAAGAGTCCGGTCGAGGTCGGCCGTTCGGAGAAGATGTCCAAGTCGAAGAAGAACGTCGTCGACCCGGACCAGATCATTCGCGACTACGGCGCCGACACCGCGCGCTGGTTCATGCTCTCGGACAGCCCGCCGGAGCGCGACCTCGAATGGACCGAGGCGGGCGTCACCGGCGCCTGGCGCTTCCAGCAGCGCCTGCACCGCATCGCCACGATGGCGCTCGAGCAGGTGCCGCCGGCCGGCACGCCCAAGCCCGCGCAATTCTCCGAGGCCGCGACGCAGCTCCGCCGCGCGGCGCATAAGACCATCGCCGGTCTGTCGGCCGACATCGAGGCCTTCCACTTCAACAAGGCCGTCGCGCGCCTCTACGAGCTCGCCAACAGCATCGACGCCGCCAAGGCGGCGGGCGACGACTCGGCGAAATGGGCGCTGCGCGAGGCGCTGGAAATCTTCGTGCGCCTGATCGGCCCGATGACGCCGCATCTCGCCGAGGAGATGTGGCAGGCGCTCGGCCACAAATCGCTGCTGGCCGACTCGCCGTGGCCGTTGCCTGAGGATGCCTTGCTGGTCGACGACACGGTCACGGTCGCGGTACAGCTTAACGGCAAGTTGCGCGGCACCGTCGCGCTGCCCAAGGACGCGCCGAAGGAAGCAGCCGAGACGGCCGCTCTCGCCCTGCCCGACCTCGTACGCGGGCTTGAGGGTCGGACGCCCAAGCGGGTGATCGTGGTGCCGAACAGGATCGTAAACGTAGTGGTGTAAACCACCCATAGAGGAGGCCATCGCCATGGCACGCAAGCCGAACTACGACTTCGAACGCCGCGAGCGCGAGCGGCTGAAGGCCATCAAGGTTGCCGAAAAGGCCGCCGCCAAGCGTGAAGCGCGCGAGAAGGCCCGCGCGGAGAACGCCGGCGAGGCTCCCAGGGAAGATGGCGTGCCGGCCGACGTCGAGCCCACCCCCGACAAGGTCTGATCGCACCCTCCCCGGGGTAAGGTCGAGATGAAGATCGAGCCGCGCCAGGTCGAAGCCTTTCTCAAGAAGCCGGATCCCCGGATTCGCGGCGTGGTGATCTACGGCAACGACGACGGTCTGGTCGCCGAGCGCGCGGTGACGCTGGCGAAGGCTGTTTGCGAGGATCTGGGCGATCCGTTCCGCGTCGTCGACATTTCGGGCGATACGCTTAAGAACGATCCGGCGCGACTGGCCGACGAATTCGGCGCCCTGTCGATGCTGGGCGGCCGCCGGGTCATCCGCGTCCGGCCGGCCGGCGAGGAATCAGTCGCTGCGCTGGAGAACCTGGTGGCCGCCACCGCCGGCGACGCGTTGATCGTGGTCGAGGGCGGCAATCTCACGCCGCGCTCCGGCCTGCGCGCGCTGGCCGAGACCGAGGCCTGCCTGGCGGCAATGCCCTGCTACATGGACAACGAGGCGGCGCTGGAAGGCCTGGTCGAGAGCGCGGCACGCGCCCAGGGTCTCGCCGTCGATGCCGAAGCGCTAAGTTGGATCGTCGAGCGGCTGGGCGGCGACCGTGGCCAGACCCGCAGCGAAATCGACAAGCTGCTGCTCTACAAGGCGAGCGACGCCAACAAGACCGTCACGCTCGCGGATGCCGTCGACATCCTGGGCGACACCGCCGCGATCGGCATCGACGACGTGATCGCCGCCACCTTCGACGGCGAACTGGTGGCGCTTGACCGCGCCCTCGACCGCGTCTTCTCCGAGGGTGGCCATCCGGTCCAGCTCGTACGTTCGCTGCAGCGCCACGCCGACCAGCTCCATATCGTGTCGGCGCATGTCGGCAAGGGCGGCAATATGGAAGCCGCGATGTTCAAGGCGCGCGGCCTGCCGCGCGGCGGCCCGGTCCGGCAGCGCTTCGAGCGTCATCTCCGCGCCTGGCCGCTGCCGCGCCTCGGCGCCTCCCTGACGGTGATCCTCGAAGCCGAAATGGATTGCAAGCGCACCGGCCTGCCCGACGAGGCGATCGCCCGGCGGCTCTGCCTGCGGCTGGCGCAGGCGGCGCGCTCGGCCAAAGCAAGGCGCTAGTCTTTCATCGGACCACGGGCCTCCAGGCCCGCATCAGGATCATGAGCGGGCCGGGAGGCCCGCGGTCCAAAGAACCTACCGCTTCTTGCCGTCTTCGGCCCGCCCTGCAGTCCGCACGCCGGAAGCCGCTTGGCAGGCACCCGTCCGGTGCCCTAGCCTCACTCCCTTGGGAGAAACGCCACCCAATCGACATAGAGGGGGAAATCGCCGGCATGACCGATATTCAATTCAAAGTGGCCAAGACCGTCCGCGAGGCGGCCAGCCTGATGGCAGCCGCCAAGGGCAAGGGCCGGATCCTGGCCGGCGGCACCGACCTTCTGGTCCAGATGAAGGCCGGCATGGTGACGCCCGGCACCATCATCGACGTCAAGAAGATCCCGGAGATGGTCAGCATCACCGAAACCAAGGGCAGCTACCGCATCGGCGCGGCGACGCCGGCGGCGGTGATCGGCGAGCACAAGAAGCTGCGCAAGGCGTGGCCGGGCGTGGTCGAGGCCATCAACCTGATCGGCTCGACCCAGGTCCAGGGCCGCGCCTCGGCCGGCGGCACTCTCTGCAACGCCTCGCCCGCCGCCGATTCGGTGCCGGCGCTGGTCGCGGCTGGTGCCATCGTCACCATCCAGGGCCCCAAGACGCGCCGCACGGTGCCGGTCGAGAAGTTCAATACGGGTCCCGGCAAGACCATTCTGAAGGCGGGCGAGATCGTCGTCAGCCTGACCCTGCCGGCCCGCCCCAAGACCTCGGGCGATGCCTACCTGCGGTTGATCCCGCGCACCGAGATGGACATCGCCGTCGTCGGCGTCGGCGTCAGCCTGACGATGAAGGGCGATACCTGCGTCTCGGCCCGCGTCGGCCTGGGTGCGGTCGCACCGACCGTGCTGCTGGTCGAGGCCGCCGCCAAGGCGCTCACCGGCTCCAAGCTCGATGCCAAGGCGCTCGACGCCGCCGCCAATGCCTGCTCGGCCGCCTGCCGGCCGATCGACGACAAGCGGGGCACCATCCGCTATCGCACCAAGATCGCCGGTGTCCTTCTGAGGCGCGCCACCGCGATTGCCGCTGACCGCGCCAAAGGCATCTCGAGGCCCGCACACTCGCAGCAGGGACACTGAACATGGCCAAGATCCACGTCACCACCACCATCAACGGCGCGCCGACGGAATTCCTCTGCGACCCCAGCCAGACCCTGCTCGACGTGCTGCGCGATCAGCTCGGCCTCACCGGCAGCAAGGAAGGTTGCGGCTCGGGCGACTGCGGCGCCTGCAGCGTCACCGTCGACGGCCGGCTGGTCTGCAGCTGCCTCGTGCTCGCGCCCGAGACCGAGGGCGCCAAGGTCGAGACCATCGAGGGCATGGCCAAGGGCGACAAGCTTCATCCGTTGCAGAAGAAGTTCGTCGAGATGGCGGCACTCCAGTGCGGCATCTGCACGCCCGGGTTCCTGATCGCCTCGCGCGCGCTGCTCGAGCGCAACAACAACCCGACTGAAACCGAGATCCGCTACTGGCTGGCCGGCAACCTCTGCCGCTGCACCGGCTACGACAAGATCATCCACGCGGTCATGCAGGTTGCCGCCGAAATGAGGGAGTCCGCCAAATGAGCAATCCCAAATACAAGTGGATCGGCACGCGCCCCGATCGTCCCGACGGCGCCGACAAGGTGACGGGCCGCGCCCGTTTTGCCGCCGACTTCAACCTCGCCGGCCAGCTCATCGGCAAGGTGCTGCGCAGCCCGCACGCCCATGCTCGCATCAAGTCGATCGACACTTCCAAGGCCCTGGCGCTGCCGGGCGTCAAGGCGGTCGTGACCTCGAAGGATTTCCCCGAGCAGGCCGACCTCACGGTTCCCGCCGGCGAAATGCAGGTCAACCTGCGCGACGTCACGCGCAACATCATGGCGCGCGAGAAGGTGCTCTATGAAGGCCACGCCGTGGCCGCCGTCGCCGCCACCACCGAGGCGATCGCCAAGCAGGCCTTGTCGCTGATCAAGGTCGACTACCAGATCCTGCCGCACGTCATCGACGTTGCCGAGGCGATGAAGCCCGGCGCGCCGGTGCTGCACGACCACCTGATGACCGAAGGCGCCAAGCCGCCGGCGACCAAGCCGTCGAACATCGCCAAGCGCATCGAGTTCGCCAAGGGCGACACCAAGGCGGGCTTCGCCAAGGCCGAGGTCATCATCGAGCGCAGCTTCACCACCCAGGCCGTGCACCAGGGCTACATCGAGCCGCACGCGGCGCTGGCCAGCGCCAGCGAAGACGGCCAGGTCCAGATCTGGTCGACGACGCAGGGCCACTTCCAGGTCCGCGGCTTCTGCGCCCGGCTGCTCAACCTGGAGACCTCGCAGATCCGCGTCACGCCGTCGGAGATCGGCGGCGGCTTCGGCGGCACGACCGTGGTCTATCTCGAACCGCTGGCGGTTCGCCTGTCGCAGAAGTCGGGCAAGCCTGTGAAGATGACGATGTCGCGCGAGGACGTGTTCCGCGCCTCCGGCCCGGCGCCGGGCGGCAACGTGCACGTCAAGATCGGCGCCATGAAGGACGGCCGCATCGTGGCCGGCGAATGCACGGTCGAGATGCAGGCAGGCGCCTTTCCGGGCTCGCCGGTCGGGCCTGCATGCATGTGCAGCTTCGCCTGCTACGACATCGACAACGTCTTCATCGTCGGCTTCGACGTCGTCAGCAACCGTCCCAAGGTCGCGGCCTACCGCGCCCCCGGGGCGCCGATCTCGTCGTTCGCCGTCGAATCGACGATCGACATGCTGTGCCAGCAGCTCAACATGGATCCGATCGACCTGCGCCTGAAGAACGCCGCGACCAAGGGCACCAAGACCGCCTATGGCGTCACCTTCGGCGTCATCGGCATGGTCGAGACCCTGCAGGCCGCCAAGGATTCACCGCACTACAAGACGCCGGTGAAGCCGGGCTTCGCGCGCGGTGTTGCCGCGGGATTCTGGTTCAACGTCGGCGCCGATTCGAGTGCGGCGGCCCACGTCGGCGAGGACGGCACGGTGACGGTGATCTCGGGCAATCCCGACATCGGCGGCAGCCGCGCCTCGCTCGCCCTGATGGCGGCCGAGGAACTGGGCGTCGACTACGACAAGATCCGGCCGGTGATCGCCGACACCGCCTCGATCGGCTTCAACTTCGTCACTGGCGGCAGCCGCGTCACCTTCGCGACAGGCCTCGCGGTGGTGAATTCGGTGCGCGACCTGATCCGCGACCTCAAGGGCCGCGCCGCCAAGACCTGGGGCGTCGATCCCGAGGGCGTGATCTGGGAGAACGGCATGGCCAAGCCCGCCGGCTCCAACGTCGGCACCTTCGAGCCGCTCACCATCGCCCAGCTCGCGGCCACCGCGGGCAAGACGGGCGGACCGATCAACGGCCACGCCCAGCTCAACGTCACGGGCGCGGGACCGGGCTTCGGTGTGCACGTCTGCGATCTCGCCGTCGATGCCGACACCGGCATCGTCACCGTCGGCCGCTACACCGCGGCGCAGGATGTCGGCACCGCCATCCATCCCTCCTATGTCGAGGGCCAGCTCCAGGGCGGCGCCGTGCAGGGCATCGGCTGGGCGCTGAACGAGGAGTACATCTACAACGCCCAGGGCCGCCTCGCGAACCCGGGCTTCCTCGACTACCGCATCCCCGTCGCCTCCGACCTGCCGATGATCGAAACCGTGCTGGTCGAAGTGCCAAACCCGACGCATCCCTATGGCGTGCGCGGTGTCGGCGAAGTGCCGATCATTCCGCCGCTCGCCACCGTCGCCAACGCCGTGGCCCGCGCCACCGGCCTCCGCATGCTCGACCTGCCGCTGTCGCCGCCCAAGCTCTCGGCGGCGCTCGATGCGCCACGGCCGCTGATGGCCGCCGAATAACAACCGAAGATCGAAGACCGAAGGCCGGCGGCATCCCCGCCGGCCTTTTTCTTTTCCGCAATCCGCTCTAATCCTCTGGCGGCACGAACATGTAGCCCGCGCTGCGCACGGTGCGGATCGACGTCGGCCGCGCCGGATCGGTCTCGATCTTGCGGCGGATGCGCAGGACGCGGATGTCGATGGCGCGGTCGAACGCCTCCATCTCGCGATGGCTGGTGGTTTCGAGCAGCCAGTCGCGGCTGAGCGGCCGGTTGGGATTCTCGGCAAAGAGCTTCAGCAATTCGAACTCGCCCGACCGCAGCGGGATCTCCTCGCCGCCGAGCGTCGCCAGCCGGCGCGACTGCAGGTCGAGCAAGCACTTGCCCATGCGCACCCGTGGGCTCGAGGTCGCGGCCTCGGCGCCACCGGCGCGGCGCAGCAACGCCTTGACGCGGGCCAGCAGCGCGCGCGGCTCGTAGGGCTTGGCGATGTAGTCGTCGGCGCCGGTCTCCAGCCCCACCACCTGGTCGATCGTGTCGTCGCTCGCCGTCACCATGATGATGCCCGTCTTGCGGCTGCGCTCGCGCAGGAAGCGGGCCAGCGCGAAACCGTCCTCGCCGCCGGGCAGCCTGAGATCGAGCAGCACCAGGGCAGGCGGGTCCTTCTCGACCAGCTTGCGCAGCGCGGCGCCCGAGTCGACGCCCGACGCGCGATAGCCGTTCTCCTCCAGAAAATCGATCAGCGTCTCGCGCTGGAACTGCTCGTCCTCGACGACAATGACGTGCGGACGTTGATCTTTGGGGCGGACGGCCATCGCCTCGACCCTATCCGCTCAGAACTTCAGCGACCAGCCCAGCTTTGCGCTCCTGACGTCGAGGCTGGCATCGGCTTCCCACAGCCGCGATTGGCGCAGTTCGACCGACAGCATCCCGCCGCCCGCCACCGCCAGCTCGTGCGAGACGGCGAACGAGGCGACACGGCCCTGGCCGGCGCCGACGCCGGTCAGGTCGTAGCCGTAGAGCCCGCCGGTCGCCGCGACCTTGAAGCCGCCCTGCTGCCAGGCGAGGCCCGCGATCGATGTTTCGTTGATGTGCCGCCCGGCCGGCGTCGCCTCGGTGCTGCGGCTGAAGTCGGCCACCAGGCCGAAACCACCCCAGGCCGACAGGCCGAGCGACCGGCTCTCGGCGCGGCTCTGGAGATCCGTGGCCAAGGCCGGGGCCGCCAGCAGGAAGGTCAGGACAAGAGCGAGGGAACGAAGCATCGGCGTCATCCTTCTTTGGATGAGCCCACTATGGCCGCCGCCGGTATCGTCCGGATTGCGCCGCCCCGCCGTTGTGTTTCGTCTGTAGCGCGAGATCATGGGCTGGGGACGGGGGCGGTCGCATGCTATTCTGTCGCCATGTCCGCCCTCACCGCACCGCAGGCCGATCAACTGGCGGCTTTGTGTCGCCGCTGGAAGATTCGCGAGCTGAGCCTATTCGGCTCGCTCGCGCGCGGCGAGGCCGGGCCGGACAGCGACGTCGACCTCCTGGTCGAGTACGAGCCCGATGCCGACTGGAGCCTGTTCGACACGGCACAGCTACGCACGGAACTCGCCGAGTTGTTCGGCCGCCCTGTCGACCTGGTGCGCGACCCTGACATCACCAACCCTTACCGCCGGGTGTCGATCCACCGCGATCTCCGCTTGCTCTATGCCGCCTGAAGAAGCGGATCGCGCCTCGCTCGTCGATATGCTGGCCTTCGCCCGCGAAGTCGCGGCCTTCATCGATGGACGAAAGCGCGCCGATCTTGACCGTGACGTGGCTTTCCTGCGGGCAGTCGAGCGATCCCTCGAGTTGGTCGGCGAGTGTGCGCGGCGCATATCTCCGGGCACGCGCGAGCGATATGCCACCATTCCCTGGCAGAAGATCGTGGGAATGCGAAACGTCATCGCTCACGAATATGGCCGGGTGAACTTCGACGAAATCTGGAAGACCGCGCAGCACGATACTCCCTCCCTCGTGTCGGCCCTCGAAGAAATCGTGGCCGCCTTGCCGCCACCTTGATCCACAGCCGCGCTGCACGGCGCCGCGATATTTGCGGGTCGTCACCTTGGCCGACGGTGAGACCGTGCATAACGCCTTCTTCGATCGCGGATACCGCGAGGACAGACCATGAAGCTCCACTACTACGCCGACACCGACTCACTCTATATCGAACTGAAAGATGCTCCGGGCGTAGAGACGCGTGAGATCGCCCGCGGACTCCAGGTCGATCTGGACGCGAAGGGCGAGGTCGTAGGCTTCGACATCGATGGGGCCGCCGGTCGCTTCGATCTCTCGACGCTGGAAACGGTCACCTTGCCCATCAAAACCACCAGGGCGGCCTGAGGCCGCCCAAAGCATCGCGCGTTCAATCCTTCGACCGGTTGAACAGCAAGGCACCGTTCTGGCGGGCGAACTCTTCCGTGCAGATCGCGCCGGTGCGGCCCTTGAGCTTCGGAAACCGCGCCTCGAGCTGGGCGAGGGTGACGTTCTCCTTGACCCGCACGTGATGGACGCAGACCGCGCCGTCGGGCGTCCAGCCGGCCTCGAAGGTCTGGTCGGACGCGTTGTCGGGTGTCTGGATGCCCTGCAGGTCGTAGAGGTCGATGTTCATGCCGTCCTTGGTGAACGGCTCGTCCGCACCGCCGTAGTCGCCGCGCACCATGCGTACGCAGGCCGCGTGCTGCGGCGCCAGCGATTTGCCGTCGGGGCCGAGCGCCCACGGCCGATAACCGAAGCGCACGCATTTACCGAGCGCGCCCGAGCCGCACGTGAATTCCAGCCCACCGGCCGCATCCTGCCCCCCCGAGGTTTGCAATGGGAACCCTTGCGTGCGGCCATCGGGGCCGGCCGAGCAGAGATTGGCCCAGGTCCCATCAGCTTGCCGGCCCTCGAATGTGTGCAGCCACACCGTCCCGGATTTGTCGCCCGGGTCGAGCTCGACGCCGGCGATCCGAACCTTGGCCGGCTGGCCTTCGAAGCGGACATTGAGCGTGGCACCGACGAGGTCCTTGCTGCGCAAGCCACGCCCATCGGCGAGCGTGACCACGATCTCGGTCCCTTCGACGGAGATCGACGAGACGGCGGGGGACGACTGAGCTGCGACCTCGAAGGCCGACACCGCGCCCGCCAGTGCACCGCCGATTGCGAGGCCGACCAGGAGAACACGGCGGAGCATCGTGCGACGCCTAGCGGTCATCGGCCGGCAAGTCGACAACGGCTGCGTCCACGGCCTGGGGTGCCACGATGTCAGTGAACGAGCCGGCGTACGCCGCCTGGGCGAAGATGACGGCGAACACGCCAGCCGTCAGCATGAAGAGGATCTGTCTGAACATTCCGGTCTCCCTCGGATTTTGCCGGGACGGCGGGTGCCGCTTGTCGAGGGCGACACCATGGATGCCGCGCGTTGCCTGGCTATTGCGCGATACGGCGGCTTTGTTTCGTCGGTTACACGGGCGACATCGATTGGCAGGCGCCCGACGAAAACGGCGCCCCGCAGGGCGCCGTCGGTCGTGCCGGTGGGCCGGGACTTACTGGGCGGAAGCCGGCAGTTCGATGCCGTCGATAGCGAAGCCGGTCGCGCCGGTCGCCGTGCCCTGCATGTTGCGGCTGTTGAAGTTCACGCCGTTGAGGACAAAGCCATTGAGGACGAAACCGTTGAGGCTGATGCCTTGAAATGTGCGGCTGGCATGGGCCGGCGCGGCGAAGGAAGCAGCGACGAGGGTCGTGAGGGCGGCGGCGGCGGCGAAGGAAGCGATCTTGGCGAACATTGGAGGTCTCCTCGGGTTTCTGTCTGCGGTGTGTCTCGGAGGGGCGGGATGCCGTCCGTCGATGAGGAGAAATTAGTCCCTCCCGGTTTCCCGGTGACTGCGCCAAACCGGGCTTTGGTTTCGTGTGTTGCGGGAGGCGATCAGGAGAGGTCCGCCCCCGTGCGCACCGGACGGCGCAAGCGGACCAGACCATGCAACCGGCCGCCGATCGTCTGGAACCAGATCAGGGTCGCGACCGCGATGTCACGCAACGGATTGCCGGTGTCGAAGCGTGGATCGTCGACGCCGAACCGGGCAGGCCCCTCGATTTGCAGGCGATAGGTGCCGAACAGCCGGTCCCAGACGGGAAACGCCGCGAAATTGTTGTCGTGTTCGTCCCGCAGGAAGCTGTGGTGCAGCCGGTGGAGGCGCGGGCCGGCGACAATGGTCTTCTCCAGCCACAGCGGGACCGGCATGTTCGAATGCACCACCACAGCCTGAACGTTCAGGAGGGTCGCCGCCCACAGCATGGCGGCATCCGGAGCGCCCAGCGTGAGCATGGCAACGGCCGACGTCAGGCTCGTGAGGAAATCGTCGATCGGATGGTTGCGCGCCGCCGTGAGCGGCGTGAGGTCGGCCGCAGCATGATGGATGGCGTGCAGGGGCCACAACATATCGCTGTGGAGCGCGCGGTGTAGCCAGTACTGCAGAAAGTCGGCGAGCAGGATCGTCGCCGGGACGCTCAGCCAGAACGGCCAGTCGGCAGCGAGACGCCAGCCGAACCAGGCGCCGACCGCCTCTCGAAGGGCGACACAGACGCCGAAGGTGCCGATCAGGACGATCATCGGATAGAGGGCGGTGACGGCGGCGATGGCAAAGAAAAAATCGGAGCGATGGGTCGGCTGCTGCGCCGTCGTCATCCGTTCGAGGCTGGAGCCGCGCCAGCCGCGCGTCGCGACCTCGGCCAACAGCGTGCCAGCCAGGATCAGGGAGGTGAGCGCCTCCGTCATGCCGATGCCCAAGCCCGGAACCAGGTTCCGGCCGGACATGTCGACGCCGACCAGCGATTGCAGGTGTGTGAGCGTGAAGGCGCTGAGAGCGGCAAGCGGAAGCGCCAGGAGGAGAGGGGACAGTAAAGCGGCGATGCGTGGCATGACGATCTCCCGGCGCGGCGGCATCAAGAATGCAGTTGGCCGCCTCGCTCCGTCCTTCGAGGTACCTTCCCCTTTCGATGGGGAAGGTACCGGGCCCGGTTTTCCGGAGGATCGGAGGAGGACCGGCGATGGACGTTTCTACTGGCGAGCCGCCGGCAGTTCGATGCCGTCGATGGCGAAGCTGGTCGCACCGGTCGCCGTGCCCTGCAGGTTGCGGCTGTTGAAGTTCACGCCGTTGAGGACCATGCCATTCAGGACGAAGCCGTTCGTCCGCAGGCCGTTGAGGACCATGCCGTTCTGCTCGACGCCATTCAGCACCATGCCGTTGAGCTGCATGCCGTTGAGCTGCATGCCGTTGAGGACCATGCCGTTGAAGTTCACGCCCGCATGAGCCGGAGCGGCGAAGGAAGCGGCGACGAGGGCGGCGGCGGCGAAGGAAGCGATCTTGGTGAACATTTGAGGTCTCCTCGGGTTTCTGTCTGCGGTGTGTCTCGGGGGGCGGGATGCCGTCCGTCGATGAGGAGAAATTAGTCCCCGCTGGTTTCCCGGTGACTGCGCCAAGCCGCGCGTTGGTTTCGTGGGTTGCGGGGGACCTCCCCGGCAGGAGCGCGTCGCGAAACCAACGAAACATTTCGCCCGCCTCGCGTTACCTTGGCGAAACCGACGAGGCGGATAATGCCGGCATGACCGAAACCACTGCCAAGCCGGCGCTCGATCTCCACTCGGATGCCGTCGAACGGGCGCTGACGGACCATCTGGTTCACGGCCGTATCGTCATTCGGATCGTCCAGCAGGTGCTGTGGCCGATACTCGCGGCGATCTACGGGGGGCGTGCGCCACTGTGGATGGTCGTGCCGCCGGCCATCCTGCTTCTCTTGTGCAGCCTGGGATTCATCTGGCTCTCCAGCAGCTATCGCCGCGATCCCGCCCGGCTGTCGCCGCACGCCTGGCAGCGGCGCCATCGGGTGCTTGCCGCCCTGAACGGCGTGGCCTTCGGCAATGCCGGCTTCCTGGTCACGCTGCCTGGTGACGCCGAGCGCTTCGCCGTCTGCTTCATCATCCTGATGATCGGCGTGGCCGCCCCCTCGCGGGCCTTCAACCTGTTCAACTACGCCGTGCTCCTGGCCATGACGACGCTCGGGCTGATGGCCGGCCTGATCGCCACCGGCGAGCTCATTCCGATCATTATCGCCGGCAGCATCGCGCCCTATTTCGTCGTGGCGCTGTTCTCCAGCCGGGCCCAGGTCCACGCGCAGCGCCAGCAGATGGCGCTGGCGCTGGCGCACGAGGCCCTGTCGCGCCGCCATTCGGACGCGCTGGCGGAAGCCGATGCCACCCGCGAACGCTTCGCCGATGCCATCGAGTCGATCCCCAACGGCTTCGTGCTGTTCGATGCCGACGACCGCCTGATCGTCGCCAACAACCGGTTCCGCCAATACTACCCGTCGATCGCCGACATCACCGTGCCCGGCGTAACGGCGCAGGAAATGCTCGAGACGGCGGCGCGCCTCGGCGGCCTCTCGACGAACGGGCGAAGCGTCGAGCAATGGCTGGAGGCCCGCCTTGCCGCGCGGCGCACGCCGGGCGGTCCGCAGGAAACCCGGTTGCCGGACGGGCGATGGATCATGATCGGCGAGCGCCGCACGAGCGACGGCGGCCTGGCCGGCATCTACACCGACGTCAGCGAGCAAAAGCGCCGCGAGGCCGAACTGGAGAAGGCGCACGGCGACGTCGAGCGGGTCCGCGACACCATGCGCACCGTGCTCGATAACCTGACCGACGGCGTCATGCTGTACGAAGCCGACGGGCGATGGTCGTTCGCCAACGAAAAGATGATGGAGATGCACGGGCTGACGCCGGAAATCCTGGCGACCCTGCCGACGATGACCGATGTCGGCCTCTATCAGGCCCGGAGCGGCGAGCTGGGCGAGATTGCCGACATCGAGGCCGAGATCGCCCGCCGCATCGCCGAGATCCGCGGCGGCATCGCGCCCTACTATCGCCGGACGGCGTCGGGCCGCTATCTGGAGTTCCGCTGGCTGCCGGTGCCGGGCGGTGGCCTGCTGTCGGTTCACCGCGATATCACCGACCTCAAGGAGAGCGAGGAGGCCACCGCGCGGGCGCGTGCGGAACTCAGCGACGCGATCGAGGGCCTGGCCGACGGTCTCGCGGTATTCGATTCGGAGCTGCGCACCATCGTGGCAAATCCCGAGTTCACGACGATCACGCCGGGCTTCACCCCGGACAGCATCGTCGGCCGGACCTTGCGCGAGATCCTGTTGGACATCGTGGACAACGGCCTGATCGCGGATGTCGACCGCGTGAACCGCGACGCGTTCATCGCCGCGCGGGAAACCCATGTCCGCGATTCCGGAGGCTCTATCGAAACTCGGGTCGGCGACAGGTGGCTGCGCTACCGGGCGCAGAAGACCAAGCTCGGCCACTATGCCTTGAGCTTCACCGACATCAGCGAACTCAAGCGCGCGGCGCAGACTTTGCAGGAAAGCGACGAGCGATACGCGATGGCGATGGAGGCGATGAAGGAGGGCGTCTACGAGTACGGCATCGCCGAGGGCGTGATGTTCTACTCGCCGGCGACGCTCGCCGCCATCGGCCTCAAGGCCGAGCAGATATCGACGCCACCCGAATGGATGGAGCGCATCCATCCCGACGACCGGAAGGGCTATAGCCACGCAATGGCCCAGCACTTCAAGCGCCTGACGCCGCGCTTCGAATACGAGTTCCGTTTCCGCACCGGCGACGGATCGTGGAACTGGGCCAAGATGCACGGCGTTGCGCAGTACGACTCGGCCGGCCGCGCGATCCGGCTGGTCGGCGCGGCGAGCAACACCACCGAGCGCAAGCAGCGCGAGCTGGAACTCGCGGCCGCCCGCGACGAGATCGAAAAGAAAAGCGCCGAACTCGACGCCGCGCGCCGGCAGCTGGCGACCGTGCTCGACGGCATGACCGACGGCATCGCCCTGTTCGACGCCGACCGGCGCCTGACCTATCTCAACGCCGCCACGCCGGAGCTGATCGACCTCAAGCCGGGAACCGCGCCGATCGGCCGCCGCCTCGACGAGATCATGCTGGCCCAGGGCGGCACCGGCAGCCGGCCGGCGAATGACGGCTCGGAGGTGGCGCTGCAGCAGCGCATGGACCGGATCTTCGATCCCCGGGGCGAACTCTACGATCGCGAGCTGCCGACCGGACGCCATATCGAATTCTGCTACCGGCCGCTGGGCGACGGCCGCACACTCGGCGTCTATCGCGACATCACCGACCTGAAGCGCCAGCAGGTCGAAACCGAACGCGCCCGCGACGCCGCCGAGGCCGCCAACCAGGCCAAGTCGACATTCCTCGCCACCATGAGCCACGAGATCAGGACACCGATGAACGGCGTCATCGGCACCGCCGAGTTGCTGGAGCGCGAACAGCTGAACGAGCGCCAGAAGCGGCTGGTCGGCACGGTGCGGACCTCGGCCGGCGCGCTGCTGCGCATCATCGACGACGTGCTCGACTTCTCCAAGATCGAGGCCGGCCGCATGGAGCTGGAAGAAGCGCCATTCAGCCTGCGCGGGCTGGTCGAGGGCACCACCGAAACCCTGTCGGTGCAGGCCGAGCGCAAGGGGCTCACCATTGCCGCCATCGTCGAGCCCGGCACGCCCGACCTGCTGAGCGGGGACGCCACGCGGGTGCGCCAGATCCTGTTCAACCTGATCGGCAACGCCACCAAGTTCACCGATACAGGCGCGATCCGCGTCGATGCGCGCGCCCTCTCGACCGAGGGCAATCGCCTGCGTCTGGCGTTGTCCGTCGTCGACACCGGCATCGGCATGAACCCCGAACAGATGGCCCGCCTGTTCCAGCCCTTCGCCCAGGCCGACAGCTCGACGACGCGGCGCTTCGGCGGCACCGGCCTCGGCCTCTCCATCGTGCGCCGGCTGGCCGAGCTCATGGGCGGCGAGGCCACGGTCGAGAGCACGCCCGGCAAGGGCTCGACCTTCACCGTGACGCTCGATCTCGGGCTCGCCGAGGCCCCATCGCTCGAGACCGGGGGCCTCGAACCGCCGATGCAACCGATCCTCCCCGGCGAGAACCTCGCGGGCACGGTGCTCGCGGTCGACGATTATGACGTGAATCTCGAGGTGCTGACCGGCCAGTTCGAAATCCTCGGCATCCCCCTCGAGACGGCGGCCGACGGCATCGAAGCGCTGACCATGTGGCGCGCGAAGCCCTATGCGCTGGTGCTGACCGACATCCACATGCCCGACATGGACGGCTTCGAACTGACGCGCCAGATCCGCGCCGAGGAAGCGCTCGCCGGTACCGCATCCGAAGAGGGGGGCGGTCGAACGCCTGCCCATCGAACGCCCGCTCGTCGAACGCCCCCCCGTCGAACGCCTATCGTGGCGCTGACCGCCAATGCGCTGAAGGGCGAGTCCGAGAAGTGCCTGGCTGCCGGCATGGACGGTTATCTCACCAAGCCGCTGACGCTCGACCGGTTGCGCGCGGCGGTCGAGCGCTGGATGAGCACGCCGCCG
>CAMDOT010000030.1 GCA_945903635.1 Rhizobium sp. Q54 | reverse complement strand
ACTCGACCAGGAAGCGCGAGGATTCGAGCAGGGTCATCACCAGGTAGGCGCCGAGCAGCGCGCCGGCCGGCCGGCCGGTGCCGCCCGAGGCGACCGCCAGGAAGATGTAGACCGTGATCAGCGGCAGGAAGAGGTCGGGTGCGATGTAGGAGGTGAAATGGCCGTAGAGCGCGCCGGCGAGACCGGCGATGGCGGCCGACAGCGCGAAGGCCTCGGCCTTGAAGCGCAGCACAGGCTTGCCCGCGACCTGCGCCACCTGGGCGTCCTCGCGGATAGCCCGCAGCACGCGGCCGTAGGGCGACCGGTCGATGCGACGCATCATGGCGAACACCACGCCGAGAAGAACGACCACGATCGCGAAATAAACCGCGTTGAAGTTCTGGCCCAGTACCGCCTTCCACGGCCCGGGAATGCCGGAGATGCCGTCGGTGCCGCGGGTCAGCCAGATCTCGTTGGCGGCCACGAGCCGCACGACCTCGGCGAAGCCCAGGGTGACGATCGCGAGATAATCCTCGCGTAGCCTGGTGGTCGAAAGCGTGACGATGAGGCCTGCCGCCCCGCCCGCCACCAGGGCGATCGCCCAGCCGCCGAGGATCGGCGCACCGCCGCTGGTCGTCAGCAGCGCCGAGGCATAGGCGCCGACGGCGAAGAAGCCGGCGAGACCGAGATTGACCATCCCCGCCCCGCCCCAGATCAGGTTGAGGCTGAGCGCCAGCAATCCATAGATGCCGCCGACCGTGGCGATGAAGAGAAGATAGCTCAGCATCTGTCTTCCGGACCGCGGGCGTCCCGCCCGCTCATGAGCGAGCCGGAGGCTCGCGGTCCAAATGAGCATGAGAGAGACGTCATCAAAATGCCCGCTCGCCCAACAGGCCACGCGGGCGCACCGTGAGGACGATCAGGATGGCGAAGAAGCCCACCGCGGCGCGGTATTGCGAGCCCACCACCAGCACCGAGAGCTCCTCGGCCATGCCGATCAGGAAGGCGCCGAGCACCGCGCCGGGTGCGCTGCCGAGGCCACCCAGCACGGCGGCGGCGAACAGCGACAGCAGGATGCGCGTGCCGGTCAGCGGATCGATCGAGCTGTCGAGGCCGAGCAGCATGCCGCCGACACCGACCAGCCCCATGCCGACGAAGCTTGCCATCATGGCGATGCGTTCGGGCCGGATGCCTTTCAATGCCGCCAGCTCGGGATTGTCGGCCGAGGCACGCATCGCCTTGCCGATCCGCGTGAAGGCAAGCGCCGCGAACACCGCCAGCATCAGCCCAAGCGCCAGCGCCATGGTTTCGAGCTGCTGCGGGCTCACGCGAAGGTCGCCAAGCCTGATGTCGCGCGCGATCGGCCGGTCGTAGCCGCGCGGATCGTTGCCGAAGCCCAGCCGCACCACGTTCTCGAGCACGAGGCCAGTGGCGATCGAGGCGATGGCGGCCGGCAGCGCGCCCTGGCGGACCAGCGGCAGGTGCACCGCCTTATCGAAGGCGAGGCCCGCGACGCCCGCGATGGCGAAGGCGACGGCCAGCGCGCCCGCCATCTGCAGACCGGCGCCGTAAGCCACGTAGCCCGCGAAGGCGCCCAGCGTGGCCACGCCCGACACCGAGAAATTGGGGAAGCGCAGCACGGCGAACATCGCCGTAAAACCGATGGCAGGCACCGCCAGCAGAGTGCCCGAGACCAGTCCGTTCAGCAGCGCCTGGACGACGACATCCATACGCTCAGGCGATCTTCACCAGGGTGAATTTGCCGGCCTTGATCTGCTCGTAGCGGAACTTGCAGTCGAGGATATCGCCCTTGGCATCGAAGTCGCAGGGACCCGACGCACCCGAGTAGTCGACCTTCTCGCCGGCGGCGATTGCCTTCAACCCATCGACCGCATTGTCGACCGGCTTGCCGCCACCCTGCGTCACCTTGCGGATGTTGTCCCTGATCGCCTCGCCGGTCGCGGCCTTGCCGAGCGCCATGCTCATCAGCACCAGGTTGGTGTGGTCGTAGACCTGGCTGGTGTAGGGATCGGGATTGGCCGAACCGACCGCGGCTTTCACGCGCTCGTAGGCTCCGCTGCCCTCGGCCGGCGACGGCGCGAAAGTGTAGACACCCTCGACCACCTCGTTCTGGCCGACCTGATCGACCAGCTTCTGGTTGATCGAGTAGGCGAAGCCCAGGATCTTGCCCTTGAAGCCGGCGCGGTAGAGGTCCTTCAGCAGCACCACCGTGTCGGGCGTGTAGCCGTTGGCGAGGATGACGTCGGGCTGTGTGCGCAGCGCCTGGTCGACCTCGGTGCGGTAGGTCGTCTTCTTGTCGTCGTAGATCAGGCTCTGATGGGTGGCGCCGCCCTTGGGCAGCACCTGCCCCAGAATATCGAAGGTCGACTGGGTGAACGGCGTCTGCGGGATCATCGTAAAAACCTTCTTGGCCCCCAGCGACAGGATGAACTCGCCGACGCGCGTCACCTGCAGCCGCGAATTGGGCTGCGTGCGCACCAGGAAGCCCTGGTGCGGCAGCTGCGTGATCGAATCGGCGCCCGACACGGTGCAGAGGAAGGTCTTGCTCTCCCAGCAGAGCGGCGCCACCGCCGTCGTCACGGACGAAGCCCAGGTGCCCAGAATCGCCGCGACCTTGTCCACGTCGATCAGTTTTCGCGCGGCACGAACGCCGGCCTCCGGGCTGGTCTGGTCGTCCTCGCTCACCAGCACGACGCGGCGACCGAGCACGCCGCCCGCCTTGTTGACTTCCTCGACCACCGAGGCCGCGGCCTTGGCCATCACTGGCCCATAGGAGCCGCCGGCGCCGGTGAGCGGCGTCAGCGTCGCGATCTTGATCGGGTCGGTCTGCGCGCGCAGCACCGCGGGACTTGCGACGGCGGCGACGCCGCCCACGAGTGCGGCGCGCCGGCCAATACGATTCCTGATCATGTGATGCTCCCCATTCCAGTAGATTCGCCGAGCATAGGTGCTCCCTTGCCGCCGAGAAAGAGATCGCGCACCGAGGGATCGGCCGCCAGGTCTGCAGCACTGCCTTCGCGCTCCGCCCTGCCCTGCACCAGCACGTAGGCGCGGGCCGACACTTGTAGTGCTTCGAGTGCGTTCTGCTCGACCATCAGGATCGCCACGCCCGACCGATTGAGGGCAAGAATGGTGCCGAACAGCTCCTCGGCGGCGCGCGGGCTGAGGCCAGCCGTCGGCTCGTCGAGCAGCAGCAGCTCGGGTGCGTTCATGAGCGCCACCGCCATGGCGAGGATCTGGCGCTGGCCGCCGCTCAAGGTGCGCGCCGCCGCGCGGCGCTTCTCGGCCAGCATGGGAAAGCGCTCGTAGAGCTCGGCCATGCGCTGGCGTGCGTGGCTGCCGTCGATGTAGCCGCCCATCTCCAGATTTTCGGCGACGCTCATTGTGCCGAACACGTTGCGTTCCTGCGGCACGAACGAAAGCCCCAGCCGGCTGATCTCAGGCGCGCCAAGTCGGGCGATATCGCGGCCCTTGAAGCGCACCGCACCGTCGCTCGGCCGCAACAGGCCCGCCACCAGCTTCAGCAGGGTCGACTTGCCCGCCCCATTGGGCCCGATCAGTGCCACGATCTCGCCCGCTGCCACCACGAGGTCGGCGCCCTTCACGATTTCGTCGGCCGCGGCATAGCCGCCTCGCAGGCCCGCGATTTCGAGCAAGCTCATGCCGCGCGCCGCCCGAGATAGGCCTCGCGCACGCGGTGGTCGTTGCGCACTTCCTCGAACGTGCCTTGCGTCAGCACCGCACCCTCGGCCATCACGATCACAGGATCGCAGAGCCGGGCGATAAAACCCATGTCGTGTTCGATCAGCAGCACCGTGATACCGCGCCTGGGCAATTCCAGAAGGCGCTCGCCGATCTCGTTCTGCAGGGTCGGGTTGACGCCGGCAGTGGGCTCGTCGAGCAGCACCAGCCGGGGCTCGGCCATCAGGGCGCGACCGATTTCCAGAAGCTTCTTCTGGCCGCCCGACAGCGCCGTCGCCGCATTGTCGATCAGGGCATCGAGCCGGAGGAACCGCGCCGTCTCCCACGCCCGCTCGGCAAGGGCTGCTTCGCGGTCACGCGCCGCGCGCGTGCCCACGATCGCCTGCCACAGGCTCTCACCTGGCTGGTCGCGGCCATAGACCATGAGATGCTGGAACACCGAGAGCTTGGGAAAGCCGCGCGCCACCTGGAAGGTGCGCACCAGGCCCGCGCGGCTCACGGCGTCGGGTGCCGCACCTGCGATCTCGCTGCCGTCGAAGCGGATCGAGCCGCCATCAGGCGGCACCAGGCCCGAGACCACGTTGAACAGCGTCGTCTTGCCGGCGCCGTTGGGCCCGATCAGGCCGGTGATGCCGCCCGCCGCCACCGTAAAGTCGACGCCGCGCAGCACTTCCAGCCCGTAGAAGGAGCGGCGCAGGTTCTTGAGTTCGAGGAGCGGCATCACCAGTCAATACCTCATCCCGGGGCGGCGCGTGAAGCGCGGCATTGCGGTGAAGCCAACGTCATGAATGCGGCTACGACGCCCGAGCGTACATCAGCAGACTGATGAGTTGGACACCGCCCGCACCGCCGAGCGGCACCAGAATGGCCTGCACCAGAGACTGTTCGAAAAACGGCGCAAAGGCGCCTTCGCGCAGTTTGCGAACCTGCTCGATCAAGTCCGGGAAGCCGCCCGCGAGCTTGTCGAAGTCGGGCCCGGCGCCCTTGAGCCAACGCAGGTCTGCCTCCATCCCGCGCAACGCCTTTTGCCGCGCCTGCTCGGCGTCGTGGTTGAGCAGGGCGGCCATGGCGATTGCCCACAGGACATAGACAATGAGGCCCGCGAGCACGGCGCCGCCGACATACCAGTTGTCGAGCAGCTGGCTGCGGCCAATGACCAGCAGTGCCACCAGGATGAAGGGGAAGACGATCAACCGCCCGATCGCCGCCGTGTGCTCGGCGAGCAGTCGCGCGTCGATCCAGTCGTCGAGCAACGAGTTGCGATTCGGCTGCGGGGCAGTTCCCTCCGAGCGCTCTCTGGGAGTTGCCGCGACCAGCGTGCGGGCCTGCTCCTCACGCAGCGGCCCCAACTCGGCGGCAAAGCGCGCGATTGTTTCGGGCGGGTAGATCGTGCGGCCGCGTTTCAGCATGCCGACGAAGCGAGAGGTAAGGATCGTCACATCGCCGACCAGCACCAGGAGGAAGATGACGGCCCCGGCGCTCACCATCACGGTGCCCCAGAACAACCCGCGATCCGTAAAGCCCCGCGCCGGAATCTCCGGCTGCACGTCGTCGGTGAGGTGATTTATCAGCCAGGCGCATGCGAAGAACAGTGCCATTGTCAGCACGGCCCAGGTCACCACACGCAAGGCCCTGGTGCCGTTGTCCATCAGCAACCGGTATTCGTGCCACAGCTTGGCACCGTCGACGCGTCCATCGGACCGCAAGACGTCGGGGCGCCAGACGAACCAAACCTCGAGGCCATTCCAGATGCGCTTCGGCCAACCAGGCGGCATGCCCGATGCCGGCGTGTCAGGCGAGGAAAGACGATATTTCCGCTCGATCTTGCCGACAGCCCCCGCGCTTCGGCACCAGATTTCATCGAGGAACCAGGCGAACAATACGATCACCAGCGTGCGCAGCAGTTGCGACGGCCAGGCACTGACCCCGCTCAACATTGCAAACGGTTCGCGCATGTCGGCGTCGGGGTTTTTAGCCGCCACCATTTCCAACAGGTCCCAGGGAATCATCGTGACGACGACGATCAGGCAGATCTGCGCCACGAAGCAGGCCCACGCGGCACCTCCGTCGACCAGCCCCGCGCCCGGTCGCAGTGCCTGCACCCAAGGCGTGCCGGGATAGACGCAGGTCCAGAAGAACACGGCCGCCGCCGCGGCCGAAAGCAGCGGACCCCACGCGCCTGCGCTGCCCGGTGCGAACAGTTCGGCCACCACGGCGGCCGCATAGGCCAAGGCCGCAACTTCCAACCCGGCCACGACCGCGTACGATCGGCCGAACGGCTCCTGCGGCGCGTTGGACCACCACAGCCGGGCGTGACGCATCGCCGGACCCGGATAGCCGATCAGCACCAATCCGGTGAGCGCCAGAAACACGGCGAAGACAACCTTGGCGGCGAGGGAGCGTTTGCCCTTCTCGGCCTCGGCGACGCCCTTGAGGGGCAGTTCGACCATGCCGTCGCGGGAGATCTCGAACACCCACGGGGTCGCCGTTACCTTCGCGACGTGGCATTCGAGGTACTGTGCATACTCTGGCTTGCTGCAGTCCGAAATATTGACGTCTCTCACCGCGAGACGCGCGGCGAGATACGTCGCGGTCTGGTAGGTGTCGCGAAAAGGACCAATCTTGTTCGCCGACTTGCGGGATTCCGACGAGCGGGATCCCAAGGAGGGGCTCGACTCCGCTTCCTCGTTCCACACGGCCGGCAGCGATTCCTCGTTCCACGCCAGGGGCAAGCTCGACGCGACAATCACATTGCGCATGTATCGCGTGACGCTCGGGTGCAGCAGGCGGGCATCCATGTCGGTGGTGAACAACACACGGTCGGGGAACGCGTCGCGTAGCGCCTGCACGAGCACCAGCTTGTCGTGCACGTCCGAGCCGATCATTCCGACGGCATGGACGGGACGGTCGGAGTTGTCTTTCAGGATCTCCCGGACGAGCCGGCGAACGTAGTCCGCCTGGGGGCGGCCCTCGGGCCATTCGATCGGAGCCTTGGCGTCGCCGCCGCGCCGCATCTGCGCCGCGGAGTCACCGATGGTCACCCCATCCAGGCCGCGCAAATACGAATAGCTTTGCAGTTCGATTTCACCCTGCTCATCCGGACACTTCAGGCCGCCCTGCAAGGTCTCCGAAAAAGTCCGGGCGTAGATCGAATCCCATTCACCGATCAGGATCACCCGCTTCCTGGGACCCACGCTGCAGAGGCCGCGACCACGCAGCTCGGCAAGCAGCCGCTCGGTCAGCAGATCGTCGGTGCCGACCATGCGGACAAAAAACGGCTGCGGGGGCGGGTTCAGGCCCACCGGGGCATCGCCGATGGCCAAGGTAAAGCGGGCGGCGACTTCGCGAAGTCGAGCCTCGAAAGAGTTGTCGATGCAGTCGCCGCCTTCGAACTGGAAACAGTAGGGCGTCAAATGGGCCGCGGACCGTATTTGCTCGGCTGGTGCGGTCGACAGCGGGCTGATCAGGCGCAGCTTGACCAGGGTTCGCCATTGCGCGGCAAACCTTGCCAGGTTGGCCCTGGAGACATCATTTGCCATTTCCGTCAGATCGGCATCCAACGCCCTCACCAGCAAATCGGACCCGCTGGGCCCCAGAATGCGCAGCCGCACATTCGCGCTGGTGGCGGGCGCCAGGTCCGTGAGCAACAGCGTGATCGCGCTGAGCCAGCGTCGGCCGATCGTGGTGTCGTCGATCCACAGCACAACGGCATACCGCGGGCCTGGTCCGCTCAGCGTTTCGTAGACGATATCCATGCGACCGGAATCGCCGGTGGCAGACTCGTCCTGGGGGCAGCCGGCAAGGGATTCGCAGCGCTGGACACGCACCAGGCCCATGCGTTCGCTGTCGTTGGGCACGAAGCCTGCCGCATTCAAGCCGGCGAGCACGGCATAGCGAGACCGTCGCCGCGCCTCTTCCGAACCGACGAGCGCGGCGCCAGGCAGCATCGCGGCAATCAGCGTGACGCTATCGCCCCTGCCGAAAAGACCTCTGAATTTGGCTGCGTCGAGCGGTTGGCCGATCTGGCAGGCGGGGTCGGGGGCCCGGTCGGCGGCGCCCCGGTCAGCGGCCGGTGCCTTGGTGACGGGTGCACTGCTCGCCGCCGGCTTGCCATCCGTGGGACATGATCCCTTCAGCTTGTCGCGATGACGGTCGAGCGCCGAGAGCGGATCTTCCCACAAGCGGGCTTCCACCGGCGGTTCCGCCAACTGCAGGCGTTTGCTCGTGTCGGTGTCGGCCGGACGCCACGCCTCGAAGCCATGCTGCCCCAGATAGGTGGTCGTCAGGAACAGCACCACCACGGATATCGCCGTGTAGGGAATTGAGCTCCCGCTGTCTCCCGCCATTCGCATCCCCCGATGCCAACGAATCTTCGCATCACGGTAGGCTCAACGGCAAGTTGTGTCACCCGGCCTTGGAGACGGGCTACAGGCGGTTGTAGGCCTTGAACCACTCCACGAACTTCGGGATGCCCTCTTCCACCGCGACCCTGGGCGTCCAGCCGAACTCGCGCGTCGTATCGGCGATGTCGGCCGCGGTTTCCGGCAGGGTGCCGGGTTCACCCGGCTTCAGCTCGACGATGGCCTTCCTGGCGAATGCCTTCTCGAGCAGCGCGATCACCTGGACGAGGTCCTCGCTCCGCGCCGCTCCCAGATTGTAGACCCGGTGGCCGGCGTCGGCCGGCGGCTTGTCGAGCACCGCCAGCGTGCCGGCCACCATGTCGTCGATGTAGCTGTAGTCGCGCTTGAGGACGCCCAGGTGCGCGAGCTCGATCGGGCGGCCTTCGTGGATCGCCTTGGCGAAGATATAAGGCGACATGTCGGGCCGGCCCCACGGTCCGTAGGTCGTGAAATAGCGCAGGCCGGTGGCCTTCAACCCATAAAGATGACTGTAGGTCTCGGTCATCAGCTCGTCGGCGCGCTTGGTGGCGGCGTAGAGCGACACCGGATGATCGACACGGTCGGCCACGGCAAAGGGCAGCTTGCGGTTGGCGCCATAGACCGACGAGGCGGAGGCATAGACGAAGTGTTTCAGGTCCTTGAGCCCGCGCGCCAGCTCGAGCAGCACGAGATGGCCCATCACATTGGTCTGCGCATAGATATAAGGATCGACCATCGATTGGCGGACGCCCGACTGGGCCGCCAGATGCACGATGCGGTCGAGACCGCCGTGCTTGCCGGCCAGCCCCAGCATCGCCTCGCGCTCGGCGACGTCGGCTTCCAGGAAGGTGAACCCCTTGGTCTCGCGCAGCGGTTTCAGCCGGGCGAATTTCAGGACGGGGTCGTACTGGTCGCTGAAATTGTCGACGCCGACCACCGCCTCGCCCCTGGCCAGCAGGGCACCGGCGACCTCGGCGCCGATGAAGCCGGCGACTCCGGTGACGAGAACGGACATGCGGCGCGTGATTACAACATTTCATTCCCGGGCAACACCGTGAAACGGCGCGCCTGATCGGTGGGCCGCGGCACCCTTAAAACCTCATTTTTGCGCGGGCCACGCGTTCCCGATTGCAACGCGCAACAATCTGTCGCTACCGTCCCCATATAACGAGTCAAGGAGGTTGCCCATGACCGTCGCGGTGACCCTGGACGACAAATACGTACTCGAAACGGGCCGGGTGTATCTCACCGGCACGCAGGCTTTGGTTCGACTGCCCATGATGCAGCGCCAGCGCGACCTTGCCGCTGGCCTCAACACCGCCTGCTACATCTCCGGCTATCGCGGCTCGCCGCTGGGCGGCTTCGACCAGGCGCTGTGGCAGGCCAAGCGCTTCATCAAGAAGAACCACATCGAATTCCAGCCCGGCACCAACGAGGACCTGGCGGCGACGTCCTTGTGGGGCACGCAGCAGATCCACCTCTATCCCGGCGCACGCTACGACGGCGTGTTCGGCATGTGGTACGGCAAGGGCCCCGGCGTCGATCGCTCCGGCGACGCTTTCAAGCACGCCAACTACGCCGGCACATCGAAGCACGGTGGCGTCGTGGTGCTGGCCGGCGACGACCACATGGCCAAGTCATCGACCGTCGCCCACCAGAGCGAGCCCGCCTTCATCGCCGCCGGCATGCCGATCATCCACGCGGCCTCCGTCCAGGAATATCTCGACTGGGGCCTGCATGCCTTCGAGATGTCGCGCTACTCCGGCCTCTGGGTCGGCTTCAAGGTGCTGAGCGAGACGGTCGATTCCTCGGCCTCGGTCTACGTCGATCCGCACCGGCTCGAAATCCACATCCCGGCCGATCACCACCTGCCGCCCGAGGGCGTGCACATTCGCTGGCCCGACGACTGGCTGGGCCAGGAGAAGCGCGTCTACCAGGTGAAAATCCCGGCAGCACTCGCCTACTGGCGCGCCAACAAGCTCGACAAGGTCATGCTCGGCCGCCCCGACGCCCGTTTCGGCATCGTGACGGTGGGCAAATCCTACCTCGATGTCCGCCAGGCGCTGGACGAACTCGGCATCGACGATGTAGAGGCCGAACGGCTGGGACTCGCCATCTACAAGGTGGGCATGGTGTGGCCGCTCGAAACCGAGGGCGCCACGGCCTTCGCGGCCGGCAAGCGCGAGATCCTGGTGATCGAGGAGAAGCGGCCCATCATCGAGCAGCAGCTGAAGGACGCGCTGTTCAACATGGAGAGCACCCGCCGCCCCGTCGTCGTCGGCAAGACCGACGAGCGCGGCCAGCATCTGCTGAAGAGCGACGGCGAGCTCTCGCCGTTCGAGATCGCCTCGGCGATCGTCGAGCGCCTCGGCCTCGCCGGCCTCAGCGAGCGTTCCAGGCAGCGTTTCGAAGGGCTGAAACACCGCGGCGGCCGCCAGGTGCGGAACGAGTCCGGCATGGCCCGCGTGCCCTACTTCTGCTCCGGCTGCCCGCACAACAGTTCGACGAAGGTGCCCGACGGGTCGATGGCGCTGGCCGGCATCGGCTGCCACACCATGGCGATCTCGATGGAGCGCAACACCAAGACCTTCACCCACATGGGCGCCGAGGGCGCCACCTGGGTCGGCGCCAGCCACTTCACCGACACGCCGCATGTCTTCCAGAACCTGGGCGACGGCACCTATTTCCATTCCGGCCTGCTCGCGATCCGCCACGCCGTCGCGAACAAGACCAGCATGACCTACAAGATCCTCTACAACGACGCCGTCGCCATGACCGGCGGCCAGCCGCACGACGGCGACGTCACGCCGTGGCGCATCAGCCGCCAGGTCCGCGCCGAGGGCGTCGAGCGCATCGCGCTGGTGAGCGACGACCCGGGCAAATATCCGGTCGGCACCGACTGGGCCTCGGGCGTCACCTTCCATCACCGCGACCAGCTCGACGAGGTCCAGCGCGAGCTGCGCGAGGTGAAGGGCGTCAGCGTCCTGATCTACGACCAGACCTGCGCCGCCGAGAAACGCCGCCGCCGCAAGCGTGGCACCTATCCCGATCCCGCCAAGCGCGTGCTGATCAACCAGGCGGTGTGCGAAGGCTGCGGCGACTGCTCGACCAAGTCGAACTGCCTCTCGGTCGTGCCGGTCGCCACCGAGTTCGGCTCCAAGCGGGCCATCGACCAGTCATCCTGCAACAAGGATTTTTCGTGCCTGAACGGTTTCTGCCCGTCGTTCGTCACAGTCGAAGGCGGCAGCCTGCGTAAAGGCAAAGCCGGCAAGTCCATCGCCACGACGGACAAGACCGAGCCGCCCCTGCCCTCAGCGCCGACGCTGCCCTCGATCGCCGACAAGCCTTATGGCGTACTCATCACCGGCATCGGCGGCACCGGCGTGGTCACGATCGGCGCCATCATGGGCATGGCGGCGCACCTCGAAGGCAAGGGCGCCACCGTCCTCGATCAGCTCGGCATGGCGCAGAAGGGCGGCGCCGTGATCAGCCATGTGCGTCTTGGCGCCACGCCGGAAGCTTTGCACGCGGTGCGGCTCGGCGCTGGCGGCGCCAACCTGCTGTTGGGCTGCGATCTCGTGGTGAGCGCCGGCACCGATTCTCTGGCGAGGCTCGAGCCCGGCACTTCGCGCGCCATCGTCAACACGCACGAGACCATCACCGGCGAATTCACCCGCCATCCCGACATCGCCTTCCCCTCGCACATGCTGAGACTCTCGATCGAGGCCGGTGCGGGCGCCGACGCCTGCGACTTCATCGACGCCACCGGCATCGCCACCGCCCTGATGGGCGATTCGATCGCCACCAACATGTTCATGCTGGGCTATGCCTACCAGCAGGGGCTGGTACCGATCGGCCACGAGGCGCTGGAGCAGGCGATCGAGCTGAATGGCGCCGCCATCGCCATGAACACCGCGGCCTTCCGCTGGGGCCGCCGCGCCGCCGCGGATCGCGCCGCGGTCGAGAAGCTTGCGGCACCTGTGGCAACAGTGGTTCCCTTCACGCGCATCGCCAGGACACTCGACGAGATCGTGGCCGTTCGCGCAAAACACCTCACCGGCTATCAGAACGCAGCACTTGCCGAGCGCTACAAGACGCTGGTCGACAAGGTGCGCGCCGCCGAGCAGAAGGCCACACCTGGCCAGACCACGCTCGCCGAGGCCGTCGCGCGCAACTATTCAAAGCTGCTCTCCTACAAGGACGAGTACGAAGTGGCGCGGCTCCACGCCGATGCCGCCTTCGCGGCCCAGCTCGCCGGCCAGTTCGAGGGCGACTACAAACTAAAATTCCACCTCGCGCCGCCGATCTTCTCCAGCCGCGATCCCAAGACCGGCCATCTGATCAAGCAGGAGTTCGGCGCCTGGATGCCGCCGGCCTTCCAGATGCTGGCGAAGCTGAAGGGCCTGCGCGGCACCCGCTTCGACATCTTCGGCTACACTCAGGAACGCAAGACCGAGCGCGCGCTGATTGGCCAGTACGAGGCGCTGGTGGCCGAGCTGCTGCAGACGCTGTCGCCCGCCAACCACGCGCTGGCGATCAAGCTCGCCGCGATCCCCGACGACATAAAAGGCTACGGCCACGTCAAGGACGCGCATCTGGAGAAGGCCAAGAAGAAGGAAGCCGAGTTGCTCCACCAGTGGCGCCATCCGGAGGCGATGAAGGCGGCGGCGGAGTAACGCATGTTTTTCGCCAGAAGGACGCAACCTTTCGCTGGACGGGCCGTTTCCGGCCATTAACTCGGCGACAGGTGTGCCTTGCACAATCATGCTCTTGAGGATCGCAACATCCTGATCGTCGAGGATGACATCCTGATCGCGCTCGACCTTGAAAAGGTCCTCGATGACGCGGGGTGCGTTGTCGTGGGCGTGGTGCCGTCAGTCGACCGTGCCCTGCAGAAGATCGACAACAACCGGCTCGACGCGGCGCTCCTCGACGTGAAGCTGGGCGGCGAACTGGTGCTTGTCGTGGCCGACCGGCTCATGGCCGACGGCGTGCCCTTCATCTTCGTGACCGGCGAGCCCGGCAGACTGCCCGAGCGCTACTGGACGCAACCCGTGATCAACAAGTCTTTCCAACCCGCGGCGGTGCTGGCAGCGCTTGCCACCGTGATGGGTCCCTGCTGACGCGTCTCTTCCAGCAAAACGCCAGCTCGGGATCAACCCCGGCTCGGGATCACCCTACGTATAGAGCGATGCCGCAAACAGGGACGGCGGCTCAGCCCCAATGCCCGTCGCACTGGTCACGAGAGTGCCGCCGAACCCGTTGCTGGTCACATTGAAGTTGGCTGCCACATACTGCCCCAACAACTGGATTGCCGCCGTATGCGTGCCGTCGCTTACGATGAGGGTGCCGCTGCTGTTGCCTGGATCCTCGGTGAAGCCCAGCGTGGTCTGTGCCCCGAAGGCGATGTCGGCGAAATCGATGGCGCCCAGCGCACCGAACCCGGCAATGCGCCCGGTGAAGTCATCGGAATCGTTGAGCTTCAACGTGCCGCCCGCACTGGTAAAGGTAATCGTGCTGCCGCCCGCCGTGCCGCCGCTCTGGATCTCCAGCATGCCGCCGCTCAAGGTGGCGCCGCTGACGGTACCGCCCGACAGGACGAGGTCGAGGCCGCCGCTCATGATCGTGGTATCGCGGTCGACGCCGCCTGCCCAGACGAAGTCGAAGCCGCCATTGTTGACGACGGCGCCGCTTGCCACGCCGCCTGAGAAGACATCGAGATTGCCGCCGCTGTTGACGACCGTTCCCGTCGCAACACCCCCCGACGAAACATACTGCAGGCCGCCGGCGACCAGGGTCGTGGCGCTGGCCGTCCCGTTGACGATCTGGTTGCCGCCACCCGTGGCGGTCATGCCGATGGCGACACCTCCGGCAAGGATATACTCAAAACCGCCGGCGCCGATGGTTCCGGCACTGTCGAGGCCGCCCGACCAGACATAGCTCCAACCCGCGCTGTGGATCACCGCGCCGCTTGCCACGCCGCTCGCGAACACATCGAGGTTGCCGCCGCTGTTGACCGTCGTTTCTTTCGCTACGCCGCCCGAGAACACGAACTACAGGCCGCCATTGTGGATCTTCGTGCCAGTCGTGCTGCCGTAGTTGTCCAGTATCCCGCCGCTCGACACCGTCGTGTTGGCAGCCGAGGCGTCACTCCAGACGAACTCGATGCCACCGCTCGTCACGGTCGACCCGCTGACGCTGCCGCCGGTCCAGGCCAGTTCCCAGCCGCCGTTCCCGACCACCGTGCCGGTCGCCGTCCCGCCCGAATAGACGTCCTGATAGCCGCCGCTCGACACCACCGTGCCTGTTGCCGTGGTGCCCGCGCCCCACACGAACTGCCAGCCGCCGTTCCGGACGGTTGCGTTTATCGCGCTACCCCCGGAGTAGACATCCTCATAGCCGCCGCTCGACACCACCGTCCCTGTCGCCGTCGTGCCGGCGCCCCAGACGAAATCCCAGGCGCCGTTCAGCAGCGTCGCTCCGACAGCCGCGCCGCCGGAGTAGACATCGAGATAGCCGCCGCTCGACACGACCGTGCCGATCGCCATTCCGCCGCCCCACGCGAACTCCCAGCCACCGCTCGAGACGATCGTGTTCGACGTCGTGCCGCCGGAAAAAACACTGAGATAGCCGCCGCTGACCGACGTCCCCGACGCCACGCCGCCGCCCCAAACCGTCTCCCATGCCGAAGCCTGCAGAACGGTATTGACCGATGAGCCTGCGGAAAAAACATGCTGATTGCCCGAGGACGATACCGTCATCCCGCTCGCAATCGCATGGCCGAACACATGCTGCCATCCCGTGGCATCGATCGTCCCGCCATTCGCAACGCCGCCGAGATCGAGGTACTGCGTGCCGCCACTGGAAATCTTCGTGCCACTCGCCACGCCGTAAAGATACTCCGTGCCGCCGCTGTCCACGGTGCCGCCGCTTGCCGTTCCACCGCCCCAGATCTGCCGCTCGCCGAGGACATGCGCGCCGCTGTCCACGCCGCCCGAAAATACGTACTGCAATCCGCCCGCGGAGATTGTCGCTCCAACGGCCGTGCCGCCGGAGTTTACGTAGAGCGTGCCATTGTCGAGAACGGACAGCCCGCCGCTGGTCTGCCCCGCCTGGATGGTGAGCGACTGGCCGTCGCCGACTGTCCCGACATCCCGCTCGAGGTCGACTTCGGCATCGCCCAGTACGTAGCGATCGAAGGTTCCATGGGCGTCGGTAAACGAGCCGATATTCGACCACGCCCCATCGGCGAATGTCACCGTGTCGCCGACATTGCGCTCGATCGTCAGCACATGTTTGCCACCCGCCACTGCGCCCAGCCCGTCGAGCACCGCCCGCTGGTTCACCGTCAGCGCGTTGTTGCCCGAGCCGGTGAGGTCGATGCGCTCGATGCCCTGCAGGCGGACCGCCACCTGGCGATCGGCGAGGTTGAGCGACTGTCCCGCGCCCGCCAGCACCAGCGTGTCGTTGCCGGTGCCGCCGTCGGCCAGCCGGAACGTCGTATTGGCCACCGTCAGCCGGTCGTCGCCCGCCCCGCCATGGAACACGTCCGCGCCGCCGCCGCCACTCAGCGTGTCATCACCAGCCCCGCCGATCAGCATTTCGGCAGCGGATGTACCGGTGGTCGTGACGGTGGCTCCGAAAGCGCCGCCGAACACCACATAGCTCGCGCCGGAATAGTTGCCGTGCGGATCGGCGTAGGGGGCGCCAATAATCAGGTCGGAAAAGCCGTCGCCGTTGACGTCCCCGGCCGACGCCACCGAAAAACTGCTGCTGTCATAGGCCGCCACGCCACTCAGCTTGAATCCTTGGCTTCCGTTGAGGGTCGACAGGTCGAGGTTCGCGGTAAAGCCCGACGCCTTGCCAAACACCACGTAGCTCGCCCCAGACCTGCCGCCGTGCGGGTCGGCGGCATAGGCTCCAACAATGAGGTCGGCGAACCCATCGCCATTGACGTCCCCGGCGGAGGCTACCGAAAGACCACTCAGGTCATACGCCGCCTCGCCGCTCAGCTTGAACCCATTGCCTCCATTGAGGCTCGACAGGTCGAGGTTCGCGGCAAATCCAGACGCCCTGCCGAACACCACGTAGCTCGCCCCGGAAGACAGGCCGTGCGGATCGGCTCCCGGCGCACCGACGATCAGGTCGCTGAAACCATCCCCGTTGACATCCCCGGCAGAGGCTACCGAAATGCCGCTGGCGTCGCTCGTTGCCGCGCCGCTAAGCTTGAATCCGTTGCTTCCATTGAGGCTCGACAGGTCGAGGTTGGCGCCGAAGCCCGACGCCTTGCCGAACACCACGTAGCTCGCCCCAGACCCGTTGCGGCCGTTCGGGTCGGCCAGTGGAGCACCGACGATCACGTCGGCGAAGCCGTCGCCGTTGACGTCCCCGGCCGACGCTACCGACCGGCCACCGTAGTCGTACGCGGCAGCACCGCTCAGCTTGAAACCATTGCCGCCGTTGAGACTCGACAGGTCGAGATTAGCGGCAAAGCCCGACGCTTTGCCAAATACCACGTAGCTCGCCCCAGACCTATTGCCGTGCGGGTCGGCGTAGGTGGCGCCGACGATCATGTCGGCGAAGCCGTCGCCGTTCACGTCACCCGCCGAAGCCACCGACCAACCGCTATAGTCAGAAGACGCCACGCCGCTCAGCCTGAACCCATTGCTGCCGTTAAGGCCTTGCAGATTGACATTTGCGGCAAAGCCCGACGCCTTGCCAAACACCACATAGCTCGCCCCGGAATCACTGCCGTTCGGGTCGGCCCACTTGGCACCGACGATCACGTCGGCGAACCCGTCGCCGTTGACGTCTCCAGCCGAGGCCACCGACCAGCCGCTGAAGTCACCCGTCGTCACGCCGCTTAGCTTGAACCCGTTTGCCCCGTTGAGGCTGGAGAGGTCGACGTTGGCCGTGAATCCCGACGCCTTGCCGAACACCACATAGCTCGCACCTGAGTTGGTGCCATTCAGATCAGCCCCTGACGCGGAGACGATCACGTCGGCGAAGCCGTCACCATTGACATCCCCCGCCGAGGCTACCGAGAGGCCGGCGGCATCGGCTGCCAGCACGCCGCTCAACTTGAAGCCATTGCTGCCGTCGAGGCTCGACAGATTGAAGGCTAGCCCAATCCCAATGCCTTGTTGGAGATGGATTTCGGTATCGCCCCGTGTATAGCGATCGAAGGTTCCATGGGCGTCGGTGAACGAGTCGGTCTTCGACCATGCCCCATCGGCGAACACTACCTTGTCGCCGGCGTTGCCCTCGATGGCGAGCACGCGCTTGCCGCCCACCACCGCGCCGATCCCGTCGAGAACCGCCCTCTGTTCAATCTTTAGTGTGTTGTTGCCCGAGCCCGTGAGGTCGATGCGCTCGACACCCGAGAGGCGGGCCGCCACCTGGCGATCGGCGAGGTCGAGCGACTGTCCCGCACCCGCCATCGCCAGCGTGTCGTTGCCGGTGCCGCCGTCGGCCAGCCGGAACGTCGTGTCGGCCACCGTCAGCCGGTCGTCGCCCGCCCCGCCATGGAACACGTCCGCCCCGCCACCGCCGCTCAGCGCGTCGCCACCAGCCCCGCCGATCAGCATTTCGGCCGCGGACGTGCCAGTGGTCGTGACGGTGGCTCCGAAAGCGCCGCCGAACACCACATAGCTCGCCCCCGAAGAGCTGCCGTGCGGGTCGGCCCCGGTGGCGCCGATGATCAAGTCGGCGAAGCCGTCGCCATTGACGTCCCCCGCTGCAGCCACCGACTGGCCGCTTTCGTCACCTGCCGCCACACCACTCAGCTTGAATCCATTGATGCCGTTGAGGGTCGACAGATCGAGATTGGCCGCGAAGCCCGATGCCTTGCCGAATACGACATAGCTCGCTCCCGAAAAGCTGCCGTTCGGATCGGCATGCGAGGCACCGACGATCAGGTCGCCAAAGCCATCGCCGTTGACGTCCCCAGCCGAGGCGACCGACCAGCCGCTGATGTCTTGGTCAGCATCGCCACTCAACTTGAAGCCAGTGGTGCCGGTGAGGCTCCACAGGTCGAAGTTGGCCGTGAAGCCCGACGCCTTGCCGAACACCACATAGCTCGCCCCGGCGGAAACTCTGCCGTAGGGATCCGCTTCCGGGGCACCGACGATCAGGTCGTCGTAACCATCCCCATTGACGTCGCCCGCCGAGGCGACCGACCTGCCACTCTGGTCATTCGCCGATGCGCCACTCAGCTTGAAGCCGTTGGTGCCATCGAGGCTCGACAGGTCGAGGTTCGCGCCGAAGCCCGACGCCTTGCCGAACACCACATAGCTCGCCCCGGAATAACTACCGTGAGGATCGGCGCCCTTGGCGCCGATGATCAGGTCAGCGAAGCCGTCACCGTTGAAATCGCCCGCCGAGGCCACCGAGAAGCCACTGTTGTCGAGGGATATCGCGCCGCTCAGCTTGAAGCCGTTGCTGCCGTCGAGGCCCGACAGGTCGAGGTTGGTCGCAAAGCCCGACGCCTTGCCGAACACCACATAGCTCGCCCCCGAAGCGGTGCCGTGGGGAGAGGCCCCGAAGGCACCGACGATCAAGTCGGCGAAGCCGTCGCCATTGACGTCCCCCGCCGAGGCGACTGACCTGCCGGCGTAGTTGCCTTGGGCCACGCCGCTCAGCTTGAAGCCATTGCTGCCGTTGAGGCTCGACAGGTCGAGGTTCGCGCCGAAGCCCGACGCCTTGCCGAACAGCACATAGCTCGCCCCGGAATAGCTACCGTGAGGATCGGCGCCCTTGGCACCGATGATCAGGTCGGCGAAGCCGTCACCGTTGACATCTCCCGCAGAGGCCACCGGGAAGCCACTGTAGTCATCCGCCGCTGCGCCGCTCAGCTTGAAGCCATTGCTGCCATTGAGGCTCGACAGGTCGACATTGGCCGTGAAGCCAGACGCCTTGCCGAACACCACATAGCTCGCCCCGGAAGAATTGCCGTGGGGGTCGGCACCGCTGGCGCCAACGATCAGGTCGGCGAAGCCGTCACCGTTGACGTCCCCTGCCGAAGCGACCGAAGCGCCGCTGAAGTCATATGCCGCCGTACCGCTCAGCTTGAAGCCATTGCTGCCGTTGAGGCTCGACAGGTTGATATTGCTTGGCGCGCTCATACTCTGCCTGCCTGCTATTCGTCGTCGATCGAGATGACACGCCCTACGCGATAGCAGCGGACTCCGGCTACGCACGGCTCAATTTCGCCAAGTGCACTACAACTGAATACGAGTCCGTCCGTCAACCCACGCGCGAAAATTTATCGACTGCAATTACCGTCTTCGCCAACGAAACGCGCGCCTTCCTCCCTCTTGCACCATGCAAATTTACGGGCATGCTTCGCCTTGGAGGACGCGTCATGAAATTCGGCATTTTCTATGAACTGCAGCTACCCCGCCCCTGGCTCGAGGGCGACGAGCACCGGCTCTACCAGAACGCGCTGAACCAGATCGAGCTCGCCGACCGGCTGGGCTACGACCACGCCTGGCAGGTCGAGCATCATTTCCTCGAGGAATATTCGCACTCGCCCTCGCCCGAGTCCTTCCTCGCCGCCGCCAGCCAGCGCACCAAGAACATCCGCCTCGGCCACGGCATCTTCCAGGTCACGACCAACCATCCGACGCGCGTCGCCGAGCGCGTGGCCACTCTCGATCTGCTGTCGAGCGGCCGCTGCGAGTTCGGCATGGGCGAGAGCGCCTCGATCACCGAGCTGGAACCGTTCGGCGTCACCATGGAGAACAAGCGCGAGATCTTCGAGGAGGCCGTGCGCGCCATCCTGCCCATGTTCAAGGACGGCCCCAGCGAACATCAAGGCAAGGTCTGGAACATTCCGCTGCGCATGGTGGTGCCCAAGCCGATGCAGAAGCCGCACCCGCCGCTGTGGGTCGCCTGCTCGCAGCTCCAGACGCTGGCCAAGTGCGGCGAATGGGGCATGGGCGCGCTCGGCTTCCAGTTCGTCTCGGCCGACGCCGCCCACGCCTGGGTGCACGCCTACTACAACGCCTTCGTGAAGCGGCAGAACAAGCTCGCCGACTACGTGACCAACCCCAACATCGCGCTGGTCAGCTTCTTCATGTGCGCCAAGACCGACGAGGAGGCGCGCGCCCGCGCCGACGGCGACACCTTCTTCCAGTTCGCGCTGCGCTTCTACGGCCAGTCGGCCGACCGCCGCCGCCCGGCCGCCGGCTCGGTCAACATGTGGGAAGAATACGAGAAGTGGAAGAAGGCCAACCCGGAGCAGCACGCGGCCTCCCTGCGCGGCGGCCTGATCGGCTCGCCGGAGACCATCCGCCGCAAGCTGAAGAAGTTCCAGGAGTCGAACATCGACCAGGTGGTGCTGCTGAACCAGGCCGGCAAGAACCGCCACGAGCACATCTGCGAATCGCTCGAACTCTTCGCGAAGGAAGTGATGCCCGAATTCCAGGCGGCGCATCCGCAGCTGCTCAAGTGGAAGGAGAAGGTGCTGAACCGCGAGATCGTGCTCGACGAGATCGACACGACGGCCTTCACCGACCGCTACGGCGGCACCATGAAGGCGATCGCGCCGGCGGCGCAGGACGTTCGGGCGGCGGAGTGATTGGACTTTGCCCTGAAAGGCGATGCCTCCGTGGAGTTTCATCGTGACGGTATTTGTGGCGGAGATATTCCGATACCCGGTGAAGGGTCTAAGTGCGGAAAGGATGCCCGAAGCTCGATTGACCCCCGGAGCGGGTCTCCCTCTGGACCGACACTTCGCAATCTGCCATGGCCGAAGCGCTTTTGATCCACGCCAGCCAAGCTGGCAACGGCGTCGTGAATTCCTCCAGGTAGCGCATGATCCCCGTTTAGTTTTGCTGGATGTCTCATTCGAATCCACGTCGGAGGTGTTGACCATTCGTCAGGCTGGCAAGATTGCCGTCTCAGCGAAAGTCAGCGATGAGATGGGGCGCGCAGATATCGATGCCTTTTTCGCCGAGTTCATGCGCGACGATGACCGGGGACCACCTCGTCTCGTTTCCGCCCCTGGCGTCATGTTTACGGATCAGGCGGACAAGCTCGTCTCGCTCATTCACCGCGCCTCCTTGGCGGATTTGAGAACCCATCTCGAAGCTTTCCCCGACGAAGCACGTTTTCGCGGAAACCTGATTATCGATGGTGGCCGACCCTGGCAGGAGTTCGGCTGGCTCGGACGCGAGCTTCGAGTGGGAGAGGCTACACTCCGGATCGTCAAACGGATCGACCGCTGCGCCGCGACGATGGCGAACCCGATGACTGGAGAGCGCGATCTCAACATTCCGAATGCGCTTCAAGTCGCCTACGGCCATGTCGATTGCGGCGTCTTCGGCGAAGTCACCGGCGCGGGGATCGTCCGACCGGGGGATGTCGTGATCGTGCAATGACGACTTAACGGCCTTTACCAGACGGATAACGGCGGAAGCTGGCGGGGTGCGCTGGTGCTACTTTCGGGTTTGTGATCGAGCTCGCACTCGAAGTTCGCTTTTCCCAGCAGGTCGCCGCTCCAACGCTGACGGCGCAAGATGCCCCAACGGCAGCGCCGCCCCCGCCTTCAGCGTCTGGATCGCGATGTTGCTCCTGACCTCGCGCACCAGCGGCAGGTCTAAAAGCTTGCCGACCAGAAACCGCTGGTAGGCGTCGAGGTCGGGCACGGTGACTTCCAGCAGGTAGTCGACCTCGCCCGCGATCATGTGGCAGGCGATCACTTCCGGGAAGGCCACGACCTCCTCCTCGAAGGTGGTCGCGCGGTCGTCGGCGTGGCCCTCGATCTTCACGCCGACGAAGACCGTGAGGCCGAGGCCGATCTTCTTGCGGCCGAGTATGGCGCGGTAGCTTTCGATAAAGCCGTCGCGCTCCAGGCGTGTGACGCGGCGCAGGCAGGGTGACGGCGAGAGGCCGACCTTCTCCGCGAGATCGACATTGCTGAGGCGCCCGTCCGCCTGAAGCGCGGCCACGATGCGGCGGTCGATGGCGTCAAGAACCCCGTTTGGCATCTTTCCCCTCCTTGGCGACGTTCAGCGCCATATCCTGCCAACGGATAGGCTCCAGGAGGGCATAAAAGCAAGGACATGCCGGCGGGTTCCGCGTGAGTGTGCCTGCGAAGGAGAACACTCAATGACCCCGGAACAAGAGACCGAAAGCTTCGCCATCCCGCAGGCCATCGCCAACACCCTGCAGCGCTACATCGACGGCGCGCGGATCGGCGGCATCGAGCTGCTGCGCTCGGCCTTCACCGACGGCGCGCGGGTGAGCGGCAGCTATGGCGGCAAGCCGGTGAGCTGGAGCCTGGGTGAGTTCTGCGACGCCGTCGCCAAGGGCGGCGCGGCGCCCGGGCTGGAGGCGCGCGTCGTGTCGATAGAGCACAGTGGAGGTGCTGCGATGGCGCGGCTCGAAGCGCTCAACTGGCGCGGCACCCGCTACACCGATTTCTTCGTGCTCGTCCGGCGTGACGACGGCTGGCGGATCGACAGCAAGGTGTTCTTCGCCCACCTCAGGGCCTGAGAGTCCTAGGGCGTGAGCGCGACTGCCATGAGAAGCTCGTCGTAATAGCGGCCGCCCTGCTTCAGGGCGTGAACTTCATGGCCATAGGCGACAAATCCGCAACTGCGATAGAGCCGCTGGGCGGCTTCATTGTCGCTGACAACGGTCAATTGAACGAGCTCGACACGTTCGCGCGCGTGATCGAGCACCGCCTTGACGAGGCTTTTGCCGGCACCGGTCCCCCGTGCAACGAGGCGAACGTACATGCCCCACAGCAGGCCTTTATGGGCCTGCTTCAAGCCTGCCTGGGTGCGAAAGCCGGCGACGCCGACGAGATCGGTTTCGAGGAAGGCGCCGAAGACGTCGGCCTTCGCGAGAGCCTCCTCGAAGTAACCCAGAGGTTGCGCGCCTTCGTGCTCGAAGGAGCTGCCGAAGGCTTCCGACGACAGTTGAAGCGCTTCCAGCCGGATCTCTCTGTACAGACCCGCGTCCTGCAGCATCAATCGGCGGATCCGGGCTTGGGAATTGTCTGTCATTTTCCTTCTCGACCTATGCTTCGCCACCATAGCCGATGACGTCGGCGCCTGATATCGCCCCCCTGACATCGACCTCATGACATCCGGCGCTGCGAAGTGTATGGGGCATTCATTCGGCAACGCCGGATTGCAAGGGAGAGTCGCATGATCACGATCGCCGCCCGTTTTGCGTCCTTGTTTGCCCTGTCGGCGCTTTGCCTGCTGTCCGCGAGCCTGCCCGCCCGGGCGCAACCCGAATGGCTCACCGGCCTGAAAGCCGGTGGCTACGTCATCGTCATCCGCCACGGCGCCACCCATCAGGACCAGGCCGACACCGATCCGCTCAACCTCGCCAACGTCGCCAAGCAGCGCCAGCTGAACGACGCCGGCCGCGCCAAGGCGCAGGAGATCGCCGCGGCCTTCAAGAAGGCCGGCATCCCGGTGGGCGAGGTCATCACCAGCCAGTACTTCCGCGCCATCGAGACCGGTCGCCCGTTCGGCGAGCCCAAGCCCACGCCCGATGTGAGCGAGGGTGGCCAGGTGGTGACGCCGATCGAGAACAACCGGCGCGCCGCGGCGATGCGCAAGCTCGCGGGCACCGTTCCCGCCCCCGGCACCAACACGGTGGTGGTGAGCCACAAGCCCAACATCATGGATGCCTTCGGCAAGGACTGGTTCGATATCCGCGAGGGCGAGGCCTCGATCTTCAAGCCCGACGGCGCCGGCGGCTATCGCCTGGTCGCGCGCGTGCAGGCCGACGAATGGGCCAAGCTCGCGCCTTGAGACCGGCTCCAACCCGGCCGCCTGCCAACCCGGTCGGCCTGCGAGTCCCGCGCCGCCGTCACGTACGCGGCGCGGTCATCTTCGCGATCAGTGCGCCGGCGGCCCCGCCGATCAGCAGGCCGGCCATCATGATCAGATAGCGGTCGAGCGTGCTGCCATAGAACGCGTACTGGAAGACGACGACGGCGGCGACGGCCATGCCCGGGAACGCCCCGATGATCGCCCCTCGATGGGTGCGCGGCCGCTCGCTCCACTTCACCCGTGCCATCGAAGGCCCCCGCCCGATTCTGCTGTCCACCCGATTCTCGCCTGCTCGATTCTGGCCCGCAAGCGGAGGCTCTGCAACCATCGCCCCTGTTCGGCGTTGTTCATCATTGGGCCCACAATCTTCGAACATCCCCCCAGATGAGCGATGGGGCCTGGGGGAGCCCGCCCGGCGTATTGGGCGGGCTCCTTTCCCCCCGGACGTCCCAAGTTCGGACATCGTCAAAAAATCCGCAGCCTCCGGGAACCTTGGTCAAATAGCGGCGTTGGACCCCTTAGTGACCGCGTCTTTTTCGAGGCGGGTCCAAAACTTTGAGGGGAACCACTCATGCTAAAGAAGCTGCTCGTTGCCGGTATCGCCGCGTTTCTCCTGGGGGCGTGCGATAGCCCGCCGCCACAGGCAGCTCCGCCGCCGCCGCCACCTCCGCCGCCCACCTCGTTCATGGTGTTCTTCGATTGGGACCGTTCGAACCTGAGCGCCCAGGCGATGACCACCATTCAGCAGGCGGCCGCCGCCTACAAGTCACGCGGCAGCGCCCGCGTCACGGCCACCGGCCACACCGACACGTCGGGCTCGGAAGCCTACAACATGGCCCTGTCGCTCCGTCGTGCGAACACCGTGAAGGACGCTCTCGTCAAGCAGGGTGTGCCGGCAACGGCGATCTCGGTCATCGGCCGAGGCGAGTCCGCCCCGCTGGTCGCAACCGGTGACGGCGTCCGCGAGCCGCAGAACCGTCGCGTCGAGATCGTGATGGACGGCCAGGCCGGGATCCCCGCAATCTTCCGCGATCCCGCCGCCTACTGTAAGGCGCTGAGCGACAAGTGGCGCCAGTTCCGCACCTCGCAGGTCGATACGCGCGAAGCCGCGGCCATTGCCCAGTGCGAGGCGGGCAACTACGAGCCGGGCATCGCGACGCTCGAGAAGGCCCATATCGACAACAAGCTGCCGCTGCCGGCCCCCGGCTACCGTTGGCCCGGCCAGCACTACACGGCGCCTTACTAAGCACTAGAACGAACCAACCGACAAAGAGGCGGCTCCCGGAAACGGGGGCCGCCTTTTTGTTGCGCTTCATTGCGGGTAAACGGAGACGTGTCTTCCCGGCTGAAAAACATCCTCCTCGTCTGCTCGTCCGTTGTGCTCAGCCTCATCGCGGCCGAGGCGATCGTCCGCACCATCGACGGCTATGCGTTGGGCGCGCTGCGCCTCAACACACCGACCGGACCGGCCAGCGTCGGCGCCGAGCTCGTCGACCGGATTCCACGCGCGGCAGGTGTCGAGCGCGCATGGTTTTACGGCGACCCGCCGCCGCTCTCCAACCGTCGCTCCGTGCCCGAGGAATGGACACGGCTCTATCGATCCCTCCAGGACAAGGATCCCGGCCTGCTCGATTTCCGGGCGGCCGACATGTTCAAGGCCTGGAACGCGGTGTTCGCGCGAGATCCCTGCACCAGTCCCCATCTCCGCGGCGCGCCCGGCCGGCTGTTCGTGGCCGATCCGGCCGACGGCAAGCCAATACCGCCCTACCGGTTCATTCCCAATGCCACGCTGCCGAGCGGCCTGGTCACCAACCAGATCGGCTGGCGCGGCGCGCCGATCGAAGTCCCGCGCGGGCAGAAGACGGTGCGGATCGTGTTCGTCGGCGCCTCGACCACCGTCGACGCCCATTTCCAGCCGTTCTCCTGGCCGGAGTTCGTGGGTTCCTGGCTCAACCAATGGGCGGCGGCGAAGCGGTTGCCCGTCCGCTTCGAGGCGCTGAATGCCGGACGCGAAGGCATCTCCTCGCCCGACATCGCCGCCGTGGTCCGCACCGAAGTGCTGCCGCTGCGTCCCGATCTGGTCGTCTACTACGAAGGCGCAAACCAGTTCCGGCTGGCCTCGGTCGTCGAAGACGTGTCGACGAAGCCGGCCGGCAACCTGCCGCCAACGGAAACATCACCATCATGGCTGGCGACGGCTGCCCGTTACTCTGCCCTCGCCGGCCGCATAGATGCCGCCGTGGGGGCGGCGGTGGGCGTCGCCGCGTCGAAGGGCAACGGCGGCGAATGGCCCAAGCCGGACTATCGTCTCGTCTGGCCCCCCGGCCTCGATGAGCTCGACCCCGACCTCGCCTATCCACGCCTGCCGGTCAGCCTGAACGAAATCCAGCGCGACCTCGACCGCATCCGTGCCGACCTCGCCGGTATCGGCAGCGAATTCGCGCTCACGTCGTTCTTCTGGCTGGTGAAGGACGGCCTCGTGCTCGACCCGATCCGCCACAAGTACATCCTGCAGCAGCTCAACACCGCCAACTATCCCTACCGCTACCGCGACATGGAACGGCTGGCCGCGTTCCAGAACCGCGTGTTCGCCAAGTACGCCAGCACGCACGGGCTGCCCTTCATCGACGTCGCGCGCTTCTCACCATTCGAAACAGACCTGTTCGTCGATGCCATCCACACCAACCCGGCCGGCTCGCGCGTGCGCGGCTGGGTGGTCTTCAACCAGCTCCTGCCGGTGCTCGAGAAGCACCTGGCCGATGGCGCCTGGCCCCGGCCATGGCCACCCGGCGCGCCCTCGCCGCTGCCGACCTTCACACCGCGTGAGATTACGTTCAGCTGCAAATAGCGCGACTGAGGCTTTCCCTCCTCCGCTCCTTCGGGGCACCTCCCCCGAGACGGGGGAGGAACATTCACTGCCCCGCTGCGTTGACGTCATGCCGGTACCTGATCGCCTGCAGGCAACGAGGTCCGACATGGAAGCACCACCGCTCGAAAGAAAACTGATCGCCATCTTCGCCGCCGACGTCGAAGGCTATAGCCGCCTGATGGGCATCGACGAGGAAGGCACGCTGACGACGCTGTCGGCCCATCGCGCGATCACCGATCGCCTGATCACCGATCACGGCGGCCGGATTTGCGGCACCGCCGGCGACAGCATCCTGGCCGAGTTCGCCAGCGTCTTCGCCGCCGTCGATTGCGCGGTCGAGATCCAGCGCGACCTCGCGGCGGCCAACGAAGCCATCGAGGACGGCAAGCGCATGCATTTCCGCATCGGCATCAATGTCGGCGACGTGATGGTGAAGGACGGCGACATCTTCGGCGACGGCGTCAATATCGCCGCGCGCCTGGAGGGCCTGGCCGAAGCGGGCGGCATCTGCATCTCGCGCGGCGTGCGCGACCATATCCGGCACAAGGTTCCCTACGGCTTCGAGGACCTGGGTGAGCAGACCGTGAAGAACATCGCCCAACCGATCCGCGTCTTCCGGCTGCTGGCCGAAGCGGCGGACGGCGAGTCCGCGGGGACATCGCCGGGCTCGATCGAACTCGCCCGCGGGCCGACAGCGGACGCATCGCTCGAACATCCGGCGACCAATCCGCAGGCTGTCGAGCCGGCGGTCGAGCCCGCCGTCGAAATCGTGTTCTGGGAGTCGATCAAGGAGAGCGTGCGCCCCGCCGACTACGAGGCCTATCTCGAACAGTATCCCGAAGGCAGCTTCGCGGCGCTGGCGCACACCCGTCTGGAAGAGTTCGCGTCGGCCGAAGGCGGCATGCGCGACCCGCAGGACCGCGAGGTCGAACTGGCCTTCTGGGACTCGGTGCGCGAGAGCGACAATCCGGCGTCGCTGCAGGCCTATCTCGAAAAGTACCCCGAAGGCGACTTCAAGGCGCTGGCGGAAATCCGCCTCGGCGAGTTGAACGCTGGCTGAAGTACATTTATCCGTCGTCCCGAGTCGCGCGGAGTAACCTCCGCGCTGAGCCGAGGGACCTTGTCTCTACCGGAGACTGCATATCGTGGAGAGGAGGTCCCTCGGCTACGCTCGGGACGACGAGCTACTGGCGGAAAGTTACGGTCCCCGCGCGATCCACGCCTTGATCTGCGCCACCGTCTCCGCCTCGACGCCGTTGTAGCCGTGATAGGCATAGGCTTGGCAGTCGTCGCCGGTCGATTTGCCGCCGTCGATCTCGATCACCTCGGTGCCGTAGCTGGTGCGCGAGGCCGCGCTCGCCGACGGGTTGGTCACGCGGCAGGCATCGAGCCGGTGATAGACGATGAGATGCCGGCTCTTGTACTTGCGCGGATCGAAAGTCGAAATGCCGTTCATCGACGAAGTGTGGACGAAGCCCGCCACCTGGCCGTCGAGCGGTCCGGCCAGCGCCATCGTGGCCTCGGTGCTGCGGCTGGTGCCCACGACGTAGACCGCGATCGGGCCGTAGCGCCGCTTGAGGTCCTGCGAGATCGCAAGGATACGCGCCGGAGTCGAAGTCGCGTCGGTCGAGGCGGCAACGAAGCGGCCATCGGCGAACAGCTCGCGCGAGCGGATCAGGAAATTGCCACCGAAGGCGAAGGTAAGCTTGCCGTTCACCAGGCGCGGATCGAGGAGGCCCTTGCCGCCCGGCATCAGAATGACGGCGTAGGCCGGCGTGCCATCCTTGGCGGTCAGGATGTAGGGGATGGTCTCGCCGCCCGAGGTGACGGCGGTGGTCACCAGCTCGTCGCGCGCCCATGCAGCTTGTGAGAGGGCGGATTGCCCGAGACACGACAGCACCAGCAGCAGACACAGGCTGAAGATCTTCATGTATCCCCGTTCACAGCAACATCGTGATGACGACGAGAATAAGCAGGCCGACATAGGTATAGGCATGGACCTTGTCGGGCATCTTCGGGAACGCGCGTTGCGCCAGCTCGACGCCGGCCACCGAGAAGACCGAGAGAATGGCGAAGGCCGGGAGGTGGACGAAACCCAGGTAGCCCGGCCCGAGATCGATGTGGTGGTGCCAGGCGGCCAGCACGTAGGTGAGCGTGCCCACGACCGCGACCGGAAAGGACAGCGGATTGGCGAGCGCCGTGGCGCCTTCCATGCGCGCGCCGTGGCGGCGCATCAGCGGCACGGTCATGACGCTGCCGCCGACGCCCAGCAGGCTGGCGATGGCCCCGATCACCACACCGGCGCCGGCCTCGGTCACGCGGCCCATGCGGTGGAACGCGTGGCCGCCCGCGTCGTCGATGAAGCCCTTGCGCAGCACGCAGTCGGCGATCACGCCCACGATGTAGACGATGAAGACGACGCGCAGCACCGCACCCGGCATCAGGGACGCGGCATAGGCGCCCAGCGCCGAGCCGACGGCGATGTAGGCCGCCATCGGAAACACCGACGGCCAGTCGATGTTGCCGGAGAGATGGTGCTTCAGGGTCGCGTACATCGTGCCCACGATCATCACCGCGGTCGAGGTCGCGACGCCGATCTGCATGGCGTAGCGGACATCGGCGGCGTTCACCAGGCCGTAGGCCGGGAAGACATGATAGACCAGCGGCACGACGGCGAAGCCGCCGCCGAAGCCGAACAGGATTGCGGTGATGCCCAGCAGCAGGCCGACGCCGGCCAGGATGACATAGATCATGCCTGGGACCGCCGGGACTGCTTCACGTCACCAGCTCAGTCTGGGAATGAAAGGCCGCTTGACCGTCCAACCGCGATTCTCCATGCAGCTGGCGACCAGGCGATCGACGTTGTTCGTGTAGCCCTGGTTGTCCATCGACTTGTAGAGATCTTCCTGGCCGAACCGCGTGCGTTCGCCCTCGAAGGTGGCGCGGCGCTGGTCCTCGATGTTGCGCTGGGTCTGTGCCTGCGAGCGCACCTGTGCACGGCAGTCGGCTTCGGCCTTGGCGTAGGCCGCGGCCTGGGCATCGTCCTTGGGATAGTTCGGCTTGTCACAGCCGCCCAGCAGCGCGCCCACAACGAGCAGGGGCGCCAGCAGGGATGCGTGCAGGAGGGCGGGCTTGCTCATTTTGCCCCCGCCGCGCCGACTGCCGCCTCGATGGCGCGCAGCGCGTCGGATGCCTTGGCGGCATCCGGACCGCCGCCCTGCGCCATGTCGGGCCGGCCACCGCCGCCCTTGCCGCCGAGTGCCGCCACGCCCGCCTTCACCAGCTCGACGGCGCTAAAAGTCTTCGACAGGTCGTCGGTCACGCCGACCACGGCCGAGGCCTTGCCGTCCTCGATGCCGATCAGCGCCACGACGCCGGAGCCCATCTTCTTCTTGAACTCGTCGGCCATGCCCTTGAGGTCCTTGCCCGGAACGCCGTTCAGAACGCGGCCGATCATTTTTACGCCGCCGACGTCGCGCATCTCGTCGCCCGCGGCGTTGCCTGCGTTGGCGTCGGAGCCGGCAAGCGCCAGCGCCTTGCGCGCGTCGCTGAGCTCGCGCTCGATGCGGCGTTGGCCCTCGACCAGAGCCGCCAGTCGCGTCGGCAGATCCTCGGGCCGCGTCTTCAAGGTGGCCGCTGCCTCGGCAAGAAGATCGGCCTGGTGGCGGACATGGGCTTCGGCCGCGGCACCCGCCAGCGCCTCGATGCGGCGCACGCCGGAGGAGACCGCGCCCTCGCCCACGATCTTGAACAGGCCGATGTCGCCGGTGCGCCGGGCGTGCGTGCCGCCGCAGAGCTCGACCGAGTATTTCTCGTGACCGTCCTTACCGGCCTCGCCTTCGCCGCCCCCATGCCCTCCCATCGAAAGTACGCGCACTTCCTCGCCGTACTTCTCGCCGAACAGCGCCATGGCGCCGGCGGCGATCGCCTCGTCGGGAGTCATGAGCCTGGTTTCGACCGCCGAGTTGCCGCGGATGCGGTCGTTGACCTCGTCCTCGATGGCGCGGAGCTCCCCGGCCGAAACAGGCTTGCTGTGGCTGATGTCGAAGCGCAGCCGGTCGGGTGCCACCAGCGAGCCCTTCTGCGAGACGTGGGTGCCGAGATGCCGGCGCAGCGCCTCGTGCAGCAGATGCGTCGCCGAATGGTGGGCGCGCAGCTGAGCGCGGCGGATCGGGTCGATGGTCATGACCAGATCGTCGCCCAGCTTCAGCTCGCCCTTCTCGATCGTGGCGTGATGGGCATGGAGATCGCCCACCATCTTCTGCACGTCGGTGATCGCGGCCTCGTTGGCGCCGCTCACGACGCGGCCGGTGTCGCCCTGCTGGCCGCCCGACTCGGCGTAGAACGGCGTCTGGTTCGTGACGATCCAGCCGGTTTGGCCCGCCTTCAGCGATGGGACTTCCTTGCCCGCCTGCCCTGAGCTTGCCGAAGGGTCGAGCACGATCGCCCTGATCTGGCCCTCGGCGCGTTCGGTGTCGTAGCCCAGGAACTCGGTGGCGCCGGCCTTGTGGCGGACGTCGAACCAGATCGCCTGGTCGGCCGTCTCGCCCGAGCCAGCCCAGGCGGCGCGCGCCTTGGCGCGCTGCTCGTCCATTGCAGCCTCGAAGCCCGCGTTGTCGACCTTGATGTCGCGTGCGCGCAGCACGTCCTCGGTGAGATCGAGGGGAAAGCCGAAGGTGTCGTAGAGCTTGAAGGCGACGTCGCCGCGCAAGGTGCCGCCGGCGCTCAAGGTGCGCGTCTCGTCCTCCAGGAGCTTCAGCCCGGTGCCGAGGGTGCGCTTGAAGCGGCCCTCCTCGAGCTTCAGCGTCTCGGTAATCAGCGGCTGGGCGCGCGCCAGTTCGGGGAAGGCATCGCCCATCTCGTGCACCAGCACCGGCACCAGCCGGTAGACCATCGGCTCCTGGGCGCCCAGGATGTGGGCGTGGCGCATGGCGCGGCGCATGATGCGGCGCAGCACATAGCCGCGGCCCTCGTTCGACGGCAGCACGCCGTCGGCGATCAGGAACGCGGTCGTGCGCAGGTGATCGGCGATGACCTTGTGCGAGGCCGACTGCGGACCGTCGGGATCGACCCCGGTCTCGTGCGCCACCGCCTCGATCAGCGCCCGGAACAGGTCGATGTCGTAGTTGTTGTGCTTGCCTTGCAGGACAGCGGCCAGCCGCTCCAACCCCATACCGGTGTCGATCGACGGCTTGGGCAGCGGCCGGCGCTCGTCCTTGGTGACCTGGTCGAACTGCATGAAAACCAGGTTCCAGATTTCGATGAAGCGATCACCGTCCTGGTCTGCACTGCCCGGCGGCCCGCCGGCGATGCTATCGCCGTGATCATAAAAAATCTCGGTGCAGGGCCCGCACGGGCCGGTCTCGCCCATCGCCCAGAAATTGTCCGAGGTCGGGATGCGGATGATCCTGCTGTCGGGCAGGCCCGCGATCTTCTTCCACAGGCCCGCCGCCTCGTCGTCGGTGTGATAGACCGTGACCAGCAGCTTTTCCTTGGCCAGGCCGTAGTCGCGGGTCAGCAGGTTCCAGGCGAGCTCGATCGCCTGTTCCTTGAAATAGTCGCCGAACGAGAAGTTGCCCAGCATCTCGAAGAAGGTGTGGTGGCGGGCGGTGTAGCCCACGTTCTCGAGGTCGTTGTGCTTGCCGCCGGCGCGCACGCACTTCTGCGACGTGGCGGCACGCGCATAGGACCGCGTCTCGAGGCCGGTGAAGACGTTCTTGAACTGCACCATGCCGGCGTTGGTGAACATCAGGGTCGGGTCGTTGCGCGGCACCAACGGGCTCGACTCCACGATCGCGTGGCCGTTTTTGCCGAAATATTCTAGGAAGGTGCGGCGGATGTCGCTGACGCTTTGCATGCGGGCCTTGTAGCGTGCGCCAGCCGGCCAAGTCCAGAACGGGGAACCGAGCGAAAATGGCCGCCGAGGCCCATTCTACCGCCACTCTGAGGCTCACCGTGGGCGATCTCCGCATCGCCCACCCGATCACCGTGCCGTCGGGCCGGGTGCCCGCGACCGAGGTCGTCCCCGCGCTGCAGGGGTTGGTGAACGCCGTGGTCGCGGCCGCCGAAGCCGCCAGCGTCCGGGACGGCGGGGCGATCTCCTGCCGCAAGGGCTGCGGCGCCTGCTGCCGCCAGCTCGTGCCGGTCTCGCGCACCGAAGGCGAGCGGCTGCTGGCACTGGTCAAGACCCTGCCCGGCGAACGGCGCGAGCGTCTGCGTGAACGCTTCGCCGCGGCCGAGACGATCATTGCCGACGCCGGCCTCGCGGATCGCGCCGGGCGCAGCGACCGCGAACTGTCGCAGGCCTACTTCGCGCTCGCCATCCCCTGCCCGTTCCTCGAGGACGAAAGCTGCTCGATCCATCCGGACCGGCCGCTGGTGTGCCGTGAATATCTCGTGACGTCGCCGGCCGAGCTTTGCGCCGGCCCGGCCCAGGAAGGCGTGACGCCCGTGCCGGTGCCGAAGGTGTCCATGGCCGCGCGCCACGTGCAGGGCGATGATGAAGATTGGTTTCCGTTGGCCGGCCTGATGGCCTGGGCCGCGGCCCGTTCGCGCAAAAGCGAGCGGCGAACGGGACCTGAATGGGTGCAGCGCTTCCTCAAAGGGATAGGCCGCAAATAAAATGGGCGGTGCTGCGCGTGGGGTGACAGCACCGCCCGGGGACCGGAGACAGGGGATCCGGCCGCTAAGACTCTTTAATTTCTGAAGTCCAATTTTCGAAGTCAGTGGACCGCAGGCCAGACGACCCGCGGTCCCTGGAAGCGACTACTCGTCGTCGTCTTCCTTGTCGTCCTTGCCGCCGTCCATCAGGGCGTTGGCGAGAATGCCGGCGTTGGCCCGCACCTTCTGCTCGATGGCGGCGGCGACATCGGGATGGTCGCGCAGGTACTGCTTGGCGTTTTCGCGGCCCTGACCGATGCGGGTGCCGTCGTAGGAGAACCACGAGCCCGACTTCTCGACGATGCCGGCCTTGTCGCCGAGATCGATCAGCTCGCCGACCTTGGAGATGCCCTCGCCGTAGAGGATGTCGAACTCGACGACCTTGAACGGCGGCGCCACCTTGTTCTTCACCACCTTGACGCGGGTCTGGTTGCCGACCACCTCGTCCTTGTCCTTGAGCGCGCCGATGCGGCGGATGTCGAGGCGCACCGAGGCGTAGAATTTCAGCGCATTGCCGCCGGTCGTGGTCTCGGGGCTGCCGAACATGACGCCGATCTTCATGCGGATCTGGTTGATGAAGATGACCAGCGTGTTCGACTTGGAGATCGAGCCGGTGAGCTTGCGCAGCGCCTGGCTCATCAGGCGAGCATGCAGACCCGGCAGCGAATCGCCCATCTCGCCTTCGAGTTCGGCGCGCGGCACGAGGGCCGCCACCGAGTCGATGACCAGCACATCGATGGCGCCGGACCGCACCAGCGTGTCGGCGATCTCGAGCGCCTGCTCGCCGGTATCGGGCTGCGAGATCAAGAGGTTGCCGATGTCGACGCCCAGCTTCTTGGCGTAGCCGGGATCGAGCGCATGCTCGGCATCGATGAAGGCGCAGGAGCCGCCCTTCTTCTGGGCCTCGGCCAGCACATGCAGCGCCAGCGTGGTCTTGCCCGAGCTTTCCGGGCCGTAGATCTCGACGATGCGGCCCTTGGGCAGGCCACCGATGCCGAGCGCGATATCGAGGCCGAGCGAGCCGGTCGAGATCGATTCGATCTCGATGGCCTCGCGCTGGCCGAGCTTCATGATCGAGCCCTTGCCGAAGGCGCGCTCGATCTGGGCGAGCGCGGCGTCCAACGCCTTGTTCTTGCTTTCCATGCCTTCTTTTTCGACCACTTTCAGCCTCGCCGACATTGGCTCTCTCCTCGGTATCCCACGCCCCTGTCAGGAGCAGCAATGCGGATAAGTCCGCAGCGGGTAGAGCGCCAATGTACCTATTTTGTTCCAACCGACAAGAGGGTATTTAACCCACTGTTCTGATTTATCTTATTGACACAAGTTCTAGCTATGTTCCCGTTGGTTTTTAACGGATTTGGGAGGGCAACTAATCCTTGGGCGGCACGAACATGTAGCCGACGCCGCGCACGGTGCGGATCGCCTCGGGGTGGGCCGCGTCCTTCTCGATCTTGCGCCGGAGCCGGGTGATCCGCAGATCGATGGCACGGTCGAACACCTCCATCTCGCGATGGCCGACCGTCTCCAGCAGCCAGTCGCGCGCCAGCGGCCGGTTGGGGTTCTCGGCGAAGAGCTTCAGCAGGTCGAATTCGCTGGCGGCCAACGCCTCCTCGGTCCCATCGGCATCGACCAGGACGCGCTTGTCGAGATCGAGGACGCGCCGGCCCATGCGCACGCGCGGTCCCGTGCCGGTCGTCACAGCGCCGCCGGCGCGGCGCAGCACGCTCTTGATGCGGGCCAAGAGCTCGCGCGGATCGAACGGCTTGGGGATGTAGTCGTCGGCGCCGGTTTCCAGGCCCACCACGCGGTCGACCGTGTCGCCCGCCGCCGTCACCATGATGATGCAGACCTTGCCGCTCTTCTCGCGCAGCCAACGGGCGATGGCGAAGCCGTCCTCGCCGGGCAGGCCGATGTCGAGCAGCACCAGCGCTGGCAGCTCGCGCTCGACCATCCGGCGCAGGCCGACGCCCGATTCGAAGCCGGTGACGCGGTAACCCTGCTTGGTCAGATAGTCGAGCAGAAGCTGGCGCTGGGCCGGCTCGTCCTCGACCACGACGATATGCTGACGCTTATCCATCTCTCCCCCGCCGTCAGCCTAGCACAGGCGGCAGCGAAGCAAGTGACGATCAGGGCCTGGACCTGTTGAACACTACGGCGCCATGGGCGCGGGCGAAGGCCTCGGTGCAGACTTCACCGGTGCGGCCGCGCAGCGCCGGATAGAGCGCCTCCAATTCGGCCAGGGTGGTGTTCTCCTTGACACGGACGTGATGGACGCAGACCGCGCCGTCAGGGCTCCACCCCGCCTCGAAAACGTCGTCCGGGGAATTGTCGGACGTCTGCACGCCGTGATCGTCATAGACGTCGATCAGCATGCCGTTCTTGGTCCACGGCCGGTCGGCACCGCCGTAGTCGCCGCGCACCATCCGGACGCAGGCCTGGTGCAGTGGGGCCAGCGCGGTGCCGTCGGCCGCCGCGGTCCAGCGGCGGTAGCCGAAGCGCGCGCATTTGGCGATCGCACCTGCGGTGCAGCTCAGTTCAATACCGTCCGGACCACCCTCAAGGGGAAAGCCCTGGCGGCGGCCGTCGGGACCGGCCGTGCAGAAGTTGGTCCAGGCGCCATCGGCACCGGTCTTTTCCAGCGTATGCAGCCAGACGGTGCCGCTGCTGTCCCTGGGATCGGGCTCGACCGCCGCGATACGGATCCGCACCGGCCGGCCGGCAAAGCGTGCATCGAGCGTCGCCCCCACGAGGTCGCGGCTGCGCAGGACGCGACCGTCGGGCAGCGCCGCCACGAACTCGGTGCCCTCGACCGTCACACGAGGCGCCGACTGGAGGGCCGGCTGGGCGGCGGCCGGCGCCGCAGCGGCGCAGAGCAAGGTGAGAGCGGCGAGGATGGTACGGTGCATGGCGGGTGCTCCTGAAAGAGGAAACGGCCCGTCGCGAAGGACGGGCCGTTAAGGACCGATTAGCGAGTCTCGGGCGGCAGTTCGATCGCCAGGATCGACAGCGTCGAGGAACCGCCCGCCGCGCCGTTGGTGTTGCCGCCGTTGGTGCCGCCACCGTTCGGGCCGCTACCGTTCGGGCCGCTACCGTTCGGCCCGCTGCCGTTGGCGCCGCCGCCGTTGATGAACTCGCCGTTCTCAGTGCCGCCGTTGGTCCAGCCGTTCTCGTTGGCGCCGTTCTCGCCGCCGCCGTTGCTCCAGCCGTTCTCGTTGGCGCCGTTGTTGCCGCCGCCGTTCAAGGAGACGTAGGCATAGGCTGGGGCGATGGCGGTGGCCGCCAGGGTGGCGAGGGCGGCGAAGGTGATGATGGTCTTGAACATTGTCTGTCTCCCGTTTCGAGGTTTGGCGGGCCGCGTTGTGCCGTCCGCTGATGGGAGGATCATGCCCGTGTCCCAAGTCGTGGCGGTGTCGCGCCGCCCGCCTTGGTGTGCCGTGTGTATCGCGGGATTGGGCCGGGTCGTGTCGCCGGTGTATCGTCGGGCCCTGCCCGCGACTTCGACGATACAAAGCACAGGGCCCGCGACACACGGCCGATACATCGGGCTCACAGCATGATCGACATGAACCAGTTGAACATCGCCGGCATCGACCCGAAGCGGGTCGAGCAGATCGTCACCGACCGGCTGGTGGCGATTCCCATCCTGCCCAAGCTGGTCGCCCTGCCGATTTTCGCGGCCGTGGCGGCGTCGCTCTATGCCGGAATCGCGCCGCTCTGGATGTTCCTCGTCCCGGCAGTCATCTACGTCGTCTCGGTCTGGGGATCGTGGCGCGTGCAGGTCGCGCACAAGCGCGATCCCGGCGCCGCGAGTCTGTCGGGCTGGCGCTGGCTCTACACCGTCACCGCCGTGCCCACGACCTTCGCCAACGGCCTGATGGGCGGCTTCTTCGCCACCCTGCCGGCCGACCAGGAGCGCACGCTCTGGACCTTTGCGCTCTGCCTGATCGGCGGCTGGTCGCCGTCGCGCGGGCTCGATGGCCGCACCTTTATACTCGTCGCGGCGGCGGCGCTGTTGCCGACCTGCGCCGTGCTGGTGCTGGTCGACGGCAGCCGTCAGGCCATCGGGTTGGCCGGGATCGCCTTCGGCTTCTTCGTCATCATCAACCTGTTCGCGCACTTCGAGCGCCGCCGCATGCGCGAGCAGATCGCGCGCGACCTCGCCGCGTCGGACATGTCGCAGACCCTCGACGAGGCGCACCGCGACGTGGCCTTCGCCCAGGACACGATGCGCACTGTGCTCGACAACATGAGCGACGGCGCGATGCTCTACGAGAGCGACGGCCGCTGGCTCTACCAGAACAAGGCGATGGCACGGCTGCACGACATGCCGGACGAGTTGCTGAAGACCCTGCCGACCTTCGCCGACATCGTCCGCTTCCGCGCCCAGCGCGGCGACTACGGCCCGATCGAGGCGCTGCCGGGCGGCCTCGAAGGCTGGATCGCAAGCCGCGCCGCCCGCTTCGACGCGCCCGGCCAGCCGGCCGAGCGCCGCCGCACCGTCACCGGCCGCACCGTCGAGGTGACCTACCGGCCGCTGCCCGGCGGGCGCGTCCTCACCGTCCATCGCGACCTCACCGACATCGACGCGGCGCGTGCCGAAGCCGACACCACCCGCCGGCGACTAGTCGACGCCATCGAATCCCTCGACGAGCCGTTCGCCGCCTTCGATGCCGACGAGCGTCTCGTGGTCTGCAACAGTGCCTACCGCCGGCGCATGCGCGATATCCCGCGGGCGGTCACCCCCGGCGAGAAGTTCGAAGACGGCATCCGCGACTATGTCGAGGCCGGGCACATGCTGTCGGCGCAAGGCAATTACGCTCAGGCGATCACCGACACGCTGGCGCTGTTCCGGTCGGGTCGCGTCGACCGCGAGATCCCGACGCATGGCGGACGGTGGACCCGGCTTCTCAATCGCAAGACCAGCGACGGCGGCACGGTCTCGCTGCTGCCCGACATCACCGATATCAAGA
>CAMDOT010000029.1 GCA_945903635.1 Rhizobium sp. Q54 | reverse complement strand
TTGTTGAAGCGCGGGAAGTTCATCAGCATGGCGAAGCTGGCGAAGAGCTGCAGGCCCTCGGTGAAGGCGCCGAACACGGCCAGCGTCTTGGCGATGTCGGCCTTCGAGTCGACGTTGAAGTTCTGCATGTAGTCGTACTTGTCCTTCATCTCCTTGACGGTGAGGAAGACCGAGTACTCCGTTTCCGGCATGCCGATGGTGTCGAGCAGATGGCTGTAGGCGGCGATGTGGACCGTCTCCATGGAGGAGAAGGCGGCCAGCATCATCTGCACTTCCGTGGGTTTGAAGACCCGCGAATAGTGCTTCATGTAGCAGTTGTTCACCTCGACGTCGGCCTGGGTGAAGAAGCGGAAGATCTGCGTCAGCAGATTGCGCTCGGTATCCGTCAGCCGGTTGCGCCAGTCCTTGACGTCGTCGGCCAGCGGCACTTCTTCGGGCAGCCAATGGATGCGCTGCTGCGTCAGCCAGGCGTCATAGGCCCACGGATAATGGAAGGGCTTGTAGATCGGCTTGGAGTCGAGAAGGGACATGGCATTGGACCTTGAAAGAAAATCCTCATCCTGAGGAGCGAGCGAAGCGAGTGTCTCGAAGGATGGGCAACGCACCGCGTCTGGGGCCCATCCTTCGAGACGGCCGCTACGCGGCCTCCTCAGGATGAGGAGAAATTTACTGGCAGCTAAGGCACTCTTCGTAGTCGTTGGACTGAGAGATGTTGGTCTGCGTGATCTTGTTGCCGACGAACGGCAGCGGCGCCTCGGCGCCGTCCTCCCGCGTCGGCACGCCCATGGCGTGATCGCCCAGCTGGTCGGCCATGGCATGGCCCGAGACGGCCTCGGCGCGCTGGATGGAGAGCGAACGGCAGTAGTAGAGGCTCTTCACGCCGCGCTTCCAGGCCATCATGTGGATCTGGTGCAGGTCGCGCTTATGCACGTCGGCCGGCAGGAAGATGTTGAGCGACTGGCTCTGGCAGATGTAGGGCGTGCGATCGGCGGCGTGTTCGACCAGCCAGCGCTGGTCGATCTCGAAGGCGGTCTTGAACACCGCCTTCTCGTGATCGTCGAGGCAGTCGAGATCCTTCACCGAGCCCTGGCTGGTGGTGATGGTGGTCCAGGTGTCCTCGTTGTTGTGGCCCTTCTGCTCCAGCACCTTTTCCAGGTACGGATTGCGCACCACGAACGAGCCCGAGAGGGTCTTGTGGTTGTAGACATTGGCCGCCGACGGCTCGATGCCGGGCGAGGCGCCGCCGCAGATGATCGAGATCGACGCCGTCGGCGCGATCGCGAGCTTGTTGGAGAAGCGGTCCTCGAAGCCGAAGTCGGCGGCATCGGGGCAGGGGCCGCGCTCGCGGCCGAGCGTCTTGGAGGCCTCGTCGCACTGGCCGCGGATGTGCTTGAACATCTTCTTGTTCCACACCTTGGCCATCACCGATTCGAGCGGGATGCCGTTCAGCTGCAGGAACGAGTGGAAGCCCATGACGCCGAGGCCGACCGAACGCTCGCGCATGGCGGCATAGGTGGCGCGGGCGAAGTCGGAGCCCGCGGTGTCGATGAAGCTCTGCAGCACGTTGTCGAGGAAGCGCATCACGTCCTCGATGAAGGTCGGATGCTCGTGCCACTCGAGATAAGTTTCAAGATTCAGGGAACTCAGGCAGCACACCGCCGTGCGCTGCTTGCCGTGATGGTCGATGCCGGTCGGCAGCGTGATCTCGCTGCAGAGGTTCGAGGTCTTGACCTCGAGGCCGGCCAGCTTGTGGTGCTCGGGCCGGGCGTTGTTCACGTGGTCGACGAAGATCAGGTAGGGCTCGCCGGTCTCGATGCGCGCCGTCAGGATGCGGATCCAGAGATGCCGCGCCGAGACCTTGCGCTGGACCGCGCCGTCCTTGGGGCTGACCAGCGCCCACTCCTCGTCGTTCTCGACCGCGCGCATGAAGGCGTCGGAGATGAGAAGGCCGTGGTGGAGATTGAGCGCCTTGCGGTTGGGATCGCCGCCGGTCGGACGGCGGATTTCGATGAATTCCTCGATCTCGGGATGGTTGACCGGCAGGTAGCAGGCGGCCGATCCGCGGCGCAGCGAGCCCTGGCTGATGGCCAGCGTGAGCGAATCCATCACGCGGATGAACGGCACCACGCCCGAGGTCTTGCCGTTCATGCCGACCTTTTCGCCGATCGAACGGAGGTTGCCCCAGTAGGAGCCGATGCCGCCGCCACGGGCGGCCAGCCAGACGTTCTCGTTCCACAGGCCCACGATGCCCTCGAGCGAATCGTTGGCCTCGTTCAGGAAGCAGGAGATCGGCAGGCCACGGCTGGTGCCGCCGTTGCTCAGCACGGGCGTCGCCGGCATGAACCAGAGATTGCTGATGTAGTCGTAGATCCGCTGGGCATGGCCGTCGTCGTCGGCATAGGCCGAGGCGACACGGGCGAACATGTCCTGATAGCTTTCGCCAGGCAGGAGATAGCGGTCGGTGAGGGTGGCTTTGCCGAAGACGGTCAGCCGGGCATCCCGAGAGGAATCGGTAACAACCCGGGCACCGCTGCGAATTTGAACAACATCAAACACTTGTGGCCCCCATTTTCTTCTTGTCCACAGCTGTGGATAGAACAGTCTGTGGAAGATACCTACATCTTGGGAGGGTTTTGGCTCCCTCCACTATCCATAGATGATACGGCACCTGTGCCGGCTGTCATCGGCAATTTTTTTCCCGGCTTGTGAATCTCAAGAATGGCTATTTAACTATCTGAAAATAATAGAGAAAATAGGCTTTGAAATTTTGTTTTTCTGGCCGTGTGCGAACCTTCGCAGTTGCAGCATTCTATGAGAACAAAACGCGCTTTGCCACGGATTCCGTGGGCTGCAAACAGAAACGCCAGCGAATCGGCTCAACCGCATCGGGGCAGGTCGCAAAACGCGAGACACGATAGGCACTTCTGGCGTCGCGAGAGATCGTCGTCAGATTGTCACACGGCGGCGTAACATCGGCCGGACGCCAACGAGGGGAAACACAAGATATGGCCATCGCACCGGCGGCGCGGCTTTACGGGCTGGATGCCATCTCGGCGGCTGCCCTCGGGGCCGGCGGCGAGCAAGGCGCCCACTTCGCGCGGCGTGTTTTCGAGCGCGTGGCCGACAAGGACCTGGCCGCCGCCCCGGCCGAACAGCGCGCCGCGGTCGCGCTCGCCCTGCTGGCCTTCGCCCGCCGCCGCCTGCCCGGCATCGCCAAGGTCCGGGTGTTCAATCCGACCGAAGAGGCGCACGGCTTCGAGAGCCGGCACAGCATCGTCCATATCGTCAACGACGACATGCCGTTCCTGGTCGATTCGATCGCCAACGAGCTCACAAGCCGCGAAATCAACGTCCATCTGCTGGCCCATCCGGTGCTGGCCGTGCGCCGCGACCTCGACGGCGACCTCCTCGACTTCGGGCCCGACACCGGTGCCGTATCGGGTGAAAGGGGGGGCCGGCGCGAATCGATGATGCATATCGAGATCGACCGCCAGGCCGGACCGGACCAGCTCGACGAGATTGCCGCGACGCTCACGCGCGTGCTGGCCGAGGTTCGTGTTGCAGTCGACGACTGGCGGCCGATGCGACAGGCCTGCCTCGACGCCATCGCCGATCTGGCGCCACGCCGCGCGGCCCTGCAGGACGAGTACGAGGATTTCCTGCAATGGCTGGAGGCCGGCAACTTCACCTTCCTCGGCCATCGCCGCTATCGCTACGTCGACGATCCGTCGCAGCCGGGCGGCCTGCGCTACGACATCATGCCGGGCTCGGCGCTCGGCATCCTGCGCCGCGACGACACGCGGCTGTTCGAGGCGGGGCTGGGCGGCGGCGAGGCGATGGCCCGCTTCGCCCGCGGCGCCGACAACATCCTGATCGTGAAGACCGACCGGGCCGCGCTGGTCCATCGCAGCGGACCGATGGATTGCGTGATCGTGAAGACCTGCGACGCCGACGGCCGCGTCACCGGCGAGCGCCGCTTCGCCGGTCTGTTCACATCGGCCGCCTATCACGCGATGGCGAGCGACGTGCCGCTGCTGCGCGGCCGGGTCGCGGGCGTGCTCCGGCGCTCCGGCATCGACGCCAATGGCCACGACGGCAAGGCGCTGATGGCGATCCTCGATTCCTACCCGCGCGACGAGCTGTTCCAGATCGACGAGGACACGCTCTACGACCAGGCGATGGGCATCCTCCAATTGCAGGAGCGCCGCCGCGTGGCGCTGTTCGCGCGTCGCGATGCCGTCGGCCGCTTCGCCTCGAACCTGGTGTTCGTCCCGCGCGAGCGCTTCGATGCAGCCCTCAACGAACGCTTCGCCGCGATCCTCGAACAGGCGTGGGACGGCAAGGTGACCACGGTGGTGGGCGAGGCCAGCAGCGATTCGGCGCTGGCCCAGGCACTCTATTCAGTGAAGCTCCGCCAGCCCGATGCGCCCACGCCCGACCTCGCAGCACTTGAGCAGACGATGGTCGAGGCGGCCACGTCGTGGAGCGACCGGCTGAGCGTGGCGCTGCAGGCAAAGCTCGGCGAAGCCGAGGGCCGCGCCGCGGCCCGGCGCTGGCGCCACTGGTTCCCGCCGGTCTATCGCGAGACCTTCGATGCCGCGCAGGCCACGGCCGACATCGAGCTGTTGCAGAAGATGCTGGGCGGCGCGGGCTTCGGCGTGCAGGTCGGCCGCCGGGCGGGGCTGCCGCCGCACCGCTTCGCCATCCGCCTGTTTCATCCGCGCAAGCCCATCGCGCTGTCCGACATCCTGCCGCTGGCCGAGAACCTCGGCCTGCGCGTCATCAGCGAAACGCCGTTCCTGCTGCACACGGCGCATGACGGGAAGGGCGGCAACGACGGCGTGGCGATGCAGGTGCTGCGCGTGGAGACGGCCGATGCATCGGCCGTCGATCTCGCGTCTGTCGGACCGCGCTTCATCGAGACGATGGAGAAGCTGCGGTCGGGCGCACTGGAAAACGACGGGCTCAACCGCCTGGTGCTGGGTGCCGGCCTCGCCTGGCGCGAGGTGGCGCTGCTGCGGACCTACACGAAGTATCTGCGCCAGGCCGGCGTGCCCTTCAGCCAGGACTATATGGAGCGCACGCTGGCGGCGTATCCCGCCATCGCCCACGGCCTCGTCGATCTCTTCCTGCTCCGCTTCGATCCGGCGCTCGGCGAGGCCCAATCCGACGCCCGCAAGAGCCGCGGCGAGGCGATCGAGGCGGCGCTCGCCACGGCCCTCGAGGGAGTCGCCACGCTCGACGAGGACCGCATCCTGCGGCGGTTCCTCAACGCCGTTCGCAGCACGCTGCGCACCAACTTCTGGCAGACCGCGGCCGATGGCTCGGTGAAGGAATGGATCTCGCTGAAAATCGACAGCCGGGCGATCGACGATCTGCCGGCGCCCCGGCCGCTGGTCGAGGTCTTCGTCTACAGCCCGCGCATGGAAGGCATCCATCTGCGCGGCGGCCGGGTGGCGCGCGGCGGCATCCGCTGGTCGGACCGGCGCGAGGATTTCCGCACCGAGGTGCTGAGCCTGATGAAGACGCAGATGGTGAAGAACGCCGTCATCGTGCCGGTGGGCTCCAAGGGCGGCTTCTATGTGAAGCGGCCGCCGGCAGGAGGCACGCGCGAAGAGGCGCAGGCCGAGGGCATCGCCTGCTACCAGACGCTGATCCGCGGCCTGCTCGACCTCACCGACAATTACACCGCCAGCAAGCAAGGGGGCGCCGGCATTACGCCGCCGGCCAACGTCGTGCGCCACGACAGCGACGATCCCTATCTGGTGGTCGCCGCCGACAAAGGCACGGCGACCTTCTCCGATATCGCCAATGCGCTGGCGGCCGACTACGGCTTCTGGCTGGACGATGCCTTCGCCTCGGGCGGTTCGGCCGGCTACGACCACAAGAAGATGGGCATCACCGCGCGGGGTGCGTGGGAATCGGTGAAGCGCCACTTCCGCGAACTGGGACAGGACATCCAGACCACGCCCTTCACGGTCGCGGGCGTCGGCGACATGTCGGGCGACGTGTTCGGCAACGGCATGCTGCTGTCGCGGCACATCAAGCTGGTCGCCGCCTTCGACCACCGCCACATTTTCATCGATCCGGCACCCGCTCCCGAGGTGAGCTGGGTCGAGCGCAAGCGGCTGTTCGACCTGCCGCGCTCGTCGTGGATGGATTACGACCGCGCGCTGCTGTCGGCGGGCGGCGGCATCTACGACCGCGCCGCCAAGTCGATTGCGCTCTCCGCCGAAGCACGCAGCGTGCTCGGCATCGAGGCGCCGACCATGACACCCGTCGACCTGATGCGCGCCATCCTGACGGCGCCGGTCGAGCTGCTCTATTTCGGCGGCATCGGCACCTACGTGAAAGCGTCGAGCGAAAGCCACGCCGATGCCGGCGACCGCGCCAGCGATGCCGTGCGCGTCGACGCCACGCGTCTGCGGGCGCGCGTGATCGGCGAGGGCGCCAATCTCGGCTTCACCCAGCGCGGCCGGGTCGAGGCGGCGCTGGCGGGATGCCGGCTCAACACCGACGCGCTCGACAATTCGGCCGGCGTCGATACCTCCGACCACGAGGTCAACATCAAGGTCGCGACCGGAGAGGCGATCACCCGAGGCCTGCTGGCCCGCGCCGATCGTGACGCGCTGCTGTTCTCGATGACCGACGAGGTGGCCGCCCTCGTGCTGCGTCACAACTACCAGCAGAGCCAGGCCATCAGCGTCGCCGAGGCCCAGGCGGGCGAAGCGCACGACCGGCTGGAGCGCTTCATGCGCGCGCTCGAGCGCGGCACCGAAACAAAGGGAGGCCGGCTCGACCGCGCCGTCGAGTTCCTGCCCGATACGCCGGCGATGCGCACGCGCGGCCAGAGCCGGCAGTATCTGACGCGGCCCGAGCTCTCCGTGCTGCTGGCCTACGCCAAGATCGACCTCAACGACGAGATCCTGGCCTCCGATCTGCCCGACGATCCGCTGCTTGAAGCCGAACTGCTGCGTTATTTCCCGACCGCGTTGCAGAAGAAGTATGAACCCGCGATCCGCGGCCATCGCCTGCGCCGCGAGATTGCCGCGCTGCAGGTGGTGAACTCGCTGGTCAACCGCTGCGGACCCTCCTTCGTGCGCGACGTCGCCCAGCGCACCGGTGCGCCCGCCGCCGCCATCGCCCGCGCCTTCGCGGTCGTGCGCGACGCCTGGAAGCTGCGCGACCTGTGGAGCGACATCGAGGCGCTCGATCCGGCGCTCAAGGCCGAGGCGCAGACGCGCATGCTGGTCGCCTCGCAGCGCTTCCTCCTGCGCGCGGTGCAATGGACGCTGCGCCGCCTGCCGCAGCCGCTCGACACGATGGCGGCGACGGAACAGCTCGGCGCGGCGGTGGCGGCGCTGGGTGAGCTGTCGCCCGAGCTGATCGGCCCCTCGGAAAGTGCGGCCCTCGCCGAACGTGCCGCCACCTTCGAGGCGATGGGAGCACCCGCCGGCATCGCCCGGCGGGCCGCGGCGCTGGAAACGCTGGCGGCGGCGGGCGACCTGATGCTGGCCGCCCGCGCCAACGGCTGCAACATCGTCGAGGCGGCCCGGCTCTACTTCAGCCTCGGCGAGCGGCTGTCCCTCGCCACCTTGGCGACGGCGGCGCAAAACCTGCCGCGCGACGGTCAATGGCCGGCACAGGCGGCGCTCGCCCTGCAGGACGATCTGGCGGCGCTTCACGCGGATTTGCTGGGCTCGGCGTTGCGCGCCGACGATCACGACCCCAGATGCGATGCCGACGCAGCGATTGCCAAATGGAGCGAGGCGCGCGGTCTGGCGCTGGATCGGGTCGACCGATTGCTGAAAGAGGATTTCGCCGGCACCCTCGATCTCGCCATGCTGTCGGTGGCGACGGCCGAGCTGCGCAGTCTGGTCTAGCCACGTCTTTCCCGACGGGCCGCAGCCGACCGGCGAGCGCTATTGCATGAACGGCGCGGCGATGAAGTTCGAGGAGAATGAAGTAACCCCGAGTCTATCCGACTCCGTCGGATAGACTCCTAGGTCGTCGGCTGGTCGCCCTGCGGCGGGGCTGGCGGCGGGCCGTCGTCGCACTGCGCGAACGATGGCGAGATGGCGGCCATGGTCGACAAGACAACGGCTGCGAGAAGACTGAGAAGTCGGGTCATCGGCGCCTCCAAGGCCTGAAGTGGATCACAGCCCCTTCAGGAAGTCGATCAACAGTTTGTTGACCGCGGCCGGCTGCTCCTGCTGCACCCAATGGCCGGCACCCTCGAGAATGTGGCTGCCACGCAGGCCGGGCAGGGTCTTCGGATAGGCTTCCATCTGGCCCTTGGCGGCGGGAAAGCGCAGCACGCCGTCGCGGCTGCCGGCGATGAACAGCGAGGGCTGGCGGATCGGCTGGCCGCGCCACGGGCCGGCGAGTTCCCAGTTGCGCCTCAAGTTGCGGTACCAGTTGAGACCGCCGCGGAAGCCGGTGCGCGAAAATTCCTGGGTGTAGTAGTCGAGGTCGGCTTCGCCGAGCCACGCCGGCAGCTTCTCGGGGTTTACCGTGTTGCCGAGCAGGGTGCCGTCGGCGAGGCGTGCGAAGCCCTTGCCCTTCTCCTCGAGATCTCCGCCCGCCGTGTAGTAGAGCCGGCGCAGCGCGCCGCGGATGTCCTGTTGCAACTCGGCCTCGGGCACGCCGGGCTTCTGGAAATACTGCAGGTAAAAGTCGTTGATGCCGAGTTTTTCCAGCGCACTCAGCACGTCGACATAGCCGGGCGGTGCGTAGGGCACGCTCATGGCGCACACGGCGGTAAAGAGGTCGGGCCGCCAGAGTGCCGCGTGCCAGGCGACGGGGGCGCCCCAATCGTGACCGACGATCACGGCCCTGGTCTCGCCGCCATTCTTTTCGCTGACCGCCTTCACCAGCTCGGCCATGTCGCCCACCATGTGGAACAGCGTGTAGTGCTCGATGGGCTCCGGCGCTTCGGTGCCGCCGTAGCCGCGCATGTCGGGCGCTACGCAGCGAAAGCCCGCCGCACTCACGGCCTGCAACTGGTGCCGCCACGAGTACCAGCTCTCGGGCCAGCCGTGACAGAACAGCACCAGCGGTGCCCCAGAATTCGTGGGACCGGCTTCGGCGTAGCGCATATGGATATTGTTGGCCGTGGTCGTCTTGAGCGTGACGCCCGGAACGGGTGAGGCGGTCATTGTCGGCGTTCTCCCTGATCGGGAGGCACCCTAGCTTTTCACTTCAGCCGCGCAAGTGAACCGGACGCGACAGCCGAGTGCGTACCGACGATCGCGAGCCAAGTAGAAGTGAGCCCACGAAAAACAGGCTGGCGAACAACACGATCACCGGCCCCGAGGGCAGCCCGGCATGGAACGACACGAGCAATCCGACCGCGGCGGAAGCAAAAGCCATCGGGGCCGCTATCAGGGTCATCGACCAGACCTCGCGCGCCCAGAACGAGGCGGCAACGGCCGGCAGCAGGACGATGCCCAGCGCCATCAGCGTGCCCAGCGCCTGGAAGCCGGCCACCATGTTGAGCACGGCCAACGCAAGGAAGAGGTAGTGATAGACCGAGCCGCGCACGCCCATGGCGGCGAGAAAGCCCGGATTGAAGCACTCCACGACCAGCGGCCGATAGATCGCCGCCAGGCCGACCAGCGTGAGCGTCGCCGTCGAAACGACGAGATAGAGAGCGCCATCATCGACCGCCAGGATGGCGCCGAACAGGATGTTCATCAGGTCGACCGCTGAGCCGCGCAGCGACACGATCAGCACGCCCAACGCCATGGCGGTGAGATAGGCCGCGGCGAAGCTCGCGTCCTCGCGCATGTTCGAGAAGCGCGCGATGACCCCCGACACCAGCGCCGTGGCGATACCGGCGAGGAAGCCGCCGAGGCTCATGGCCGGCAACGACAAGCCACCCAGGAGAAAGCCCAATGCCGCCCCGGGCAGCAGCGCATGGGCCAGAGCATCGCCCATCAGGCTCATGCGACGCAGGATCAGGAACACGCCGATCGACGAGCCGCCGACGGCCAGCGCCAGGCTTGCGACCAGGGCGCGGCGCATGAAGCCGAACTCGACGAACGGCTGGAACAGGTATTCGTAGAGCATGGCGTCAGCGGCGATCAGGCGCTCAGCCGCATCGGTGCTTCGCAGGCGTCGGCGTGTTCGTCCCACGCCTCGGCCATGGTGCGGGCACGCAGCAGGTTCTCGGCAGACAGAACGCCCTGAGTCGGGCCCGAGGCGACCAGTTCACGGGCGAGCAGCAGGGAATTGGGGAAGTCGCGGCGTACCTGATCGAGATCGTGCAGGACGGCCACCACCGTGCGCTTCTCGGCCTGCCAGCGACGGATCACGACCATGAGGTCGGCCACGGTCTTGGAATCGATGGCGGCGAACGGCTCATCCAGAAGGACAAGGTCGGCGTCCTGCAGCAACAGGCGGGCGAACAACACGCGCTGGAACTGTCCGACCGAGAGCGTATCGATCGGCCGACGTTCGAACCCTGTGAGTCCGACCGACTCGATGGCGTGCCGCGCATCGTGGATGTCGGCGCGCCCGGCGGCGGCGAACCCGCCGAAACGTGACCAGCGGCCGAGCAGCACCGTGTCGAATACCGAGATTGGAAAACTGCGGTCGATCTCGGCCTGCTGTGGCAGATAGGCGATGCGCTTGGCCGCACATTCGATGTGGCCTTCGATGTGCGGGGCAAGACCCAGCAGCGCCTTGAGCAGCGTGCTCTTGCCGGCGCCGTTGGGACCGACGATGGCGGTCATCTCGGCGGCCGGAATCTCGGCCGAGACGTGATGCACCGCGGGATGGCGGTCGTAGCTCACCGTCAGATCGACCAGGCGAAGGGCCGCGCTCATGCCGTCGCCTTCATGAGAGGCGCCTTCACGAGAGGGCCCACCAGGCGCAAAGCCACAAAGCCGCCGACACGCCGAGCGCCATCGCGATGCGGGCGGGCGCACTCATGGCGAGCAAGGCAGTGCCGGGGGAAACAGGTTGATGCATTGGCCAAGCAGCAGTTTCTGGGCAAGATATTGTTATAATATTACATTCAGTGAGTCCAGCGCCGCAGGCGGCGGCGGCGCGGCCCGCACGTTACCGTCTGCTAACCGTTTCTTGATTGGCAGGCCGGTCGCGGGCGGCGCATGTTGCCCTCATGGCGAAAGGAACAAATCCCGGCCGGCGTTCGGTTTTGGTCGGCGCTGCGGCGGTGGCGGGCACAGCGGTTGCGACAGGGCGACCCCAAGGTGTCGATGCGCGTACGCCGGCCGAAGGGCCGTGGGCGGTCGAGCTGTTCACCTCCCAGGGCTGCAATTCCTGCCCGCCCGCCGACGCCTTCATCGGCAAATTGGCCAAGCGCCCCGACATCGTGGCCCTGTCGTTCCACATCGACTATTGGGACTATATCGGCTGGAAGGACCCATTCGCCTCGCGCGACACCACGGAACGCCAGCGCGCCTATGCGCGTGTCCTGAAGCAACGCTATGTCTACACGCCCGAGATGGTCGTCGATGGCCTCGGCCATGATACCGGCCGCGAGCCCGGCCCGATCGAAGCATTGCTGGCAAAGGCCCAGAAACTGTCGTCCCGGCGCGCCACGCCCGAACTCTCACGCACCGTCGGCGGGCCGCTGAGCATCAAGCTTGCCGCCTTTGCTCTTCAGGGTGGGCCGGCAGACGTCACCCTCGCCGTCTACGATCGGCGCGTCAGCACACCAGTGGCGAGCGGGGAAAACCAGGGTCGCACGCTGGAGAACTTCAATATCGTGCGCCATCTCGAGGTGATCAGCCGCTGGGACGGTTCGCCCGCCAGTTGGACGATCGCCGCCGACCGCATCCAGCCGACCCAGGGTGTGGCAGTGCTGGTCCAGCATGCCGACCACGGTGCGATGATCGGCTGCAACAAGCTGGAACCCGCCTACTCCGGCTAGCGCCGGACCAAGGGGCGGCCTTGCTTCCGCCGCGGGTGCGGGCGAAGGTGCGACGATGCCGCCCGCCAGCGCCTCCGGCCGCCTGACCGCGGTTCTCGGTCCCACCAATACCGGCAAGACCTATCTCGCGATCGAGCGCATGCTCGGCCACGAGTCGGGCATGATCGGCTTTCCGCTGCGCCTGCTGGCGCGCGAGAACTACGATCGCATCGTGGCGATCAAGGGCGTCAAGAACGTCGCGCTGATTACCGGCGAGGAGAAGATCGCCCCGCCAGGCGCCCGCTATTTCGTCTGCACCGTCGAATCCATGCCGGTCGAGCGGCCGGTGTCGTTCCTCGCCGTCGACGAGGTGCAGATGGCAGCTGACCCCGATCGCGGCCATTTCTTCACCGATCGGCTGCTGCATGCACGCGGCATGAACGAGACCATGCTGCTGGGTGCCGATACGATCCGGCCGATCTTGAATCGCCTGTTGCCCGACATCGACATGGTGGCGCGCCCGCGCTTCTCGAAGCTCACCTACGTCGGGTCGAAGAAGGCCACGCGCCTGCCGAGCCGCTCGGCCGTGGTCGGCTTCTCGGCCAGCGAGGTCTATGAGATCGCCGAGCTGATCCGCCGCCAGCGCGGCGGCACGGCAATCGTCATGGGCGCCATGAGCCCGCGCACGCGCAACGCCCAGGTCGAGATGTTCCAGTCGGGCGAGGTCGACTACCTGGTTGCGACCGACGCGATCGGCATGGGCCTCAACATGGACGTGAACCATGTCTGGTTCGCGAGCCTGCGCAAATTCGACGGCCGCAGCGCCCGCCCGCTGCGCGCCGTCGAACTGGCGCAGATCGCCGGCCGCGCCGGCCGCTACATGAACGACGGCACCTTCGGCACCACGGCTGACGTGAACGGCCTCGAGCCGGAGATCGTCGACGCGATCGAAAACCATCGCTTCGATTCGTTGCGCGAGGTGCAGTGGCGCAACAGCGACCTCGATTTCCGCACCGTGCCGGCACTTATCGCCGCGTTGAACGAGCCGCCGCCGCACGCGGCACTCCAGCGGGTCCGCGAACAGGACGACCAACTCGCTCTGCAGACCCTGGCGGCGCGGTCGGATTTCCTGTCGCGTGTGCGCACCCCGCAGCGTGTGCGCCTTCTCTGGGAGGTCTGCCAGGTCCCCGACTTCCGCAAGACCATGACCGAGGAGCATACGCGCCTGCTCGGCCAGCTCTTCGAGCACTTGACGCAGGGCGGCGAACGTCTGCCCGAGGACTGGATAGAGACCCACGTAAAGCGCCTGGAACATTTCGATGGCGACATCGATACCTTGATGGCGCGCATCGCCCATGTCAGGACTTGGACCTATATTTCCCACCGACCGGACTGGATCCAACGTGCAACTCACTGGCAGGAGCGCGCGCGCGCCATCGAGGACAGGCTTTCCGACGCTCTTCACCAGCGTTTGACGCAAAGGTTTGTCGATAGACGCGCGGCCCTGCTTGTACGAAGATTGCGTGATGAGGGTGAAATGACGACATCGGTCGCCGCAGCGGGCGAAGTCACTGTCGAGGGCGAGCATCTCGGACGGATCGAGGGCTTTCGCTTCGTTCCCGACGCGGCTGAAAGCCATGCCGATCAGAAGGCCGTGATGAGCGCTGCCCTGCGGGCGCTGCGTCAGGACCTGCCGGCGCGTCTGCAGGCCTTTGCCGGTTCGGCCGATGGCGAAATCGTGTTCGATTCACAGCTGCGCGTGTGCTGGGGCGGCGGCCCCGTGGCCCGCCTGCTGCCGAGTGGCGACATCCTGGCGCCGAAGATCGAGGCGCTGGCCACCGATCTGCTCGACGGGCCGGCCCGCGAGGAGGTGCGCAAGCGTGCCGCCACCTGGGTCGAGACCCGCATTCGCCTCGGCCTGTCGGAGCTGATGGATGCGCGGGCGACGACGGAGCTGCCGGCCGGCGCCCGAGGTGTCGTTTTCCAGCTGTGTGAAAGCCTGGGTGTGCTGTCGCGCCGGCCGATCGAAGACCAGCTCACTCAACTCAGCGAAGAGGACCGCAAGGCCCTGGCACGGCTCGGCGTCAGGGTTGGCGTCTATTCGATTTATTTCCCGAGCATGCTGAAGCCGGTGCCCATCCGGCTGCGGGCGGGCCTCTGGATGATTGCCCGCAACCGCGAGACCATTCCGCCGCTGCCGGCCGAAGGCCGCACGTCGATGGATTTGCCGCGCGACGCCGAGCGCGAATTCTACGCGACCATCGGCTACCTGCCGCTGGGCAACCACGCGATCCGTGCCGACATGGTCGAGCGTCTGGCGGCGATGGCACGTCAGGCGGTGCGCGAGAGCCGCGAGACCGCGCGCCGCGCGCAGCAGGACAGGAAGCCCGCACCGCGCGTATCGCCGGCCGCCTCCACCGCGCCGGCGGCGACGTCGTCGACCGAAGAAATCAGCGAATGGGCGATCGTGGCCGCCGCTTTCGGCGAAAGCGAAGCCGTGCCGGAACCCGAAGCTGCCGTCGTGCCGGAGGTCGAAAGCCCGCCGACCGAAGCGGTTGTCGCCCCGACGCCTGAACCTTCGCCAACTGAGCCGTCGACTGCTGAAGCTGAGACGGCGGAATTGGCGACCGCGGAATCCGCGACCACGGAATCCGAGACCGCAGAATCCACGGGCGAAACCTCGGCCGAACCGGCCGTCGCTGAAGAAGGATCGAAGCCGGAAGCAAAGGCGGAAGGCCCGCGGCCCCTGCAATCCGGCCATTTCCGTGCGACACCGCAGATGATGTCCCTGGTCGGCTGCTCCGAGCCGGAGATGGCGAACGTGATGCAGGCGCTCGGCTACCGCGTGCATCCGCCGACAGAAGAATCCGGACCGCTACACAGTTTCTCGATGAAGCCGCGGTTCGTGCGCGAGCGCGAGGAGCAGCGTGAGCGCCAGCGCCTGCAGCAGCGCCAACAGCGCGAGCAGCAGCGCCGCGAGCGACCGGAACGGCCGCCCAACGAGCGCCAGTTCTTCGCCGACGCCCCACGAAACGATGGACCGCGCCAGGATCGCGGCAAAGGCGGGCCGCGAGGCGACGCTGCCCGCAACGATGGTCCACGCCAGGATGGTCCACGCCAGGATGGCCCGCGCAAAGATGGACCGCGCAACGACGGTCCCCGCAAGGATGGGCCCCGCAAGGACGGGCCGCGTCAGGATCGCGGCTATGGTACTCGTCCGCCACGTCGCGATAGCGGCGGCCCGGCACTTAGGCTCTACGCCACCACCGAGACGAAGAGCGACGCGCCGGCGGCTGATTCGCCATTTGCCAAGCTGCTCGAGCTGAAGCTCGGCGGAAAGAAATAGCCGCCCTTGAAATCCTGACTGACGATGCGACTCGACAAGTGGCTCTGGCACGCCCGCTTCTTCAAGTCCCGCACGTTGGCCGCACGCTACATCGAAAAGTCGCGGTGCCGTCTCGACGGCCGCATCGTCGACAAGGCCCACGCCGTGGTGGCGCCGGACATGGTACTGACATTCGCGCTTGGTCCGCGCGTGCGCGTTGTGCGCATCGTGGCGCTCGGCGACCGTCGGGGCCCCGCCAGCGAGGCGCGCGCGTTGTATGATGAAATTGACTCTGCGTGATTTGGTAGCCTTGCGCGCGACGGTTCCGCGCGTTAATCAGCCGGCCGCTCGTCTCTGGAGCCGTTGATGACCTATGTCGTGATCGAGGCTTGCATCAAGTGCAAGTACATGGACTGCATCGAAGTCTGCCCCGTGGATTGCTTCTACGAAGGCGAGAACATGCTCGTCATCAATCCGGACGAATGCATCGACTGCGGTGTCTGCGAGCCGGAATGCCCGGTCGAAGCCATCCAGCCCGACACGGAAAAGGGCCTGGAGAAGTGGCTGGAACTCAATCGCAGCCTTTCCGCCGAATGGCCCAACATCACCCGCAAGGGTGAAGCGCCGGCCGACGCTGATAATTTCAAAGACGAAAAAGACAAGTTCGACAAGTATTTCAGCAAATATCCCGCAAAACGTGAGCGTCAGCGCCTTATTGGCGCAATTTTGGTAAGGCTATGCAGGTCTCGCATAGGTAGACCGTTGCCGAAATGCAACATCACCCGCGACTCTGCGGCAAATCTCTGATATAAGGTTAGGGCAGGAAGCGGTCCGGGGTTCGGTCCGCCGCGGGCTCGGTATCCTCATCGGTATCGGAAAGCAACTTACCGGTACGAGCTACCGAGTCGAGCACGCAGGGGAGCGTGCGCGGTGGGTCGCGGTATCGCTGATAGCGGGGTTTGACGTGAAGGGACTTGATATGGCTAAGCCGAAGAAGACAGCGCCGAAGGCGAAGGAATTCGCCTTTGAGAAGGGTGATTTCGTGGTTTATCCGACCCACGGCGTCGGCCGCGTGATCGACATCGAGGCGAAGGAAATCGCCGGCTACAAGCTCGACCTGTTCGTCATCTCGTTCGAACAGGAGCGCATGATGCTGCGCGTTCCTGTGGCGAAGGCCAAGATTTCCGGCCTGCGCAAGCTCAGCTCGCGCAAGATCATGGAGAGCGCGCTGGTGACCCTGAAGGGCCGCAGCCGCGTCAGCCGCGCCATGTGGAACCGCCGCGCCCAGGAATACGAAGCCAAGATCAACTCCGGCGATCCGGTGTCGATCGCCGAAGTGGTGCGCGACCTGCATCGCAACGCCGGCCAGCCCGACCAGTCCTACAGCGAACGCCAGATCTACGAGGCGGCGCTGGATCGGCTGGCGCGCGAACTCGCCGCCGTCGAGCGCATCGACAAGGATCTCGCCACGCAGAAGCTGAACAGCGTGCTGCAAAAGGTAGCCTAAGGGCGATCTGGTCTAAAAATAGCTGAAAGGCGGCCGACTCGGCGCATTCGAATGCGCCTTAGTCGCGCCGCCTTTTTCATGTTCGCTGATCTGAACGCGACCCTCAGGGTTCGACGGTCTTGATCCGGGACAGGCGGGCGAGTTCGGCCGGCGTGTTGACGCCGTTCAGGATCAGCAGCCGTTCCATCCTGAGGTCGTCGTAGGGCAGTCGCGCGGCGAGCTGGGCCGGAGAGGTGCCGGCAGCGGTTATAACGCGCAGCCGATAAGGCCGCAGTGCCGCCGCCTCGGCTGCCGTCAGGGTGTGGAAAGTGCGTGCCGCATTGACCAAGACCTCTATCCGGCGATCACGATCGGGTCCTTCGCTCAGCAGATTGAAGAAGCAGATGCGGTCGCCATGTCGCACCATCACGTATCGCGTCTGGCCGAGGCCGGTATCGGAACCGCGCGGCCGGGCCCCGATAGCTGCTTCGGCGCCACCGATCTCGGTGGCCTGGATGCCGGCCGGCGTGGGCTTCAGCGTATTGCGCATCCAGTCGTCGAGGCGACCTGGCACGCGATCGGCGGAACAGGAAAAATACAACAGCGACCGGTCGCGCCCGACGCCCAGGATGCCGTCCTGATCGTTGAAGAGCCGGAAATCAGCGGGAGCTTCGAAAGCGAGCCTGAGCTTCGGATGAAGAAATGCCCGCCCGTGAACAAAACCTTCGTCCGGGGCATCGTCGACCGACATGCCGTCGATCGCCTCGAGATAGGCGGCACGACCGGACTCACCAGAGGCCGAAACGCCGGCAGCCTGAAGCGCGCTCTTCCGCTCAAAGGGGGCAGGGTGGGTCGCCGTGGCGCTGCGTTGATCGAACGAGTCGGGCGCCTCGCCCAGGAGCTGCGCCTCGAGCTGCGATTGCTGACGCAGCCTGTCGATCAGGGAGGCCATCGCGCTGCTCCGGTATCCAGCCTGCACCAGATAGCCGACCCCGATGCGGTCGGCCTCCAGTTCCTGCTCGCGTGAATAGCGTCGCAAGGCAATCAGCCCATCGCGCGCGACCGACCGGCCGACGGTGATGGAGCCCGTTGCGGTCGCAGCCTCGACAGCCGCCTCCAACACCCCCTGCCGGGCTCGGGCGCGCTGGGCGGCATGACGCTGGGTGAGATGGCCGATTTCGTGGGCGAAGGCTGCCGCGAGTTCGGCTTCGTCGTCGAGCACAGCGAGAAGACCGCGCGTCACGAAGACGTAGCCGGGCGGCAACGCATGAGCGTTGACCACCGGCAGGTCCAGCACGACGAAGCGGTAGGAACCCGTGAGACCAGAGCCACGGACCAGCTTTTGGCCGACACGATCGACATAGGCTTGCAGCGCGGCGTCAGGGTAGGCGGCGCCGACATCGCGCTCGATCGCCGGAGGCAGGACCGGAACGCCGCCCGCAGAAGAAGTCGATGTGCCGGCGGCTGCCGCCTGCGGCAGATCGTTCCCGGCCGCGCAGGCGCTGGCCGCGAAGAGCAGTGCGACCAGCACCAGAATACGGCAAAAAATCACTGCCCCTCCTCGGCGCCCGACCAACCTTAGACGCTCGACCACGGCACCGGCAATCGCCACAGGGCTGGAACACGGATCGTTGCTATGGCAGTGATGGTCACAGGTAAAAGCATGCCGCGCTCCGAGACCCCCCTCCGCTCCGATCTGTTCCCAGAGATTTCGCCCTACGCCAGCGGCATGCTGGCGGTGGATGGGCGGCATACGATCTATTGGGAGCAGAGCGGCAATCCCGACGGCCTGCCAGTGCTGTTCCTGCACGGCGGCCCGGGCGCCGGCTCGGTGCCGGTCCATCGCCGCTTCTTCGACCCGCAGTTCTATCGCATCGTGGTCCTCGACCAGCGTGGCTGTGGACGGTCGATGCCCCTCGGCGAGTTGCACGACAACACCACCGATCACCTCGTGGCCGACATGGAGAAGCTGCGAAGCCATCTCGGCATCTCGCGCTGGCTGCTGTTTGGCGGCTCATGGGGCAGCACGCTGGCGCTGGCCTACGGCATCAAGCACCCGGACCGCGTAACGGGCTTTATTCTGCGCGGAATCTTCCTGGGCGCTCGCTCGGAGATCGACTGGTTTCTCCACGGCATGCGCACGATCTTCCCCGAGGCGTGGCGCGATTTCGTCGAGCATCTGCCGGAGAGTGAGCGCGCCGATCTTCTGGGCAACTACTACCGCCGCCTCACCGACCGCAGCCCCGACAGCCATCGTCCAGCGGCGCGCGCCTGGAGTCGCTACGAAGCGGCCTGTTCGACGCTCTATCCGACGGCGCGCGCACCGTTCGAGTCGGACCATGGCGGTTTCGCCCTCGCGCTCTCGCGTATCGAGGCTCATTATTTCGCCCACGGCACGTTCGTGCCCGAAGGCTGGCCGTGGGCGGATCTCGACCGCATCCGTCAGCTTCCCGCCACGATCGTCCAGGGCCGCTATGACATCGTCTGCCCGCCCGTCACCGCCGATGCACTGGCGCGCGCCTGGCCGGAGGCGCGCTATGTCGTAGTCCCCGACGCTGGTCACAGCGCCCTGGAACCCGGCATCCGGGCGGCGCTGGTCAACGCCACGGAGAGTTTCAGGTTGTCGACCAACGACGACCTCTTCGCTCCAAGGTTTCCATGGGAGACGTAGGCCCTATGTCGTTCGACCTGCCGCCGGAACAGACAGGCCCTGCCGCGTGGTACGGCCCCGAAATGACCAAGCGCGACGAGTGGCTGATGCCGCTGTCGCCGGCCGAGGTCGCCGAGGTCGAGAGTGCAACCAAGGCGCTGGCGTCGCGGGAAGCCGATATCGCGGCAATCGCGTCCCGCGACTTTCCCTTGCCTACGCTCGGCCCCAAGCTCAAGGCGCGTACACGCGACGAAGTCCTGAACGGCCGCGGCTTCCTGTTACTGCGCGGCCTGCCGGTCGAGCACTGGTCGATGCGCGAAGCGGCAACCGCGTTCTTCGGACTGGGCACCCACCTGGGGAGCGCACGCTCCCAGAACGGCAAGGGCCATGTGCTGGGCCATGTCCAGGATCTCGGACTCGACGTGGCTAATCCCAACGTGCGCATCTACCAGACCAACGAACGCCAGACCTATCACACCGATTCCTGCGACATCGTGGGCCTGCTCTGCCTCAAGACGGCGCAATCGGGGGGCCTGTCGGCGTTGGTGAGCTCGACCACGATCTTCAATGAGATGCGCCGGCGCCGGCCCGATCTCCTGAAGCTGTTGTTCCAACCGATCGCCACCGACCGGCGCGGCGAGGTGCCGGAGGGCCTAAAACCCTACTTCGAGATTCCCGTGTTCAACTGGCACAAGGGCTTCCTGAGCGCGATCTATCAACGCCAGTACGTCGATTCGGCGCAGCGCTTTGCCGACGCGCCGCGGCTGTCGCCAGCCCAGGTCGAGGCTCTCGACATGTTCGATTCGCTGGCCGGCGATCCCAAGCTCCACCTGTTCATGGAGTTCAAGCCCGGCGACGTCCAGCTCGTGCACAACCACACCATGCTGCACGACCGCACAAGCTTCGTGGACTGGCCAGAGCCGGAGCGACGCCGTCACCTTCTGCGCCTCTGGCTGGCGGCGTCCGATGCCCGGCCACTGCCGGAAACCTTCGCCCAGCGCTACGGCACGGTAACCGTGGGTGATCGCGGCGGCATCATCGTGCGCGGCACCAAACTGCATGCACCGCTTCAGGCGGTCTGACGCAGGTGGTTGACCTGGACGGCGGTCATCCCTAATTGAAGGCCGCCTGAAGAGACCACTGCAACCAGGGACAACATATGGCCAGCGATCCAACCGCGGGCGGCGCCCCGGCGGACATGCCGGCCGACACCGACCCGGGCCTCGACATTCCGCCCAAGCCTGAAAGCGCGGCCGAGCTTCAGCAGCTCGTCGAGCAGCTCCAGGCCGAGAAGGCCGACCTCCAGGACAAGCAGCTCCGCGCGCTTGCCGAAGCACAGAACGTGCGTCGTCGCGCCCAGCAGGACATCGAGAAGGAACGCAAGTTCGGCATCGAGCGCTTCGCCCGCGACGTCCTGTCGGTGGCCGACAATCTGGGGCGAGCCCTGTCGGCACTGCCGGCCGACCTCGAGGCGGTCGAGCCCGCGCTCCGCAACGTGATCGTCGGCGTCCAGGCCACCGAGCGCGAGTTGCAGTCGGTCCTGGAGCGGCATGGCGTCACCCGCGTCGAGGCGCTCGGCCAGCCGTTCAACGCCGAATTCCACCAGGCCATGATGGAAGTGGCGGATTCGACGGTTCCGACCGGCACGATCGTCCAGGAGCTGATCCCGGGCTACCTGCTCGCCGGTCGGCTGTTGCGCGCGGCCATGGTCGCGGTCTCCAAGGGCGGACCCACGGTTCGCGCCCCCAGCAACGAAAACTAGCCAAGGCGCGATTTTGGAGCCGGGGCGCCATTGCAGGTGGCACGGCAGGACCTATATTTCCTCTGTCCTGACCCGGTCTTTCCGGCAGGTAATCACATATCGGGGGGTTGATCTGGCGCCTTTGGGGCCGGGCCGATCCGCCTAGCGAGAGAGTAGCATCATGGCGAAAGTCATCGGTATCGACCTCGGCACGACCAATTCCTGTGTCGCGGTCATGGAAGGCGGCGACACCAAGGTTATTGAGAATTCGGAAGGCGCGCGGACGACCCCCTCGATGGTGGCCTTTACGGACGCCGGTGAACGGCTGGTTGGCCAGGCCGCCAAGCGTCAGGCCGTGACCAATCCGTTCAAGACCCTCTATTCGGTCAAGCGCATGATCGGGCGCCGGTTCGAGGACCCGATGGTCCAGAAGGAGATGGCGCTCGTCCCCTTCAAGATCACGAAGGCGGGCAACGGCGACGCGTGGGTCGAGGCGAACGGCGAGCAGTACAGCCCCAGCCAGATTTCGGCCTTCATCCTCGGCAAGATGAAGGAGACCGCTGAGGCCTATCTCGGCGAGAAGGTCGAGCAGGCGGTCATCACTGTCCCGGCCTACTTCAATGACGCCCAGCGCCAGGCGACCAAGGACGCCGGCCGCATCGCGGGCCTCGAAGTCCTGCGCATCATCAACGAGCCGACCGCGGCGGCGCTCGCCTACGGCATGGACAAGCGCAAGAGCGGCATCATCGCGGTCTATGACCTGGGCGGCGGCACGTTCGACGTGTCGATCCTCGAGATCGGCGACGGCGTGTTCGAGGTCAAGGCGACCAACGGCGACACCTTCCTGGGCGGCGAGGACTTCGACGTCCGAATCATCGGCTACCTCGCCGACGAGTTCAAAAAGGAACAGGGCATCGACCTGCGCAACGACAAGCTTGCGTTGCAGCGCCTGAAGGAAGCGGCGGAAAAGGCGAAGATCGAGCTCTCCAATTCCAAGGAGACCGAGATCAACCTGCCATTCATCACCGCCGACGCGAGCGGCCCCAAGCATCTCGTGATCAAGTTGTCGCGCGCCAAGCTCGAGGCCCTGGTCGAGGACCTAGTGCAGCGCACGCTCGAGCCCTGCAAGGCCGCCCTCAAGGATGCCGGGCTCCAGGCTGGCCAGATCGACGAAGTCATCCTGGTCGGCGGCATGACGCGCATGCCCAAGGTGATCGAGGTCGTTAAGCAGTTCTTCGGCAAGGAGCCGGCCCGCAACGTCAACCCCGACGAGGTCGTGGCGGTCGGCGCGGCAGTCCAGGCGGCCGTGCTGAAGGGCGAGGTCAAGGACGTCCTTCTGCTCGACGTGACGCCACTGTCGCTCGGCATCGAGACGCTAGGTGGCGTGTTCACGCGCCTGATCGAGCGCAACACCACGATCCCGACCAAGAAGAGCCAGACCTTCTCGACGGCCGACGACAACCAGACCGCGGGAACCATCCGCGTCTTCCAGGGCGAGCGCGAAATCGCCGCCCAGAACAAGATGCTGGGCCAGTTCGACCTCGTCGGCCTGCCGCCGGCGCCGCGTGGCCAGCCGCAGGTCGAGGTCACCTTCGACATCGACGCCAACGGCATCGTGCAGGTCTCGGCCAAGGACAAGGCCACCGGCAAGGAACAGCAGATCCGCATCCAGGCCTCGGGCGGCCTCAGCGAGGCCGACATCCAGAAGATGGTGAAGGATGCCGAGCTGCACGCCGAGGAAGACAAGAAGAAGCGCGAGCTGATCGACGCCCGCAACCACGGCGAAGCGCTGGTCCATTCGACGGGCAAGCACCTCACGGAGTTCGGCGACAAGGTGAGCCCGACGGAGAAGGCCGAGATCGAAGGCGCCCTCGAGGCGCTGAAGACGGCGCTCACGAGCGAGGATGTCGAGGCGATCAAGGGCAAGACCAACGACCTTTCCCAGGCTGCGATGAAGCTTGGTGAGGCGATGTACAAGGCCCAGCAGGCCGACGCCCAGGCTGGTGCGGCGGCAGGCGGTGCCACGGGTGGCGCGGCCGGCGGCCCGAACGAGGCAAAGAACGACAAGGTCGTCGATGCCGAGTTCGAGGACGTCACCGACAAGAACAAGAAGACAGGTTCCGGCGGCTGAGCCGGGGCGAAGAACCAGAAAAGACGGCCTCCCGCGCGAGCGGGAGGCCGACGTATGAGAGGCAAGTGGGGGCTGCGTAGGGCGTATGTCGCAAGACTATTACGAACTGCTCGAGGTTAGTCGGACGGCGAGCGCCGACGACATCAAGAAGGCGTTCCGCAAGCTCGCCATGCAGCACCATCCGGATCGCAATCCGGGCGACAAGGAATCCGAGAAGAAATTCAAGACCGTCAATCACGCCTACGACATCCTGAAGGATCCGGAGAAGCGGGCGGCCTACGACCGCTACGGCCCGGCGGCCTTCGAAGGCGGTGCCGGTCCCGGCGGCCCGCAGGGCCAGGGTTTCGATTTCGGCTCGGTTTTTGGCGACATTTTCGACGAGATGTTCGGCGGCGGCGGACGCGGCCGAGGCGGGCGCACCGATACGCGGGGCCAGGACCTGCGCTTCAATCTCGAAATCACCCTCGAACAAGCCTATGGCGGCACCGAAGCCACGGTGCGGGTGCCGAGTTCCGTGTCCTGCGACGTCTGCCATGGCAGCGGCGCGGAGGCGGGCTCCAAGCCACAGACCTGCCCGACCTGCCAGGGCCGCGGACGCCTCAGGGCCCAGCAAGGCTTCTTCACCGTCGAGCGGGCCTGTCACACCTGCCACGGCGCCGGTCAGATCATCGACAAGCCGTGCCGGACCTGCAGCGGCCAGGGCCGCGTACGCCGTGACAAGACGCTGAAGGTCAATATTCCGGCCGGCGTCGAGGACGGCACGCGTATCCGCCTCTCCGGTGAAGGCGAAGCCGGCGCGCGCGGCGGGCCGGCGGGCGACCTCTACGTCTTCCTGTCGGTGAGACGCCACCAGCTGTTCGAACGCGAGGGCGCGGACGTTCACTGCCGCGTGCCGATCTCCATGGTTCAGGCGACGCTCGGCGGCAACATCGAGGTCCCGACGCTCGACGGCAAGATGGCACGGATCAACATCCCGGCCGGCGCCCAGGGCGGCCACCAGTTCCGCCTGCGCGCGAAGGGCATGCCGATCGTGCGCTCGAGCCAGCGCGGCGACATGTACATCGAGATCAACGTCGAAACGCCGACCAACCTCACCTCCAAGCAGAAGGAACTCCTCAAGGAGTTCGAAAAAGCCGGCAAGACGAGCCCCGAGTCCGAGGGCTTCTTCAGCAAGGTCAGGGAAATGTTCGGCGGCTAGGCGGCGACGCCGGCTTCCACGGCGCCGGCCAGCACGCACCTCACGAGATGGCTTCCGCCCACCTCGCGCAGATCCGGTGGGCGGGCCACGCAACTCGGCTGTACGAACTTGCAACGCGGCGCGAAGCTGCAGCCGGTCGGCACCTCGGCGAGATCGGGGGGCGCACCGGGAATGGCTTCCAGACGCTGGCCACGCATGCCGTCATGCACCGTCGAGGCGAGCAAGCCGCGGCTATAGGGATGGCGTGGCGCATCGACCATCTGCTCGACCGGCGCCAGTTCGACGATCTTGCCGGCATACATGACGCCGATGCGGTCCGAGACTTCGACCGCCACGCCGATGTCGTGCGTGACGAAGATCACCCCGACATTGAATTCGCGCTGCAGTTCCCGGATGAGGAGCAGGACCTGGATCTGGACAGTCGCATCGAGCGCCGTGGTCGGCTCGTCGGCCAGCAGCAGGGCGGGATTGCAGGACAGCGCCAGCGCGATCATGGCACGCTGACGCATACCGCCCGACATCTCGTGTGGATAGGCCTTTAGCCGCTGCGCCGGCGAAGGGATACGCACCATCTCCAGTAGTTCGCGGGCGCGCTTCCAGGAGTCCGCTTCGCCCTTGCCGGTGTGACGGCGCACTGTTTCGGCGATCTGATGGCCGATGGTGAACACCGGATCGAAGGCAGTCGCCGGTTCCTGGAAGATCATGGCGACCCGCTGGCCGCGTAGGTCCGACAGGGCGCTCCTGCCCATGGTCAGGATCTCGTCGCCCTCCAGCTTGATGCTACCGCCCCAGCGCGTCCGGTGCTCCGGGTGCAAGCGCAGGATCGACCGCAGGGTAACGCTCTTGCCCGACCCCGACTCACCCAGGATGCCGAGCGTTTCTCCGCGTTTCACGTCGAAGCTGACGCCGTTGACGGCATTCACGGTGCGGTCGGGCGTGACGAACTTCACGTGCAGGTCGCGGACTTGCAGGAGATCGCTCATGGTGCGGCAGCCTTGGAATGACCGGAGCCCACCACCCGCATGTGACAGGCAACGGCCTGCGCCCCGGTATCGGCGAGCGGCGGCTCCACCCGCGCGCAGACGTCCTCGGCGAACGGGCAGCGCGTGCGGAAGCGGCAGCCGGACGGCGGATCGATGGGATTGGGCGGATCGCCCTGGATGGGTGCTTCCTTGGTGCGTCGCCGGGGATCCATCGACGGTCGCGCCGAGAGCAGCGCCCGCGTGTAGGGATGCTGCGGATTGCCGTAGATCGCCTCGACCGAACCCAGCTCGACGATCTTGCCGAGATACATCACCAGGACGCGGTCGCTGAGATACTGAACCACGTTGAGGTCGTGGCTGATGAAGATGTAGGTAAGGCCGAGTTCGGTCTTGAGGTCGACCAGCATGTTGAGGACCTGCGCCTCGACCGACTTGTCGAGGGCCGACACGGCCTCGTCGAGGATGATCAACCTCGGCCGGAGCGCCAGCGCGCGCGCGATGTTGACCCGCTGGCGCTGGCCGCCGGACAGCTCGTGCGGATAGCGCTCGGCGTAGCTGGCGGGATCGAGGCCGACCTTGTCGAGGAGGTCGCGTACGCGGGCGCGTGCCTCCGACGCCGGCAGGCCGTGCGCTCTGGGGGCGAAGGCCAGCGTCTCGGCGATGGTGAGCCTGGGATTGAGTGAAGCGTAGGAATCCTGGAACACCATCTGCACCTGGCGGCGCAACTCGTTGACCGTGATCCCGTGCGGCTCGTCGACCGGATCGCCGTCCAGCACCATGGTGCCCTTGTCCGGCTTGATCAGTCGGATCAGAAGCCGCGCCACCGTCGACTTGCCGCAACCTGATTCTCCCACGACGCCCAGCGTCTCGCCCTTGGCGACCGACAGCGAGAGATCGTCGACCGCGCGGACCACCTTGCGGGAGCGGCCGAGCAGCCCGCCCGGCACAGGAAAATGCTTGCGCAGGCCCTGCGCCAGAAGCAGCGGCTGGGCCGGTCCACCGCGATCCTCCCGGGGCATCAGCGAGTCCATGTCAGGCCTTCACGTCCATGGCGGCGCGCAGCCCGTCGCTCATCAGGTTGAAGCAGATCGAGGTGATGAAGATCATCACGCCGGGAAGGGCCGCCAGAACCGGATTGACATAGATCGCCTGGCGCAAGGTGTTCAGCATCAGACCCCATTCCGGCTCGGGCGGCTTGACGCCGAGACCGAGGAAGCTGAGGCCGGCCGCCAGAATGATGGCCACGCTGATCAGCGAGGTGGCGTAGACCAGGATCGGCCCCAGGACATTGCCCAGGACATGCACGCGCACGATGGTGAGGGCGCTCGCGCCGCTGGCGCGCGCCGCATCGACGAAGTCGAAGCCGCGCACCTGGGTGGTGACGCTTTCCGAGACGCGGCAGATCGGTGGAATGAACACCAGGGTAAGTGACAGGAGGGTGTTCTCGGTGCCGGCACCCAACGCGCCCGAGAGCGAGATGGCCAGCAGCACCGAGGGGAAAGCGTAAAACACGTCCATGACGCGCATGATCGCCATGTTGACCTTGCCGCCGACAAAGCCCGCAGTGATGCCGAGCGTGCCGCCAATCAGCAATGCGCACAGAACCGGCATCACCCCCATGAACAACGACAGTCGGCCGCCATAGATCAGGCGGGCAAACATGTCGCGTCCGAGCTCGTCGGTGCCCAGCAGATGGTTGGGCGAACCCAGCGGGTAGAGCCGGCGGATCATCGAGGTCTTGTAGGGATCGGCGAGGCCCAGCAGCGGGGCGAAGATCGACGACAGGACGACCAGCAGCAGGATGCCGGCGCAAACCAATGTCACCGGATCGCGGCGCAGCCGACGCCCGACAGAGGGCCAGTAGCCGCGCGATGCTGATGCCAGGGTGGGCCGTACGAGAGCGGCAGAAATGTCGACGGTGGGGCTCTGGATGGCCATCGTCTTCAACCCCGCTTGATGCGTGGATCGACCATGGTCTGGATCACATCCACGGTGAGGTTGAGCAGCATGAAGAAGCCGGCCAGCACCAGGGTCGTGCCCTGCAGGATCGGCAGGTCGCGGCGAAAGATGGCGCTGTTTAGGAGAAAGCCGGTGCCGGGCCAGGCGAACACCGTCTCGATCAGGATCGATCCGCCGATCAGGTTACCAGCCTGCAGGCCCATCACGGCGAGGCATGTCGGAGCGGCATTCTTGAGCACGTGACGCAGGATCTGGTCGTCGCGCATGCCCTTGGCCTGCAATGCGGTCACGAACTCCATGCTGAGCGTTTCCTTGACCGTGGAACGCACCGTGCGCGTGACGACGCCGAGCGGGATCACCGAGAGGGCGATGGTCGGCAGGATCATGTGCTTGAAGTGCGCCCAGTCGGGGCGCCAGCCCGTCGAGTTCTCCGGTCCGAGTCCCATCGGCGGCAGGGCGCCCAATTCAACCGAGAAAATGATGACCAGCACGATCGCCAGCCAGAAATGCGGCACGCTTACGCCCACCAGCGAGATCATCGTCACCAGCCGGTCGACGATCCGCGACTTGGCGTAGGCCGCCGAGGTGCCGAGGATGACGGCGAGCGTAAAGGCGAAGAGCGTGGCCGCGATCGCCAGGATGATGGTGTTGCCGAAGGCCGATGCCACTTCGGCCGCCACCGGCCGGCCGGTGCCGATCGAGGTGCCGAGGTCGCCGGTCAGCGTAACCGCAAGCCAGCGGAAGTACTGCACCGGCAAGGGCTTGTCGAAGCCGTAGTACTCCTTGAGCTTGTCGACGACTTCCTTGGGCGCGTCGGGCGGGACGATGGCCGAGATCGGATCGCCCGGTGCCAGATGCACCAGCGCGAAAACGAGCAGCGACACGCCGAAGGCGACCGGCACCAGGTAGAGCAATCGTCGCAGCGCGTAGAGCAGCATGCCGCCCGTCCTTCGCCGTTACTTCGCCATCTCAATGGGCGTGAGATCCTGGAACCAGCTCTGGGCCTGCACGAAACCCTTGACTTTGGGGTTCATGGCGCGGGGATTGAGATCGTGCGCGATATAAACCCAGTAGGACTGGTCGACGATGTAGGTGTGCACGTCAGCCAGGGCTTTGGTCTGCGCCGCGCGCTCGAAGCTGGTGTGCGCCTTGTTGATCAGCTCATCCAGCTTAGGATCCTTCAGGAGGCCCCAGTTGGCCCCTTTCGGCGGAACATACTCGCTGTGATAGAGGCGCATGAAAGCCGAATAGGGATCGACCGTGGCGCGGCTGATGTTGATGCCGTTGGTGCCGGCCTTGGTGGAGGCGTCGCCAGTCACGGGCTGGAAGCCGAAAGTGACCAGCGCATTCCACTCCATGACTTCGAACGTCGTGTCGAAGCCCACGGCGTTCAGGTTCTCCTGGACATACTCGTTCATCGGCAGCGGCAGCATCTGACCCGAGCCCGAGGTCGAGATCGCGATTTTGATCTTGGGCTTCTTGGTTGCGCTGTAGCCAGCTTCGGCCAGGAGCTTCTTGGCCGCTTCGGGATCGTACTTGATGTCGAAGCTGGGCGAACCGAACCAGGGATGACCAGGATAGACCGCGCCTTTGGACTCGATCATCAGGCCACCCAGCAGCTTGTTGAGGCCGGCACGATCGATGGCGAGGTTGGCGGCCTTGCGCACGCGGATGTCGGTGAAGGGCGAGCCTTCAACCATGCTGGGCTGGTATGCCCAGTTGTGCGGATACTTGTTGGTGACGATCGTCATGCCACCCTGCTTGAGACGAGGAATGGCATCGGGCGCCGGGACCTCGATCCAGTCGACCTGGCCCGCGAGCAGGGCGGCCGTGCGGGTCGCGGCCTCGGGCATCGGGAACAACAGGACCTTGTCGAGCTTGGGCACGCGGTTCTTGTCCCAATAGCCGTCGAAACGCGACAGCTCGAGTCGCTCGCGCGGCACCATGCGGTCGACCTTGAAGGGACCGGTGCCGATGGGCTGCAATGCAACCTTGACCCAGTCCTTGCCCAGCTTCTCCCAGTTCGTGGGGCTCGAATAGAAGATGTAGGACATGTCGTAGGGGAACAGCGCGTTCACGACGCGTGTCGAGAGTTCGACCGTATGCTTGTCGATCGCCTTCCAGGCCACCAACGTCGGTATGCGGCCTCGCGCTTGGGCGGCCTGCTTGGGATCGAATTGCGGCGACTTGTCGTTCAGGATTTTCTCGAGGTTCCAGACGACGACGTCGGCGTCGAAGTCCGAGCCGTCTTGGAACTTCACGCCCTGACGCAGCTTGAAGATCCAGCGCTTGGGATCGCCCTCGACAGGCGCCCATTCGGTGGCAAGGCCGGCTTTGATGTCGGCGATGGTATCGGCCTTGGATAGGTCCCAATTCACCAGCGCGTCATAGATGGTGTAGCCGGCGAACCGGAAGCCTTCGAACCCCTGGTCGGGCTGGCCCGTCGTCTGCGGAATGTCGGCGGCTGTCATGCCGATGCGCAGAGTGCCCTGCGAGAAGGCAGGCATCGCGCTTGCCGCCAGGACGCTGAAGCCGACGGCGGCCACTCGAAGGCGCTTGAACATTCGATGCTCCTCAGTTCGGCGCCGCCCTACGAGGCGCGCTCACCGTTCCGTCATGCAAGCGTCAAGCCAATGCCACGCCGAGGTCCGCAAATGACGCGGCATGTCGATTGCATGCTCAACCCAGCGGAGGAATTTCATGACAACGTCGAACAAGGCGCCAACGCTCGATGAATTTCGCGCACGCGCCGCACTGACAGGCCTGACCTTGACCGCGGAGGACATCGGTCATCTCCACAAGGGCTATGTCGGTCTACTCGGTTTGATGGAGCGCATGCCCCAGCGCTGGGCCTGGGCCGCCGAGCCGCCGCACGTATTCCGCGCCGACGAATAGGCGTCACATGGCAGATCTCACGACCCTCAGCATCGCCGAGGCGGGACGCCGCATGGCGTCGGGCGACCTCACCTCGACAACCCTCACCGAAGCATTCATCTCGCGCATCGCCGCCGTCGATCACAAGCTTGCGAGCTACATCACCGTCACCGGCGAACTCGCCCTCGCGGCTGCGAAGCAGGCAGACATGGAGCGTGCGGGCGGCCTTACGCGTGGCCCGCTGCATGGCATCCCGATAGCACTGAAGGACATCTACGAGACGGCCGGCGTGAAGACGACCGGTCATTCGCATCTTAAGGTCGACTACGTGCCGGCGATCGATGCCGAGACGGTGCGGCGCCTGAAGAGTGGCGGCGCCGTCATTCTCGGCAAGCTCGCCACCCACGAATTCGCTAACGGCGCGATGACGCCCGACCAGCCATTTCCGGCGGCGCGCAATCCCTGGAACACCGACTATCAGCCCGGCGGATCTTCGAGTGGCTCGGGCGCCGCCGTCGCCGGCGCGCTCTGCATGGGCGCCATGGGCTCGGATACCGGCGGATCGATCCGCAATCCGGCGGGCTTCTGCGGCACGGCCGGCATCAAGCCGACCTATGGGTTGGTGAGTCGGTGCGGCATCTATCCGCTGTCGTTCAGCCTCGACACCGCGGGCCCGCTCACCTGGACGGTGGAGGACTCGGCCCTGATGCTCGATGTTCTGGCCGGCCATGATCCCAACGACCAGGCCTCGGCGCGTGTGCCCAAGGTCGACTATGGCGCCTCGGCTCATCGCTCCATCAAGGGCATGCGAATCGCGCTGGCGCGGAGCTGGTACGAAAGCGAGATCGCCAGCGTTACGCCCGAGATGAAGAAGGGTATCGACGATGCGGTCGAAGTGCTGCGCGACCAAGGCGCGATCGTTGAAGACGTCGTGTTCCCGGACATCCGCGACTATCACATCTGCGGCCGCGTCATCATCACGGTCGAGGCGCATGCCATTCACCGCCGCGACGTCATCGAGACGCCGGAGAAGTTCGGTTACACAACGCGGCGGCGCTTCCAGCTCGGCGCCTTCCTCAGCGCCGAGCAGTATCTCTCGGCGGTGCGTTTCCGGCGCAAGCTGCAGCAGGACACGCGGGCCGCGATGCGCGGCTACGACCTGGTGATGGCGGCCAATCAATGGGGCGCGCCGGAGACGTTCGAGGAGCCGCAGCAGATCTTCCATTTCCTCGGCAAGCCGTCGCTTTCCATGCCGTTCAACGTCACCGGCCAGCCGGCCATGACGGTGTGCTGCGGCTTCGGCAGCGACGGCTTTCCGCTCGCCTTCCAGCTCGCCGGCCGACCGTTCGACGAGGCCAGCGTCTTTGCCGCCGGCGCCGCCTACGAGCGCGCGACGCCGTGGCGGGCGCGACGACCCACGCTTTGACCGCCAGGAGAACACCATGAACGACCGCCGCAACACGGTGTCACGACGTTCGATGTCACGCCGCTCAATCCTGGCCGGCGCCAGCGCCCTCGCCCTGCCGGCGGGCTTCACCGCCACACCGGCCCGCGCCCAGGAAACGGTGGTGCGCTTCGGCATCTCCATGGCCGACGTGCCGCTCACCACCGGCCAGCCCGACCGCGGCGCCGGCGCCTACAAATTCACCGGCTACACGATCTACGATCCGCTGGTCGCCTGGGAGATGGATGTCTCCGACCGGCCGGGCAAGCTGATCCCGGGCTTGGCCACCGAGTGGAAGGTCGACGACACCGACAAGACTCTCTGGGTTTTTAAGCTCCGCCCCGGCGTCAAATTCCACGACGGCTCGGCCTTCAACGCCGATTCGGTGGTCTGGAACTTCGACAAGGTGTTCGACACCAAGTCCCCGCAGTTCGACCAGCGCCAGGCCTCGCAGGTCCGGCCACGCCTGCCATCGGTCGCAAGCTACAAGAAGATCGACGACATGACCGTCGAGGTGAAAACCAAGGTCGTCGACGCGCTCTTCCCCTACCAGATGCTCTGGTTCCTGGTTTGCAGCCCCGCCCAGTGGGAGAAGATGGGCAAGGACTGGAACAAGGTCGCGTCCGAGCCGTCCGGCACCGGCCCGTTCAAGCTTGCCCGGCTGGTGCCCCGCGAACGCGCCGAATTGGTCAAGAACGAGGCCTATTGGAACCCCAAGCGCATTCCCAAGGCAGATCGCATGGTGCTGATCGTGGCCCCCGAAGCCTCGACCCGCACCGCCGCCCTGCTGTCAGGCGCCGTCGACCTGATCGAAACGCCGCCGCCCGACGCCGTCGATCGCCTCACCAAGGGCGGCATGAGGATCGTCCAGAACGTGACGCCCCACGTCTGGAACTATCATCCCTCCATGCTGCCGGGCTCGCCCTGGACCGACATCCGCCTGCGCAAGGCCGCCAACCTCGCCATCGACCGCAACGCCATCGTCCAGCTGCTGGGCGGCCTCGCCCAGCCCGCGTTCGGCCAGGTCGACCGCACCAGCCCATGGTTCGGCAAGCCCAGTTTCGAGATCAAGTACGCGCCGGACCAGGCCCGCACGCTCATGAGCGCCGCCGGTTTCAGCAAGGCCCAGCCGCTGAAGACCAAGTTCGTGGTGGCATCCGGCGGCACCGGCCAGATGCTGTCGCTGCCCATGAACGAGGCCATCCAGGAGATGTTCAAGGACGTCTACATCGACCTCGAATTCAAGGTGGTCGAACTCGAGGCGCTCTACACGGCCTGGCGCGCCGGCGCCAAGGCCGAGATGAACAAGGACGTCACCGCCAACAACATCGCCTATGTGACGTCCGATCCGCTCTACGCCTTCACACGCTTCTTCGCCTCCAACCAGGCCTCGCCCGTCGGCGTGAACTGGAGCAATTACGCCAGCCCCGAGGTCGACAAGCTGATCGACCAGGCGCTCGCAACCTTCGATGCCAGCCAGCAGGACGCCATCATGGCCAAGGTGCATGAGAAGGTCGTCGACGACGCCGTCCTGATCTGGGTGGTGCACGACACCAACCCGCACGCCCTCTCCCCCAAGATCAAGTCCTACATCCAGGCGCAGCACTGGTTCCAGGACCTGACGACGATTGGAGTTTGAGTATTTGTCATCTCGGGCGGAGTAACCTCCGCCCTTGAGCGAAGCGAAGGATCTAGCGCCTGATACAGCGTCGCTGTTGCTGGCGTCAGGTCCTTCGCCTTCGACTCAGGACGACAACGATCAGCAGCCGATCTTCTTCGCGACCTCGATGATCGAATTGCCGACGGCGTCCCAGTCGCCCTCTGCCTTGAGATCGCGCTTCTGGCCGGGGCCGTGCTCGCCGGTGCGCAGCACAAAACCCGTCGACAGGCCGCACTTCTGCGCCGCCGCCAGGTCGCCATTGTGGGCCGCACACAGCATCACCTGGTGCGGCTTCAGGTACATGCTGTCGACCACGCCGAGATAGGCCTCGGGGTCGGGCTTGTAGTGATGGAAGGTCTCGCCCGAGAAGCAGTGATCCCACGGAATGCCGCTGTTCTTGGCCATATTGATCAAGAGCGCCACGTTGCCGTTGCTGAGCGTGCTCACGACATACTTCTTCTTCATCATGCCGATGCCCTCGACCGAATCGGGCCACGGCCGCAGTCTGTGCCAGAGGTGGGTGAACTCCCACGACCCTTCCTCGCCCGGATGCTTTAGCCCCCGCTTCGCGAGCAGCATCTCGAACGCTTCCTTGTGCAGATCGTCGATGCGCGTCCAAGGCAGCTCTTTCTTCCGCACGCGCGTCATCTGCGGCTGGTAGAGGCCGCGCCAGTCGTCGGCGAAGCTGGTCCAGTCGGTCTCGATTCCATACTTCTTGCCGAGCTTCGGAAGGTCCTCGATCAGGCTGCCGCGCCAGTCCACCACCGTGCCGAAGACGTCGAAGATGCAGACCTTCAGGTCCGAGAGATCCCTGCTCATTTGTGTTTCCTCCGTTCGTCCCAGTGTGGCGTCTCGCGACGCGCTTGGGTAGGGTCCGCGCATGGCAATAAGACAGGACACCGTCGTCGGCACGGACGGCAAGAGTCGCTGCGGCTGGGCGAGCGCCGATCCGCTGTACGAAAAATATCACGACAAGGAGTGGGGCCGTCCGCTCAAGGACGACCGTGCCCTGTTCGAGCTGCTGACCTTGGAAGGCTGCCAGGCGGGGCTTTCCTGGATCACCGTGCTGCGCAAGCGTGAGCACTACCGCAAGGTCTATGACGGGTTCGACACCCACAAGATCGCCCGCTACACGCCGGCCAAGCTCGCCAAGCTGCTGGCCGACCCCGGCATCATCCGCCACCGCGGCAAGATCGCGGCCAGCGTCACCAACGCCCAGGCCTTCCTGAAACTGGTAGAGCGCGAGGGCTCTTTCCATCGCTGGCTGCGCAAGATCGTGGGCGAGCTGCCCCACGCCAAGCCGAAGACACTGAAGGACGTGCCGGCGCGCACGCCGCAGAGCGACGCGCTGGCCAGGGCGCTCGCCAAGGAAGGTTTCAAGTTCGTGGGCTCGACCATCTGTTACGCCTTCATGCAGGCGTCCGGCATGGTCGACGACCATGTCGTGGGCTGTCATCGCCGTAAGGAGTAGATTTTGACCAAGCGTGTTTTTATCGCGGCCCTCGGGACCGAGACCAATCAGTTCGTACCGTTTCCGACCGGCCTGCGCGGCTACCAGGAACACGGCATCTGGCGCGGTGACGCCACGAAGCACGAGCCCACCAACTTCACCGCGCCGCTGCACGTCTGGCGCAAGGAGACCGAGAAGCGCGGCTGGACGGTGATCGAGGGGCTCGCCACCTTCGCCGCCCCATCGGGCACGACGGTGCGCAAGGTCTACGAGGATTTCCGCGACGAGGTCCTGGCCGGCGTGAAGGCGGCCCTGCCGCTCGATGCGGTGCTGATCAACGTGCACGGCGCCATGGTGGCCGACGGCTACGACGACTGCGAGGGCGATCTCCTGGCCAGGATCCGCGCCATTGTCGGGCCCAAGGTGGCGATCGGCGCCGAGTTCGACCTGCACTGTCACCTGAGCGCGCTCATGCTCGACAGCGCCGACGTGCTGGTGGGCTACAAGGAATACCCGCACACCGACGCGATGGAACGCGCGGCCGAACTGTTCGCGATCATCGCCGACACGGCCCTCGGCAAGGTGAAGCCCGTGATGGCGCGCTACGACTGCCGCATGATCGCGCAGTACCGGACTTCCGTGCCGCCGATCAACGAGTTCGTGGTCCGCATGAAGTCGCTCGAGGGCAAGGACGGCATCCTCTCGGTCTCCTTGAGCCACGGCTTCTCCTTTGCCGATGTGGAAGACGTCGGCACCCGCACCCTCGTCGTGGCCGACGGCGACATGAAGAAGGCCGAAGCGCTGGCCAAGCAGCTCGGCCAGGAGCTGTGGGCCAACCGCGAACGCTACGCCACCAAGTACCTCACCATCGACGAGGCGATGGACCGCGCCGCCTCGCACAACCAGGGGCCGCTGGTGCTGGCCGACCGCGCCGACAATCCCGGCTCCGGCGCGCCGGGCGATTCGACCTTCGTGCTGAAGGCGCTGGTCGAACGCGAGATCGGCCCGGCCCTGTTCGGCGTGATGTGGGATCCGATGGCCTTCCAGATCGCCGAGGAGGCGGGCGAGGGCGCGCGCATCCGCATGCGGCTGGGCGGCAAGTCGGGCGCGGTGAGCGGCGAGCCGGTCGATTTAGACGTCACGGTGAAGAAGATCGCGCGCAATGTCTTCCAGCCCTACGGGCCGGTGATGTCGCCGCTGGGCGACATGGCGCTGCTGTCGTCGGAGCATGTCGACATCGCGATCTGCACGCGACGCAACCAGACTTTCCATGCCGACGCCTTCCGCGCGGTCGGCGCCGAGCCCGCCGACTACCGCGTCGTGATCGTGAAGTCGGCGCAGCATTTCTATAACGGCTTCGTCGGGCTGGCGAAGGAGATCCTCTACGTGGCCTCGCCCGGCGCCGCCGACCCCGACGTCACGCGCTGGTCCTATACCAAGCGCAAGACGCCGTTCTGGCCCAAGGTCGCCGACCCCTGGAAATAGCGCCCGACGCCTGAGGCTTTTACCGACGCCCCGGTGTCGGGAAAATCGTGTCGGAAAATTCAAGGCGTTGATCGGCAAGGCTTTCCGCCGGCCGTTTTCCGACACCCGCGCGTCGAAAAAGGCGAGCAGTGTCGGGAAACCTTCAGGCTAGCGGCGGCACTTTCTGCCCGATCGCGACGACGACGGGTATCGTGCCATCGGCCCTCCGCCAGCTCATCAGACGGTTCAGGAGCGGACCAAACGATTCACTGTCGATTTCAAAATCGACCCGCCAGATATCACCCCATTGGTCGCAATTGGTAACAAGCTCCGCTCCCAGCACCCATTGCTCGGATGACGGGAGCGTTCTGACACCAGCCAGGCATTCCGCGGCGAAGGTCGTACTCTGGGCGCCCGGTCGCTCGTCCGCTCCAGGCTCCAGCGGTGGTCCCGCGAGTTCGTCAGCCAATTCGTTTTCTGACAGTTCGAGTTCACTAGCCATCGACATCTCCTAAAGAGTGGCAATGTGTGGCCCTTGGGTTCCTGTGCCAGCAAATGCGACTCGCCGAACTCCATCGTCGGGTACCGTCCAACGCCGCGCCGGACGTTCCAGATCAAGCTGCCGATCAGCGGCGAAAATACAGCTCGAAGCTGTTCCATGCCAACTTCTAAGCGTGATCGGCTGGAGCGTAAAGCACGCGTGAGTTGTGCCGACGCCGCCAGACCGAACATCGGTTGGCGGCACCGGCACGCTTCATTTTTTAAAGGCTTCCATGGCGTCTGGCGTCCACACGAACATGCAGATGTCGCCGATGGTGGGCAGGCCCCTGAGCTCCGCCCACTCGCGCTCGATCCGTGCCACGATCTCGTCCGACGTCTTTTCGGGATTGTGCCTCCCGGTCGGAACACCGCAGTCGAAATCGACCCGCGCACCGCGGCGCAGCATCTCGCGCACTACGTCGAGCGTGATGCGTTTTATCTCGTCCTCATCGGAGACATGCAGATCGTACTTCAGATCCGAGCAAATCTCGTAGAGGCCGATTTCGTCCGGCACGGACAACAGGATGTCGGTGAGTTCCCCGACCTTGGGATGCACTTCAATATTGCTCATCGTATCACTCGAACCAACAGATGTCGTTGATGTTGGGGTCGCCCTTCGCCGCATCCCACTCCTTGTCGATGCGCGCGACGACAGCATCGGGCGTTTGGTCTGGCCACAGGATCAGCTTGGAGTCACCATAGCGCTTGAATTGACCGACGCGAAAGCCGCGCTCCATGAGCGAACGAACGGCCTTTAGCGAAAGCCGCTTTACCTCATCGTTGCCGGTAACGCCGCAGTGACGTCGGAAAAAAATTCGCGATCACCACGAGACCCAGCCAATCTTCGGCGCGACCGGGCGCGCAATCAGCGACGAAGTCCTTCAATTCAGTGTCGAATTCGGCGATATTCACGTCGCCTCGCGGCCAGCTTCGCGGACTTCGAACTCCAGTTTGCCGTCGTGATCGACCGCCGCCGTGTTGCCGTCCCAGCCATGCAGTGACCACTGCATGTCGTCGTCCTCGGCCGGTGGCCAGATTTCGAGCTTGCCAGTCAGATCGAAGGCAAGGCTCAGGTGGCGTCCATCCTCCGCGGCCTCGACCGATACGAGGCGTTGACCGCTGAGGTTCCGCAAACACTCTTCCTTCAAGGAATACAGGACGATCTCGTCGTCGCTATGCAGCCAGTCATCCTCCACGGCGACCTTCCAGTCGCCCTGGATGAACAGGGCCCAGTCGCCATAGACGTACGCCCTACGCATCCGGGACAAGCGCTGGACGCTCTTCAACGTCGCCGACGTCCGGCCGCGCGGTTCCGTCACGCGCAGATGCGGCTTGCCGAACTCCATCGTCAGATATCGTCCCTCGCCACGGTGGACGTTCCACACGAGGCTACCGATCAACGGTGCGAACACAACTTCCAGTTGCTTTTTCATGTCTTCCTCTCCACTACTTGTTAAACATCTCTATGGCGATCTGCAATACTTCCTGATAGTTCTTTCCCTGCCCCGAAATTTCGCGATGGAGTTGGTCTTGCTGATAGGGCGTCAGCTTCAATTTCACCGCAATGTCCCTCGCCTGCTTGTTCTCGCGCTGGTTGTCACCGGCCAGTTGCAGCTCGGCGGACTTGTCATCAGCATCTGATGAGTTACGAGGCGGTTCCTCAGGCCTAACTCGCGCGACTTCGCCATCAACAATGCCGTCGATATCCCGCCCAGTGAGTGGCCTGCCTTCGATCGTCTCGAAGCTTCCTAGCCGGTTGCGTGCCTCAGCACGGACCTTCGTCGCCACGGGGCCATCGGTGTCGATGCCCAATACCGTGAGCGACCGGTCGATGCCGCTCCGCATCCGGTCATAGCGTGCGAGGTCCGGATCGATCCGGCCCTCGGCCATCACCTTCTGCGCACCGGCGAAGCGGGCGCGGTCTTCGTCGTCCAGCGACAGGTGATGGCGGTCGAGATCGACGGCGGCGAACGCCTCGGGCTCGTAGATCATCTGACGATCGAGGTTTTCGAACAGGTCGCCGTCGGTCTTCAGGCGGCCTTCGATCGCCAGAGTTTCCAGGCCGCGCCACTGATCCGGCGCCAGCCAATCACGGATGTCCGCCGGGATCGCCAGGAACGACCCGCCGGGGTTCTTCCCGAACCAGTCGAGGGCAGCGACACCGGCATCGGCCTGCTGCTTCTGCCACTGCCGCTCGGCACGACGCTGGGCGAAGGCGGCGACTTGGCCGATGCGGGTGCGCACCTCGTCGCTCGCGTCCTCGGGCGTGAGTTCAGCGGCACGTTCCGCGAAGACCTCGGCGCCCGGCGGTCCCGCCGGTTCGATCGGGATACCTTCCATATCGCGTTCGACGTCGCGGTAGACGACGGCCTCGCGAGCCCTCACGAAGCGGCGGTCGATTGCGGCCTGA